>NZ_JBVJKF010000016.1:0-184211 GCF_055585365.1 Streptomyces sp. NPDC053432
CCGACCCGAAGCCCTACGTCTGGACGAAGACCGCGGACGAGATCCTTGAACGCCTCGCCTCATATCTGAACAGAATTCCTGACTCAGAAGACTAGTCGCGCGACAGATAGTCGTGCGACAGACCGCTCTCCCAGGCCCACAAGGCGACCTCGACCCGGTTACGGGCATCCAGCTTGCCCTGCACCCGCGCGAGGTGGGCCTTGACCGCAGAGACCGAAAGACGCAGCTCCTGCCCGATCTCCGCATTGGTCAGCCCCCGCGCGGCCAGCACCACCACCTCCCTCTCCCGCACGGTGAGCTCCTCGCGGGCAGGCCGAGCACCCGGCGCCGGCCCCTTCCTCGATGCCATGTCGGCCAGCAGCCGCACCGTGACGGCAGGGGAGATGAGCGAATCGCCCACCGCGGCAGCACGTACGGCCTCCACCAGGAGGGCCGGGCTGGCGTCCTTGAGGAGGAAGCCGCTGGCACCGTTGCGCAGGGCGGTCCGCACATAGGTGTCGTCGTCGAAGGTCGTGACGATGACCACCTGAGCCGCCCCCTCCTCCCGCAGGAGGCGGGTGACCTCGAGGCCGTCGAGACCAGGCATCTGGATGTCGGCCAGCAGCACATCGGGATGCAGCCGCCGCACCGCCTCCAGCGCCTCGTTGCCGTCGGCCGCTTCGGCGAGCACGTCGATCCCCGGGGTGTTGTCGAGGATCATCCGGAAGCCGGTACGGACCAGCTGCTGGTCGTCGGCGATCACCACGGTGACGGACACGTCTCCTGGCCTCCTGCTCGGCGGCAGCACGACTGACGCCGCACCGGCCCCGTACGAGGCCCTCCAGTTGTACGCCGTATCCCCCCCACACGCAGCCGCGCCCCTCCGCAGCTCTCTCCCGCTGTCCGGTCGGACACCCCTCGGACACCCCTCGGACACCCCGGCCGACGGAACACGCCGGAGCCGGCCGGGACGTACTGGATGCCGCCGGACGGGCAGACGCTTCCGCTCGCCGACGCCGAGCGGCCGGCCGCGGCGCCGGGCTCGCTCTCGGGCGGACCGTACGGCGCCGACACGGACGAGCGCCGGCCCACTCGTACTGGCCCGACAGGAGCCCGCGGGACCACTTCGCCGGGGGCGCGACCCGCACAGTCGAGCCTCGACACCGCGTGGTCAGCCCGCCGGGCGGCTGTGACAATGCCCCAGTGAAAGAGCCCCTCGCTTCGCCGATACCCCTCGTCCTCGGCATAGACGACCTCCGCCCCCTGCCCCGGGCCACGCGGATTGCCCGCACCAGCCGCGAAGGCATCCAGCTGCTGGAGGAGCACCGCAACAGCTTCATCGACGAGCTGTGGCTCGACCACGATCTCGGCGGCGACGACACCATCATGCCGGTGGTGACCCTCATGGAAGAAGCCGCCTTCAACGGACAGCCCTTCCGGATCGGAGCCGTCTACGTCCACAGCGCCAACCCCATCGGTGCCGAAACCGTCGTCAGGTCACTCGCGCGCTGGAACTACCGTGTCCAGCGGACGACGGCCGACCTTGCAGGCCGTACGCCGACCACGCCATGAAGAGGGCTGCGGACACGGGCCCGGCCCCTGGCCGTGGACAACCGGTTCATTCCGGCCCGGCCCGCGCGGGCCGGTGCTGTTCCCGGCCCGGCGCGGCGCGCGACGGGGCAGAAGGCGAGACCATGGGTCCTGAGCCGGGCCGCTGCGGCGGCCGGCTGGGCGAGTCGTGCCTACCGGGCCCGGCCCGGCTGGTAGTCAGTCACCTGCGGGATCGGTGGGCTCTGCCACGAGGGCCCGGGACGACCTGGAGGAATCCTTATGGGCTGGCTGGTCACCGCGGCAGGTGCGGGGTTGGTGCTGATGGTCCTCCGGGACGTGTTCCACACCCTGTGGCACCCGACGCGCCACGGCGGCCTGAGCCGCCTGGTCATGACCGTGATGTGGCGCCTGTCGAAGACGTCCTCACGTCGTCGGGGCACGGGGCTCGCCGGCCCGGTCGGCATGGCGGCCGTCGTCGCCTGCTGGTCCATGACCGCGGTCCTCGGCTGGGCCCTCGTGTACTGGCCGCACATGCCGGAAGGCTTCACCTACGCGCCGGGTCTGCGGCCCTCCGATCACGCCGGATTCCTGGACGCGGCGTACGTGTCCCTGGTTCACATCTCCACGCTCGGCTTGGGGGACATCGCCCCCGCCGCGGGCTGGCTCAGGATCGCCGCCCCGCTGGAGGCCCTGGCGGGCTTCGCGCTGCTGAGCGCGACCGTGGCCTGGACACTGGGCATCTTCCCGGCTCTGGGTCGCCGCCGCGCCCTCGCGCTGCGGATCTCGCACCTGGTCCGCACCCACCCCGCAACGGACCAGGTCGACGCCGACGCGGGCGCCGAGATCCTCGACAGCCTGGCGTCCGACATCTGCGTGATCTGCGTCGACTTCCTGCAGTACGCGGAGTCCTACTACTTCCACGACGGCGACGACGCCATCTCGCTCGCCCGCCAAATCCCGGGCGCCATGCAACTGGCGGACCAGGCATCCGCCGCCCGCCATCCCGACGTCAGGATGTCGGCGGCCGTGTTGCGGGCCGCTCTGGACGACCTCGCGGCAATCATCGATCACCGCTTTCTGCACACCCGGGGGACAGCACGCCAGGTGTTCATGGCCTTCGCCCTTGACCACGGCTACTCGGAAGCGGCGTAGGCGTGATGGATGGACCCTAGTGAGCCAACTCGATCCGCCCATGTGGAGGGGCGGCGCCGGCGCGCGGGGATGGGGTGTGGCCACGGGACGGGCCCCGATCGGGGGCGGTTTCAGCGGCCGTGGTCCGGGGCGGGCCCCGTTCCCGCCTTCCGCTGGTTGATGGTGGGTCAGGCGGTGGTGACGCGGGTGAGGGTGTCACGGAGTCGACGGATGGCCTCTTCGGCGTCGGTGTACTGCTCGGGGGTGGGCAGGACCGCGTCGAAGGTCGGGCCGTAGTCGTCGGGCATGGCGCGCCAGTGCAGGACGGGTGTGAGGGCGGTGGTGGCCGCCCCGAGGAACCAGGCGAGTCGTCCGTGGACGCCGGCGAGGGCGATGGCCAGGACGGCGATCGCTTCCCGCAGGTGCGCCAGCCGGTCGATCGCGGGCAGGGCTTCCTGGGCGTGGGGTGTGCCGATGGCGGTGCGCAGGTCGGCGGAGGCCTTCGCGGCGATGGTGCGATCGGTAGGAGTCGGGATCCACCCCTGGTCACCGATCTGTTCTTCGGCTTGCGCCGCCAGGGCCTCGATGGTCGTCCGCATGTCCATGGGGTCAGCCTAGGTCGTCTCTTCCGGATCTTGTCGGGGCCGCGTCGCCGGGCATCGCCCAGTGGCCCCCTGCCGGGACAGCTGCCACAGTTCAAGGACGTTTATGCCCCTCCTTGGGGCCTCGCTCACGGAGGTGGCGTACCCGCCCGGACGGCGGCCCGGCGCTCCCGCAGTTCCTGCGTCTGGGCAACGGCGATACCCAGCCAGAGCAGGATGGGCAGGATCGCCGTTCCGAAGACCAGACCCGAGGTCATGGCGAGGGCCACCAGGCCAGCCAAACCGCCTCCGGTCCACAGCACGAGCGTGATCAGTATCGGCAGTGGGGAAGGAAGCGTGGCAGCGGGGGAGCCGACCGTCTGCACGGCGGTGGGCGAGACGGCCGTCTCAGTCGGGGCCTCGGCATGCGCCCGGGTACGAGGGCCGGACCGTGGCTCCTCCCCGGCGTCCTCAGGTTCCGCGCCGGCCGCCCCGTTGACCAAGTCGAGCAGCCTGTCGAGCGTCGGCCGCCTCGCAGGATCCTTCTGGAGGCAAGCGTCCAGGGCTGGCCGCAGCCGGGGCGGCAGGGCACTGAGGTCCAGCTCCCTGTGCACCACCTGGTACAGCACCGCGCGGCCGTCGCCGGCACTGAAGGGTTCCCTGCCCGTGACCGCGAAGAACAGCACGGAGCCCACAGAGAAGATGTCGCTGGACGGCGTCAGCTCCGCGCCCTCCGCCTGCTCTGGCGACATGAAGCCGGGTGTGCCGATGATCAGGCCGGTCCCGGTGAGCCGCGCGGCCCCCTCGAAAGCCCGGGCGATACCGAAGTCGATGAGCCGCGGACCGTTGTCGGTCACCAGGACGTTGGACGGCTTCAGGTCACGGTGAATCAGGCCGGCCCGGTGCACCGACTCCAGCGCCTCTGCCAGCCCCGCCGCGAGCCACAGCCCCCCAGCCTCGCTCAGCGGGCCCTGCCTGCCGACGAGATTTCCCAAGTCGGGTGCGTCGATGTAGTCGCTGGCCAGCCAAGGGACCTCGGCGTCGGGGTCGGCGTCGATGACGGGCGCGGTCCATGCGCCACCCACCCGGCGAGCGGATTCGATCTCTCGCCGGAAACGCGCCCGGAACTCCGGGTTCCTGGCGATTTCGGACCTGATGACCTTCACGGCCACCCGGCGTTCGCTCCGCGAACTGCCCAGATAGACCTTGCCCATACCGCCTTCTCCGAGGACACCGAGGAGACGGTAGGGGCCTATGCTGCGCGGATCCCCATCACCCAGACCACTGACCACACGTCGCCCCCGCCGTAGCCCTTGCCCGAAGTCCTTCCCCAGCAGTATCCACGTCGGAGACCGCCCGCGCGGCGCTAGGCCGATTCCTTCACATCATCGGATCGTTGGTTGATATGTTTCGTTGACTGATGCCCAGTGGGCCCGCATCGAGCCGTTGCTGCCGGACCGGACGCCGAAGCGGGGTGGACGGTGGCGTGATCACCGACAGGTGATCGACGCGATCGCGTTCAAGTACCGCGCCGGCAGGCCGTGGATGGACCTTCCCGAACACTTCGGGTCATGGAAGGGCGCCTACAACCGCCTGAGGAAATGGGCGGCCGACGGGACCTGGGAGAGGGTCTTCACCGAACTGCTCGCCCAGGCCGACGCCGCAGGCGACCTGAACTGGGTCGTAGCGGTCGACTCCACCATCGTCCGCGCTCACCAGCACGCCGCCGGAGCCCGTCAAAAGGGGCCCCCGGCCGGCGAGCCGTCCGACCATGCCCTCGGACGTTCCCGCGGCGGACTGACCACGAAAGTCCACCTCGCCGCCGACAGCCGCTGCCGGCCTCTGGCGTTCGTCCTCACACCCGGCCAGGCCGGTGACGCACCCGCATTCGTTCAGGTCATGGCCCGCTTACGGGTGCCCCGGCGGATCGGCCGTCCCAGGATCACCCCGGACGTGGTCCTGGCCGACAAGGCGTACTCGTCCCGGGCAATCCGTCGTCACCTCCGCCGACGCGGGATCCGCGCTGTGATCCCTCAGCCCGCGGGCCAAGCGGCCAACCGCAAGCGGCTGGGCCGGCTCGGTGGCCGCCCGCCCGCCTTCGACCGCGAGGCCTACAAGCAGCGGAACACCGTCGAACGCTGCATCAACAAGCTCAAGCAATGGCGCGGTCTGGCCACTCGCTACGACAAGACCGCCACCATCTACCTCGCCGGACTCCACTTCGCCGCCATATTCATCTGGTCAGCGAGGTGATCCGAAGGAAACGGCCTAGGACCCGTGCGGGCCGGGCCGGCGGCTACTGGCGTGAACACGAGCTGTTCTGCCGTGAGAGGCCGCACTCTTCATGGCCTCTTCCTCCCCTCCCATGGGGAGCCGACCGTGATGGACTCCGATCTTGAAGGGCGGACCAGACCATGTCTCCCACCTTTGATGTTGTTGTGACTGCCCCATGGCCCGTCCGGACTGTCGTGGCCCTCGCGTGCGAACTCGACACGGACACCGTCCCTTGTCCTGCCGAGGGCCACCGATGCGCTGGCTCCGCTGGGGGTGGAGCTGAGGGGGGACCTCTGACCCGGCACCTCCACCGCGGGCACTCCGCGGGTTCGGTAGCTGTCCGTGAGATGTGGCCGAGTGGGCCCGGACACGGCGAAAGCCGATGTCCGCACCCAGGGGTGCGTTCATCGGCTGCCGTGCAGGTCATGCGCCAACATGACCCGCAGATGACCCTGGTGTGCCGTGGTGGGAGCCAGTAGCAGTCAGGGGCGCCTGCGCGACGCGCTCGCCCTCGAAGGACTGGGCGCGTGCTTACGGAGTTCAGGTTAGGGATTCGGGGGCGGGGGTGGCGGCCGCCTGACCGGACACAAGTTGGGCCAATTGTTTCCACCCCGTCGGGCGGGCCATCACCGCAGGTCCGGCGCGTGTGACAGGTGGGGGGCAATTCCATCGGTTTGGGGCGTCCTCTGAGCCAATCGAGGCCTCTTGGCGCAGAGGGGGGCCGAGCTGGGACTCTTGGTCTGCAGTACCTCGTTCCGCTACGCGGGTGACGCCAATCACTCAGCGGAACAGGGCTTTTGGGAGCCAGTAGCAGCCGGTCGGCGGCCCTCGTGGCCGCCGCCCGGCCTTCGAAAGGTGTGCCTGAAAATGAATCCGATCGACGGGGCCCCGGCCCCGCACTCCGGCGTGCGCTTCGGCATGGCGCACGCCTTCGTCATCACCGCGTTCCTCGCGGCCGCGGTCCTCCTCACCCTCGTTGCGCACATGCCCGTGCAGGATGTTCTCGTCCTGCTGGGCGGCGCCGGCGCGGTCGGCGTCGCCGTCCTGGTCGCCACGAACGTCAAGAACGGCAAGGGCGGCGGCGGGGCGGGGCTGCTGCGGCGGCTGCTGAACGCCGCTGTCGGCCCCGGCAACGGGAGCGTGAACTAGATGGCCCGCGCGGGGCGGCCCGAAGTCCCGGTCGAACACACGGTGCCCGAGCTGGGCGAGCTCGCCCAGTTCCTCCGTGACAAGCGGGGCTCGACCCCGTACGCCACGCTCGCCACGTCCAGCTGGTGGAGCGCCTCGACCCTGAAGCGGGCAGCGTCCGGCAAGACGATGCCCTCGTGGAAGCACGTAGAGGGCTACCTGGAAGCCTGCGGCGTCGACAGCAGCACAGAGTACGACCGCGCAAGGGAGCTCCACTGCAGGGCGTCCAAGGCCTACCAGCGTCGTGCCCGGTCGGCGTACGTGCCGCGCCCCGATCTCGTCACCGACACGGCTGACATGAGCCGAGCCCTGCGGGACGCCTACGGGGCCGCCGGCCGCCCGCCGATCCGCGCCTTCTCGGAGAGGGCCGGAAGCTGGCGCCTGCCACGCACCACGGTTCACCGCATCCTCACCGCGCGGACCCTGCCGGTCGACGTCGCGCAGTACCTGAGCTTCCTTCAGGCCTGCGAGGTCCCCCTCGAAAAGCTCCCGGCATGGTTCGCCGCCTGGTCCAGGGTCCGGGGGATGAGCCCGCCCAGCGAGATCCGGCGTGATCGGGCCTTCCTGCCCGAGCTCGGTGAGCATTACCTCGAATGGGCATTGCAGCAACACCAGAAACCGGTTCAGATCTGGTCGAAGAAGCATCTGGCTGCAGCCTGACCGAGCGACGGAAGGCGGGGGCCCGCCCCTGAGGGGGCGCCCCCGCCGTCTTACCTCCCTCCCCGTCCTCTGACACCCTCTGGTCCGCGCGGCTCTGGGAGCACGGGAGGACCCATCGAGGGGAACTTTGGGGGCGAACGCATGGGGAGCGCATGGGGCAAACATGGGGCGGTGTGTGCACGCGGCCTCACCCCGCATCGCTCCTGGTCAAACTCCACATTCTGACCGGTGAGGCTCAGAAGCCGTATCCCAACGAGCCGGACCGGCGGGGGATCGCGTGGGCGCTCACGGAGCGTCCCGCCCGGCCGGTCGCGGGACTCGGCGATCAACCTGTGGTCGCGCCAGCGGCGGAAGAAGACGGAGACCCGGGCCCATGCGGGGAAGTCCGCGGGCATCGCCCGCCATGAGATCACACCCGCGACCAGGTAGCGGATCGTGTCCAGCAGCTGATGGTGGCGGTAGCCCCCGGGCCCCCACCCTGCCCCTACAAACGAGGTCGGGCGTCGGCAGCATCGGCCGGACGGCCACCCACCCGCCCAGCGTCGCTTACCTGTCGGGATGCTCCGGCAGGGCGAGCCAGTCCGACCAGGAGATCTCACGGCCGAGGAAGCGCGGCTGCTCGAACGGCCAGTCGGCGGCGATCCACTGCGGTACCAGCGTGTCGAGGGCCTGCTCGACCTTGCTGCCCACCAGCTCGTCCACCACCCACCAGGAGATCTCGGCGTCCGCGGCGGCTCTCTCCGGGGGGTCGATGTAGACACAGCCGAGCAGAGCCGTCTCCGCCGCGTCGAACAGCGCGTAGTTGAAGGACTGGTGAGCGGCGATCTCCTTCTCGTGCCGCAACAGGTCGGCCTGGTCGGCCTCGTAGGTCATGGTGGCCGCGGGCCACCCCCAGGCCGGACCGAAGATGGTCCACAGGCGCTCGCGCGAGCCCATCACAGCCGGATAGTCGAGCGGGGTGTCCGCCTCCCGGATCGGCCGCAGGTGATGCCCACCGCCCGGCAGCGGTACCAGGACAGGGTGGGCGAAGTCATCGGGAAGCCAGCTCATGGCGCCGACCGTAGCAGCGCGCGGCCGTCCGCTCCTTTGGATTTTCCCCGCATACCGCCAGGCCCTGCTCTCGTGCCGGACAGGTCCGCGACCACGCGATCGGGACTCCCGTTCGATCGGCAGACTCCATGATCGGTATGGCAACGGCTTCTGGGCCGGGCCGGCGCGCTCCCTGCGACGTCAAAAGCGGCCGCTGGTTCGGACAACAGGCCACGCTGACTGGACCGGGAAGGCTGTCGACAGTGGGAAGGTCGACCTCGGCCACGTCCAGTCCGGTGGCTTCGATGCCTGGAGCAGGGTCTTGTCGTGGGCCCCGCAGTGTTGCGCGGAGAGTTCCTCGACCTGAGGGTCGTGGGGGTCGACGGTGTCATCGAGGGCGGCGTCGGCCGCATCGAGACGGTCTGCCTCGGCCCGTAGGCCGGGGTGGGTCGCCAGGGTGATGAACACGCCCGGGTGCGGCCTCGCGTATGTAGGACAGGCGCATCCGGCGCATCAGCTTGTCGAGCTCCTCGCGCAGGGCGTGTGGGGGGAGGCATGGGCAGACGCGGCCCTTCTCCGCGCCCGAAGGCGGCGGGTCGGATGGTTGTCTGGGCGCGGTCAAACGCAAGTCGGTCGGTGAGGCGGCTACCAGCCGGGAATTCCCTGGAACGGACGCATAGGGAAGTCCTTCGCTCCGCGCCACCACCGTCCCACCGCTTTGCGTCGTCATGGCGCTCGCCGGTCACGGTGCGTTCAATTCAAGATCTTCTCGTGGCCGTTGGAGCCGCCCGAGGACACTCAGGAGAAGCCACTTGAAGGCCAAGGAGTCTGCCCGGGCGCAGCCGACACGGAGGGTGTCAGAGACGGCAGGCGACAACATGGCTGCGCTCGCGTTATCACTGCTGCGGTGGTGCCGACGCCTGGAGGCCGCTGCACGCAATCTCCACGCGTTCCTTACCACGCCCACAGTGCAGGGCTCCTCGCCCCCCGTGGGCTCACCTACGCTTCCGGCGGCCGTCCCTCACGCTCAGCCCCGCCCCTGCAGCACAATCCCGGGCGGGGCCGACGGGCGGCCGCTGCGACACCAGTTGTGGCCGCGCGTGATCTCGGCCGCCCAGTCCCGGGGGTCGGCACAGCACACGACAGACCGGCGGACGCCTCGCGCCGAAGACATGCTGAGGAGCATGCGCCGCCCCGGCGTCACAACCGCGGTGCGCGCCGGGACCCGGGCAGTAGGCCATGTCACAGGCCTGGACCACAGCACCCCTCGGGCGGCGGTCCGGGGCGGGCGCGGTGGTCGTCGTCGCGTCGGGTGGGCTCCGTTCGCCGTGTCTCGTCGAGCAGTGCGTGGGCGCGGGTCAGGACCTCGTGTTCCAGGGCCGCTGTCCACTCCTTGAACGCCACGTCGGCGGCCGCCCAGTTCACGCGGCGGCCGATGCGCAGGCGGTCGACGGACCGGCCGATGCCGTAACCGGCGGCCGCTGCCGCGGCGGGCAGCCAGAAGGTCCCCAGCCCTGCGGCCGCCAGGTGCCAGCCGCCGAACAACTCGTCCGGCGGCGCCCGGTCGAACCGGCTGTCCAGGATTCGGAGGAGTGCGAACATCAGGGACAGTGCGGCCGCGAACAGGTACACGACGCCGATGACCGGCGCCGCGACAGGGTGCTCGTCGCCTTCGAGACCCAGCACCCACAGCGGTGCGATCAGGAGGGCCAGCACGAGCCCGATGCCGAGGGTCCCCTCCAGGAGGCCGACCGGCTCTCCGTCGCGGACGACCAGTGGCACGAGCGGGCTGGTGCCGAGGAGCAGCCACACCAGCGCGATCGGGAGGTAGTACCTGATCGTGGGATCGGCGTCGTCGGCGGCCCGGGTGGGGTCGAGCACCTCACGGTACGCCTGCTCGTGACCCGACACCTGCGACAGCAGGGCGGACCGCCGGGCCGTGAGGGACTCCCGCAGGCCCTCCTCCCCGAGGCGGGGGCGTGCGGCCAGCTTCCGGCGGATGTCGCGCCGTGCAACCGTCTCGTCCAGCACCACCGCGAAAAGTCTTTCCCGGCTGTCGTACCCGCTCGCCCAGGGGCCGTGGGAGCGCGTGGGGGCGGGTACTTCGAGGGGTTGGTCGGCCAGGGCGACCTCGACCGCGGAGCGGATCGTGGAGTGAACGAACCGGTACCCCTTGCCGGTGGCCACGAGAAGACCGTGGTCGGTCGCCATGGACAGGAACGCCGAGAGCCGCCAGGGCACGCCGTAGTTCAGTCTCAGCCGCAGCCGGTCGATCACGTGCCGCACCAGCGCGAATCCGCCGGACACCGTGAAGACGCAGAAGCCGGCGAAGACCGCGTCCCCTGCCCACGCGCCGATCGAGAAGCTGTTCGTTCCCGCCAGCTCCGCACACCACCAGGCGGCCGCCGAGTACACCGGTCCTAGCACGGCCGCGGCGGCGACTCCCCGCAGCAGGACGCGGAGCAGGGAGCGCCTCGGCTCGGCCGCGGTGCCGCGGGTACGGAACGTGGCCAGGCCCGCGCCGGCTCCCACAACCAGGAGCGCGGCGGCCATGACCGCGGCGACGACCACGGCCGTCCCGAACGGCAGCCTTGCCATCAGCGCGTAGGCGAGCGTGACCACGTAACCCAGGGCCGCCGTCCTCAGCGGTGCACGCCACTGGCCGGGCAGGACGTGCGTCCAGCGCCCTACCCAGCGCAGAGCCGGCGCCTCCAGCAGCCCGCCGTACACCTGCGTGTACCAGAGCATGAGCAGCGACCAGCCGAACAAGAGCAGGACACCCGGGGCAATGGAGTAGGCACGGGTGCTCAGGACGACCCCTGCGATCGCCAGGTCCCGCAGGATCTCCTGCCGTACCCGCGGGGCGAAGCTTCGGGCGCCCAGGAGGCGGGCTTCGGCCGGGTCCGAGGCGGCCAGCAGGCTGACGCTGTCAAAGTATTCCTGCCCGCTGTACCTCATGGCGCGCGCAAGACCCCGCAGCCCGCCGGTCAGCTTCGGGTCCGAACGCATCGTGGGTACGGGTGGCACGGGGCGTCCGGGCGGCGGGGTCCTGCGGAGGATCCGGGTCCGCCGGGTCTTGCGGAGCGGGGCGGCGGGGGCGGGTTCCCGCAGCAGGCTGTCCACGTAGTGCCGCAGCGCCGCGTACTGCTCGCGCACGCGCTGCATGGCCTGTGCCGATTCCCATGTCGCCTGGAGATGGCGGGGGTCCGGAGAGGCGATCGCGAACTGCAGGACCTCGTCCTGCGAAGGGGCGTCCCAGTCTCCGGGTTCCACCGCGGCGACCACCGCCAGCATCAGCGGGGTGGTGCACCATTCCCTGATGCCCGGGTTGTCGGCGAGCAGGTCCTCGACGGGGTGGCGGTCATCGCCGAGCGAGGCGACCGCGTCGTCGAGCAGAGTGTCGGTGAGGGCCTGGATCCGGAGGCTGCCGGTCAGGGCCGGGCCGACGCCCATGGCCTGCGCCGTCGCCTCGCGGCTCGTTACGACCATCGGTTGCTCGCGGTGCCGGTCAAGGTGCCCGGTGATCGCCGCTGCCCATCCCTCCACGTGGGCTTCGGCGACGGCGTCCAAGCCCTCCAGGCACGGGACCAGCAGGCCGAGATGGAGCAGAGCCGCGACCTCGGCGCGCTTCAGGTCGAACCAGGTGGTCACCTGGGGGATCAGCCATTCCGTCACGTCGGCTGGGGCGGGACGGTCGTGCGGTACGACGACCGGTACCGGCACGGGTGTGGTCCACGGATTGCCGTCGCGGAGCAGGTCCTCCATGAGGCGCAGCATGAGGATCGACTTGCCCGCGCCCGGCTCGCCGAGGATCAGTAACTGCTGAGCGGATCGTTCGAACACCTCGCGTGGTGGGGTGCCGGGCGGAAGCGGTGTGGGCTGGTTGCCGCCGACGGCGAGTGTCATCGGGACGTCGACCAGGTGCAGCCGCCTGCGGGCGTCCTGGAGCTGGGGTGTGACCCACCCGAGCATGATCGCACCGGCCATGCGCCCTCGCCGGAGCTCCCAGAGTGCCGGCAGGTCGGGACTGCCCTGCGCGTCCTTCGGGGACCGCCGGGGCTGCACCACGGACACGTTCTCCACGTAGCCCGAGTTGGCGAACCCTCCGTGGGAGGCGTTCGCATTCCCGGTCCCGGACACGTGAGTTGTGGGGCCGGGAGCCTCGCCGGTGGCCGGCGTGGAGGCGACTTCGGGCGTCGTGTCGGCTGCCGTGTTCCGTTCGTCGGAGGGGCCGGAGGGGGACGGCACCCGGGGGTGGTGGTCTCCTGGTGCCATGAGCGGATGTCCCTCGCCTTCGGGTGTCTCTGCTCGCAACCCGTCTGCGGCCGGTGCTGATTGCCCGGTGCCGGTGCCAGCACCTGTGCCTGTCTGCCGAAGGCGGGGTCAGCTGTAATCGATGCCGCTGACGCCGCGGCTGTTCTCGCCGGAGGCGGTGACCGCGCCGGTGTCCTCGGCTTTCGCCGAACCGCTACCGCGCCGGCCCGGTCGGTGCCTGATGCCCGAGACGGCGCTCGCACCGCCGCTCGCGTCCGCCGTACCGGTCCGGACCGCCGTGTCTTGCGTACGAGGCGTCGGGTTGCGGGGGGAGGAAGGCTGAAGCAGCGCCCAGATCAGGGCGGCGATGCCGACGGCGGCCTGGACGGACGCCCCTGTGAGCTGTCCGGCGTCCGAGCCGTCCAGAACCCAGATCAACGGTGTGGAACCCATTCCCACCAGGGCCACCACGATGGCCGCGGTCTTCCGCGCAAGTGACATGCCTACCCCCTGCCCCGAAATCCCGCCGCTCTGGCCCGATAAGACCGACGGTGTGCCACTCGTATTGTCTCCCCGCGTCTTGCCCCGAAACTCGGGAACGACAAGGGAGCGTCCAACGCGTTGCCCGTGTGGTCCCTGAGCGACGAGGTCCCTTCAAGCGGCGGCCAGGCCGCGTCGATAACAAGATCAGGACCTGTGATCGGCACGGTGTTGAAAACCGGATGATGCGAAAGAAGCAGGGGCGCTAGCGTGCGCGCATGGATCTTGAAACTGGAAAGACCGTGCCCGCCGTTCCCGTTCCTCTCGATGCCGAACTGCAGGTCGCTTACGACGCCTACCTGGCGGAGGAACCGGACTTGGCGCCGATGAGCCCCGAGAGGCTGTCGGTGATCCGCGCGGAGGACGACGCCGCAGTCGCGGCGCTCGAGGACCTCAGTCATGGCGGGCGCTTCACCGTCTTCCAGCCTTCGGTGCCGGGCCTGGACGGCGCCCCCGAGATCCCGCTGCTGGTATGCACACCCTCCGGCGCGCCCGCGTCGCGGCCGGCGCTCTACTTCACACACGGCGGCGGCTTCTACTGTGGCGATCACCGCACCGGGCTCGACCAGATACTCGAGACGGCCGAGCGGCTCGGGGCCACACTGATCTCGGTCGGCTACCGGCTCGCGCCCGAGCACCCCTACCCCGCCCAGATCAACGACGCTTACGCCGGCCTGCTGTGGGTCGCCGACCACGCGGACGAGCTCGGCATCGACCCTGAGCGCATCGTCGTCACGGGCTTCAGCGCCGGCGGCACCCTCAGCGCAGCGCTCGCCCTGACCGTGCGCGACAAGGGCGGTCCCCGCCTGCTCGGCCAGCTGCTGATCGCCCCGCTGCTCGACGACCGCAACGACAGCGCCTCGGCCCTGCAGATGGACGACGTCGAACTCTTCGACCGCGGCCGCAACGGGTTCGCCTGGAGCTCGCTGCTCGGCAACGCCCGGGGCGGAGCTGACGTGCCGCAGTACGCCGCGCCCGCCCGCGCCACCGACCTGGCCGGCCTGCCGCCCACATTCCTCGACGTCGGCTCCGCCGAGTGCCTGCGCGATGAGATCCTCGCCTACGCCGACCGGATCTGGCAGGCCGGCGGCGAAGCCGAGCTGCACGTGTGGCCCGGTGGAATCCACGGTTTCGACCGGAAGGCCCCCGAGGCGCGGATCAGCAAGGCCGCTGTCGCGGCACGCCGCAACTGGCTCGAGCACCTTCTCGCCACCAGCTGACGGTCTCCTCCGGCGGTAGGCGGTAGTCGGTCGCGGGATCGACAACGTGCCGGCCAGGCGTCCCGTGGCAACGAGGTCGAGGAACCCTGCGACGGAACTCAGGCGGACAGCCGCCTGACACGGAGCCCTCCGAAGGTTCTGCACCGACAAGTGTCCGGAATCCCGGCTCCGTTCGGCACCGGCGGGCCGGAGAGCGTCCGCGTGCAGAGCCGACCGTGGGGCGTCGTGCACGCATGGGCAAGGGGCCCGGCACGCTCGGGCAATCCGGCTGACCTGGACGGATCTACGTTCAAGGAGTGCCGGTCACCACGATTCGGTGATCGGCCCCGGAACCGATTCGATCCCTTGACGCCGTTTCCCGAGAGGACGTTCCCATGTTCGACATCGCCCAGGTGCATGCCGCCCCCAGTGCGGACCTGCTCACGCCGGACAACTCCGTCATGCTCTTCGTCGACCACCAGCCCCAGATGTTCTTCGGGACGGGCAGCGGCGACCGCACCGCCATCATCAACAGCACCGTCGGCCTCGCGAAGGCGGCGCGCGCCTTCGACGTACCGGCGGTGCTCACCACGGTCGCCGCGGAGTCCTTCTCCGGCCCGCTCCTGCCCCAGCTCGCCGCCGTGTTCCCCGACCAGAAGCCGGTCGACCGCACCAGCATGAACGCCTGGGAGGACGAGGCCCTGGTCGAGGCGGTCCGCGCCACCGGCCGCAGGAAGATCATCCTGTCCGGGCTGTGGACCGAGGTCTGCCTCGTCCTGCCCGCCCTGTCCGCACTGGAGCAGGGGTACGAGGTCTACGTCGTCACCGACGCCTCCGGCGGCGTCACCCCCGCCGCCCACGAACACGCCCTCCAGCGGATGATCGCCGCCGGCGCGGTCCCCGTGACCTGGGTGCAGGTCCTGCTGGAACTCCAGCGTGACTGGGCGCGCCAGGACACGTACGGCGCCGTCATGGAGATCGTCAAGGAGCACGCCGGTGCCTACGGCCTCGGCGTCGTCTACGCGCAGACGGTCATCGGCGCGCACGCGGCCGGCTGACCTTGGACACCGGCCTGCTGGTCCTGCGGCTGCTGGTGGGTCTGCTCATCACCGGCCACGGAGTCCAGAAGATCAGCACGCACCTCGGCGGCAAGGGCCTCGACGGTGGGGCCCGCGAGTTCCGGTCCGACGGGTTCCGTGGCGGCGCCCTCACCGCCCTCGCAGCCGGCGGCGGCCAGATCGGCTCGGGCCTGCTGCTGTCCGCCGGCCTGCTGACCCCGCTGGCCGCGACCGGGGCCATCGGGGTGATGACCGTAGCCCTCACCGTGAAATGGCCGAACGGCCTCTGGGTGCAGAACGACGGCTACGAGTACCCCCTCGTCCTCATCGGAGCCACCGCCGCCCTGGCGGCCACCGGTCCGGGGGCCTGCTCCCTCGACGCCGCGCTGGGGCTGACGCCGTACCCCCTGTGGTGGACCGCCCTCGTGCTCGCGGCCGGGGTCGGCAGCGGGCTGCTCACCCGGCTCGTCCTGCACCGCCCCCCGGCCGCCTGACCGCGCCGACGGCCGCACCGCGCCGACGGCCTGACCGCGCCGACGGCCTCACCGCGCCAATGCCGACGGCCTGACCGCGCCAACGCCGACGGCCTCACCGCCCGGCCTCGTGACCGGCCCGGCCGCCGCCCGACGCCCCGCTCGAACCGCGGCCGGGCCCCACACCCGAACATTCGCGCACGACCCCAGGAGAAACACTTCCCATGGATCCCTCACACGGCGGCGGCCAGCCGCTGCTGCATCAGAAGGGCCCCGAGACCCAGCGTTTCGGCACGGTCAAGCAGCTGCCGCTCGGCCTGGGCCACGACACCCGCATGTACGCCGCCCAGCGCCTGAACCAGGTGCTCGCGGACACGCAGATCCTGTACTCCCTCTACAAGAAGCACCACTGGCTGGTCCGCGGTGCGACCTTCCACATGCTGCACGAACTGCTGGACCGTCATGCCGATGCCCAGCTCGCCCTCGTGGACGCCCTGGCCGAGCGGATCCAGAGCCTCGGCGGGGTCGCCGTCGGCGATCCTCGCCACGTCGCCGAGCTGACGTCGATTCCCCGCCCGCCCGACGGCGTCGAGCCGGTCCCGGTCATGCTGTCGCGGCTGCTCGACGCCCACGAGCGGGTCCTCGTCGACGCACGTGACGCCGCCGCCCGGCTCTCGGCCGAGGGCGACGAGGGCAGCAATGACCTGCTCGTCTCCGAGGTCGTCCGGACGGGCGAGGCCCAGGTGTGGTTCCTCGCCGAGCACCTCGTCGACACACCCCTGGTACGGGTGTGACACGGCACGGACTCCCGGGGCGCGAGGACACCACTCCCGAAAACGCCCTCCCGCAACCGCCGGGGCGGACGTACGACGTCGTGGTGATCGGAGCGGGACCGGGAGGGGAAGTCCTCGCCGACCGCGTCGCCCGCTCCGGCCTGAGCGTCGCCGTCGTCGAGGACGGGAGCGTCGGCGGAGCCTGCTCCTACACGGCGTGCGTACCCAGCAAAGCCCTCCTGCGGCCCGGCGCGGCCCTCGCGTCGGCCCGCACCGTCGAGGGAGCCCGGCAGTCGGTGACCGGTCCGCCCGACCCGGCGGACGTACTGGCCCGCCGCGACCGCTTCACGGCGCGCGGGGACGACAGCGGTCAGGCCGCCTGGCTCACCACGGCCGGAGCCGCCCTGGTGCGGGGCCGCGGCCGCATCGACGGGGAGCGCCAGGTGCGCGTCACCGCGGCCGACGGCACGGTCCGTACGCTGCACGCCCGGCTGGCCGTCGTACTGGCCACGGGATCCGAGGCCGTACTGCCGGACATCGACGGGTTGGACCGTGCCGGCGTCTGGACCAGCGAGCAGGCCACCACGGCCGACGAGGTGCCCGGCCGGCTCGTCGTCATCGGCGGCGGCGTCGTGGCCTGCGAGATGGCGACGGCGTGGCGCACGCTGGGCGCGGAGGTCACCCTCCTCGTCCGCGGCCGCGCCCTGCTTCCGGACTGGGAGCCCTGCGCGGGCGAGGAGGTGGCCCGAGGGCTGACCGGCCTCGGAGTCGGCGTTCGCTTCGGCGTCACGGCCGTCTCGGTGACCCGCGACGCGCACACGGCCGAGGTGACGGTCGAGACCGACGACGGCGGCACCCTCCTGTGCGACGAGCTGCTCGTGGCGGTGGGCCGCCGTCCGAACACCGCGGACCTCGGCCTGGAGAGCGTCATCCCGGGCCGCGCGGCGTCCGGCACGGCAGGGCTGCCGGTCGACGACACCGGCCGGGTGACCACGGTCGCCGGAGGCTGGCTGTACGCGGTCGGCGACGTCTCCGGCCGCGCACAGGTCACGCACATGGCCAAGTACCAGGCGAGGGCCTGCGCCGCCGCCCTCGTGGAACGCGCCGCCGGACGACCGGCCGACGGCGGGCCATGGCAGCCCTGGACCGCTGGCGCCGATCATCCGGCCGCCGCACAGGCGGTCTTCACCCTGCCCGAGGTGGCGAGCGTCGGACTGACCGAACGCGCGGCACGCGGGGCGGGATTCACCGTCCGGACCGTCGAGTACCGCACCGACGACGTCGCCGGAGCGGCACTGCACGCCGACGGCTACCGCGGCCACGCCAAGCTCGTGGTCGATGCCGACCGGGGCGTGGTCCTCGGCTGCACCCTGACCGGTCCCATGGCGACCGAACTGATCCACACGGCCACCGTGGCCATCGTGGGCGAGATCCCGCTCGACCGCCTGTGGCACGCGGTACCCGCCTTCCCGACGGTCAGCGAGATCTGGCTGCGCCTGCTGGAGGCCTACGGCCTCTGAGGCAAGGCCCCCACCCGGACCACCCACGCCACTCACCACCACCCACCACTCACCTTCAAATCACCTTCAGGCAAGAGGAGTACAGACATGCCGTACATCAAGGTCGCCGATGGCAATTCCGCGCCCGTCGAGCTCTACTACGAGGACCACGGCGCGGGCCGTCCCGTCGTGCTGATCCACGGCTGGCCGCTCAACGGCGCCTCCTGGGAGAAGCAGACCGCCGCGCTGCTCGCCGCGGGGAACCGGGTCATCACCTACGACCGGCGCGGCTTCGGCCGCTCCGACCAGCCCGCCGACGGCTACGACTACGACACCTTCGCCGCCGACCTGAACGAGGTCCTCACCGCCCTCGACCTGCGCGACGCCGTCCTGGTCGGCTTCTCCATGGGCACCGGCGAGGTGACCCGCTACCTCGGCACGTACGGCTCCGAGCGCATCTCCAGGGCCGTCATGATCGGCGTTGTCCCGCCCTTCCTGCTCAAGACCGACGACAACCCGGCCGGCGTCGACGCCGAGGTCTTCAAGGGTATCGAGGACGCCATCCGCGCGGACCGGTTCGCGTTCATGACCGACTTCCTCGCCGACTTCTACAACGTGGACGTCCTCGGCGGCGAGCGGATCAGCGACCAGGCGGTGCAGGCCAGCTGGAACGTCGCGGTCAGCGCGTCCGCCAAGGGCACCCTCGACTGCGTCCAGGCCTGGCTGACCGACTTCCGCGAGGACCTGCCCCGCATCGACGTGCCCACCCTGATCGTCCACGGGGACGCCGACCGCACCCTGCCCATCGACTCCACCGCGATCCCGCTGTCCCGCCTGATCGACGGCGCGGAGCTCAAGGTCGTCCCCGGCGGCCCGCACGGCCTGCTCTGGACGCACGCCGCCGAGGTCAACTCCGCCCTGCTCGCCTTCCTGGGCTGAGTCCGCTCCACCCCGGGTTGCCGGTGGCCGTCTTCCGCGCGGGAGCGGCCACCGGCACCCCTGGCCCCGGCCCGCCCCCGTACCCGCACCCGTACACCCGCACCCACCCACCCCACGACGACTGACGAAGGACTCCCCATGCAGAACCGCCCGGTGCTCGAAGGCGCCGCCCAGGCCTTTGCCGACGCCACCGCCACGCCGCCCTTCCTGTACCAGATCCCCGTTGCCGAGGGCCGCAAGGCCGTCGAGGGCGTACAGAGCGGTGAGGGCGTCGCCCTCCCGCCCGTGGACGAGGAGTGGATCACCGTGCCCGGCGGCCCGACGGGCGAGGTCCGCACCCGGATCGTCCGGCCGCGCGGCGCCACCGGCACGCTGCCCGTCATCCTCTACATCCACGGCGCGGGCTGGGTGTTCGGCGACGCCCGCACCCACGACCGCCTCGTGCGCGAACTCGCCGTCGGCGCGCACGCCGCCGTGGTCTTCCCCGAGTACGACCGCTCGCCCGAGGCCCGCTACCCCGTGGCCATCGAGCAGAACTACGAGGTCGCCCGGTGGATTACCGCACAGGGCGCGGCGAAGGACCTCGACCCCACCCGTATCGCCGTCGCCGGGGATTCCGTGGGCGGCAACATGAGCGCCGCCCTCACCCTGATGGCCAAGGAGCGCGGCGACGTACGCCTCCTCGCGCAGGTGCTGTTCTACCCGGTCACCGATGCCTCCTTCGACACCGGCTCCTACGTGGACTTCGCCGAGGGCTACTTCCTGCGCCGCGACGCCATGCGCTGGTTCTGGGACCAGTACACGACCGACGAGGCCGAGCGCGCGCACCCGACGGCCTCGCCGCTGCGCGCCACCGCCGAACAGCTCACGGGCCTGCCGCCCGCGCTCGTCATCACCGCCGAGGCCGACGTGCTGCGCGACGAGGGCGAAGCGTACGCCGCCCGCCTGCGCGAGGCCGGTGTCCCGGTCACGGCGCTGCGCGCCCTCGGCACCATCCACGACTTCGTGATGCTGGACGCCCTGCGCGACACCCGTGCCGCCCGCACGGCCGTGCGACTGGCCACCGACACCCTGCGGGAGGCCCTGGCATGAGCGCCCCCACCAGCATGCCGGTCGAGGGCATCACCCCCGCCCCGGGCCGGCACTCCGCCCCCGCAGACCTCGTCGTCCGCAACGCCAAGGTGTACACCGGGGACCCCACCCGGTCCACGGCCGGAGCGGTCGCCGTCCGCGCGGGCCGGATCCTGGCCCTGGGCGACGACCACGACCTCGCCGGGCTCATCGGCCCCGACACCCGCGTCGTCGACGCACTCGGCCGCCGGCTCGTCCCCGGACTGAACGACTCGCACCTCCACGTCATCCGCGGCGGCCTGAACTACGTACTGGAACTGCGCTGGGACGGCGTGCGCAGCCTGCGCCGCGCCCTGGCCATGCTGCGCGAGCAGGCCGGCCGCACCCCCAAGGGGCAGTGGATCCGCGTCGTCGGCGGCTGGACCCCCGAGCAGTTCGCCGAACGCCGCATGCCGACGGTCGCCGAACTGAACGCCGCCGCGCCCGACACCCCCGTCTTCGTCCTGCACCTGTACCAGTCGGCGCTCATGAACCGGGCCGCCGTCCGCGCCGCGGGGTTCACGCGCGACACCCCCGACCCGCGCGGCGGCCAGATCGTACGGGGCCGCGACGGAGAGCCCACCGGAGTCCTGCTGGCCGCCCCCGGCGCGCTCGTGCTGTACTCCACGCTCGCGCGGGCCCCGCGGCTGGACGGGGCCGACCGGCGCACCTCGACCGTCCACTTCCTGCGAGAACTCAACCGGTTCGGCCTCACCTCGGCACTGGACGCCGCCGGCGGCTTCCAGAACTTCCCCGACGACTACGCCGCCGTCGTCGACCTGGCCCGCTCGGGCGAACTGTCCCTGCGCATCGCCTACTACCTCTTCCCCCAGACCGCCGGCCAGGAACTCGCCGACCTGCGCCGCTGGACGCAGACGGTCCGGCCCGGCGACGGTGACGAGTGGCTGCGCCTGGCCGGCGCGGGCGAGAACCTCACCTGGGCGGCGGCCGACTTCGAGAACTTCGCCGAACCGCGGCCCGCCCTCGCACCGGACTACGAGGCCGAGTTCGAGCAGGCCGTACGCCTGCTGATGGAGAACGGCTGGGGATTTCGCCTGCACGCCACCTACGACGAGACCATCCGCCGCGACCTGGCCGTGTTCGAGAAGCTCGCCGCGGAAGGCCTCTTCCCCGGCGGGAACCGCTGGCTCTTCGACCACGCCGAAACGGTCAGCGACGGCAGCCTCGACCGGATCGCCGCCCTCGGCGGCTCCCTGTCCGTGCAGAACCGGATGTCCTTCCAGGGCAGCGTCTTCCTCGACCGCTACGGCGCCGAGGCCGCCTCCCGGACACCCCCCGTACGCGCCATGCTCGACCGCGGGCTGACCGTGGCCGCCGGTACGGACGCCACCCGCGTGTCCTCCTACAACCCGTGGGTGGCGCTGCACTGGCTCGTGACCGGCCGCACCGTCGGCGGAACGCCGCTCCACCCGCCCGCGAACCTCCTCGACCGGCAGCAGGCACTCGACCTGTACACCCGCGGAGGGGCCAGGCTGACCGGCGAGGAGGACGTCAAGGGCGTGCTGCGCGAAGGCTGCTACGCAGACCTCGCCGTGCTCTCCCACGACTACTTCACCGTGCCCGAGGAGACCATCCCCGACATCGAGTCGGTGCTCACAGTGGTAGGCGGGCGCATCGTGCACGCCACCGCGGAGTACGCGGGCCTGGAGGAGACGGTGCCTCCGATCTCCCCGGCGTGGAGCCCGGTCGCCCATTTCGGGGGGTACGCGGGGCACGCCCACGGCGACGGCGCCGGGCAGGCCGACACGGTGGCCGAGGCCGCCGCCGAGTCCGCACGGCACCGCGCGTGGCGGACCGCGCGCACCGGCACGGGCCCCCTGCCCGGGCCGGCCCACCCCGTCGACCCGTGCCTGGCGCACTGAACCGGAAGGACCAGCAGATGAGCGGCGACTCCACCGCCGGGCACACCGGCCCCGCCACCGAGGGGCAACCGGCACCCGGCCCCGGGCCAGGGCGCCACTTCGAACCCGACCTGCGGGCGATGACCCGGATCACGCTGCGCCCCATCGCCTCGCCGATGCCCCTGGGCTTCTTCACGGTCGCCATCGCCTCCGTCATGACCGGCTGCCTGCAACTGGGCCTCCTGGGACCGGCGGACCGGCAGGCCGTGGCGCTGTGCGTCCTGCCCGCGTTCGCCCTGCAACTCCTCGTCAGCTACCTGGCCTTCGGAGCCCGCGACGTGATCGCGGCCACCCTGATGGGCACCTTCGCCGGCAGCTGGCTCGCGTACGCCCTCGTCATGGGCGGCGGCGCGCACGGCGGGCCGAAGGTGCTGGGCGTCTTCAACCTGGCGTTCCTGTGCTTCGGAGCGCTCATGGCCGCCGTGACCCGGCCCAAGCGGGCCCTGTGGCTCGTCCTCGTGGCCTCCCTGCCCCGCTGGGCGGCGACCGGCCTCGGCGGGATCACCGGCACCGAATGGCTGACGCAGACGGCGGGAGCGCTGGGAATCCTGGTCGCGCTCGTCGCCACCTACGCGGCGTTCGCCCTGATGCTCGAAGACATGCGCAGCGAGGAAGTCCTGCCCATCGGCCGCAGCGGACCCGCGCACCACGCCATGGAGGGCGACCTCGCCGTGCAACTGCGCAACATCGAACGGCAGGCGGGCGTACGCCGCACCCTGTGAGCCCGCGCCCCACCGCCTCACCCGCCACCCGGCGGACCACACCCGCTGAATCTTCACGGTGGGGGACGTGACCCCCGACCCGACCAGGGGCCGGACCCCCCCGGACACGAACGGATCAGGGCGATGGTGACGATCGCCCTGAAGGCGGAGGAGGTGGGGCTGGACGACGGGGCCGGTCAGGCGGAAGTCCGGCCGGCCCCGCCGCGTCCGGGGCCCCCGGCCGGGTGCAGTCGCGCGGCCGCCTGCCATTCGCGGGGCGTCATGCCGTAGGCGGAACGGAAGGAACGGCTGAAGTGGGAGGGGCTGACGAACCCCCAGCGCTGGGCGACGGCCGCCACGACGGGGGCGGACCGGGCGGGCCGGGCCAGATCCCGGCGGCAGCGCTCCAGCCGTTCGCGCAGGATCCAGCGCCCCACCGTCGTGCCCTCGGCGTGGAACAGCCTGTGCAGATACCGCACCGACACGTGGTGGGCCGCCGCGATCCGCTCCGGGCCCAGGCCGGGATCGCCGAGGTGGAGCAGGACGTACTCCTGTACGCGGGCCAGCATCCCGCCGCCGTGCTCCGGAGCCTGCGGATCGAGCCGACCGCCCCGTTCCCGGATCAGGACGGTCAGCAGGTCGAAGGCGGACAGGGCGAGCTGGTTGCCGGTACGCGGACCGAAGCCGGCCGCCTGCTCGGCGAGCCGCCCCAAGAAGGCCGCGACCAGCCCGGACGTCCCGGACGCACCGTCGAACACGGTGCCGGTGGCTGCCCGCAGATCGGATTCCGAGACACCCAGGCTCGCCTTGGGCACCCGGAAGGCAGTGAAGCGGAAGGCCTCGGGCTGCTCGCGCCTGAAGGGCCTCCCGGCGTCCGAGCAGGTGAAGGAGCCGACCCCGACGAGGGCCTGGCGGTCCCCCTGGGTGAGCCGCGCGCTTCCCCGCTGTTGGAGGGTGACGGTCAGGTATTCCTCGCCGCCCTCGGTGATCCGGCGTGCACTGCGGTCCACCGTCTGGGGCCCGGCCTCGACCTCGGAGATCTGGAGGGGGCCGAGCCACCTGCTGGTGATCGTCCCGGCCGGGGGCACCGGCTCGTGCAGCCGGACATCGAGCGGGACGAAGGTGCCGGACACCAGCTCGTGCCAGTAGTCGGCACGTTCACCGGGCGGCAGCGTGAGAGTGGACATGACGACGGACATGAAGGGCTCCGAGTGCTGTGCGGGTCGTTCCGCTCCCACTCTCGGCTCCCCGACCCCCGTGGCCATCCGTCACATGACGTACGCCGTGGACGCGCGGGCGCCTCAGTCGCCCGGTTCCCGCTCCACCACATCGCGCAACTGGCTGCGCGCGGACACGCCCAGAACGGGGAAGGCCTGGTAGAGGTGGGTGCCGACCGTGCGCGGGGAGAGGAACAGCCGCTCGCCGATCTCCCGGTTGGTCAGCCCCTGGGCCGCGAGGCGGACGATCCGCTGCCGCTGCGGGGTCAGCGAGCGCAGGGCACTGTGCCGGGCCGACTCGACGGCGACGCCCGCCGCGCGCAGTTCGGACTCGGCGCGGGCCGCCCAGGCCTCGCAGCCGAGCCCCTCGAAGACCTCGCGCGCCTTGGTCAGGGCGCCGCGGGCGTCCGCGATCTGCCGCTGCCGGCGCAGCCACTCGCCGTACTCCAGCCACACCTGGCCCCGCTCGAAGGGCCAGCGCTCGCCCGCCCGGTCCTCCAGGGCCTCCCGGAAGTACGGTCCGGAGTCGGCCGGGTCGGCGAGCAAGGCCGTGGCGCGCAGCAGGATCTGGCGCAGCCTGGCCGAGGCACCGTCACCGACCTCGGCGCGGACGTGGGCGAGAACGGTTCGGGCGTCCTCGGCCCGTCCGGTGAGCACGGCCGCGGCCGCGAGGTCGGCGACGCCGTAGCAGGACAGGTGGTAGTGCAGCGACGCCCCCGTCCCGTCGTACAGGGCGCGCAGGTGGCGGTGGGCACTGTTGTGGTCCCCCAGGGCCGTGGCCGCCAGGCCCGCGGCGCGGTGCGCTCGGGCCACGGTGGCCAGCGCACCGGCCGGTTCGGTGACCGCGAGGACGGCCGCCGCGTGGCCCAGGGCGGCCTCCGGCTCACCGGTGAGAGCGCACACCGTGGCCAGGGCGGCCAGCGCACGGGCGGGTCCCAGCGTGTGCCGGCCCGCGAGGAACCGGTCGGCCAACCGCTCGACACCGAGGCGGGCGTCCGCCCAACGGCCGCCGTCGATGTGGGCGAAGGCCAAGTCCGCGGCGGTGGTGCCGGCGTGGAAGTCCGCAGCGCCCTCCCACTGCGGGTTGACCAGTTCGCCCAGGAGACTGATGGACGTCTCGGTCTCGTCGAGAAGCATGCACAGGACGCCCAGCGTGTGGCTCTCGGTGGGCATCAGGCCCGGGGAAGCCGTCACGGCGGGCAGCACGGCGCGGATCGCGGGCCCGTGGACGAAGGGGTCCGTGGATCCGGTGTCCCACAGGTGGAACGGATGGGCTGCCATGCCGTCGTCATCGGCGCGCTCCGTGAGCATGGGGCGGATCCGCTCCCGCTGCGCGGGCAGGCCCGAGTGGTACGCGATGCCGGTGGCGATGGTGGAGACGCCCGCGTCGATCTGAGCCGAGCCGGGCAGTTCGTCCGGCACCACCAGGGCGAAGGCGCGTTCCATGCGCAGGGTCAGCATGGCGACGAGGCCTCTGAGCGCCGATATCCAGCGCAGGGCCTCCGGGCCGACCTCCAGGCGGGAGGCATCTGCGGCGAGGGTTTCGGCCCGGTCGGTGTCTCCGGCGACGACGGCCGCGTAGGCCGCGGTCGACAGCAGCCGTGTCCGTTCGGTCGCCACGGGGTGGAGCTGGGCCGCGCGTTCGAGCCCGGCGACGGTCTCGGCGATGGCGCCGCGGGCGAGCGCCCGCATGGCGGTGCTCTCCAGCTCGCCCGAGACTGCCGGGTCGGGGGCGACCGCGGCGGCGGACAGCTGCCAGGCCCGCCGGTCGGGGTCTGCGCCGAGGACGGCCGCGAGTGCCAGGTGGGCGCGGTGCCGCTCGGCGAACGGTGCGGCTCCGTAGACGGCGGAACGGATCAGTGGGTGGCGGAAGCTGATGCGGTCCGCCTCCAGGCGCACCAGTCCGGCGCGCTCGGCGGGCAGCCACACGCCCATGTCGGGGCCGGACGGCAGGGCGGCGAGGACGTCGGCGAGGACGGCGCCTTCGGCGGCGGCGGCCACCAGCAGCGCGGCCCGCGTGGCGGCGGGCAGTTCACGGAGCTGTGCGGCGAAGGTGCGCTCCAGCAGTTCGGGGACGGGCAGGGGGCCGTTGGCGGGGAGCCGGCCGTCGCGGGCGCGGGAACGCGCCAGCTCGACCAGGGCCAGCGGGTTGCCGGCGGCGGTGTCGAGGAGGTGGCGGCGGGCCGGGCCGACGGGGGCGTTCGGCTGCGCGGCGAGGAGTTCCTCCGCCTCGGCGGGCGGGAGCGGGGGCACGACGAGCTCGGAGACGGCCGGGTCGAGCCAGTCCGGGCGGCAGCCGCGCGCGGCGACGACCAGGCCGATGGATTCGCCGTCCAGGCGGCGGGCGAGGAAGCCGAGCACCTGGCAGCTGCCGCGGTCGAGCCACTGGGCGTCATCGACGGCCAGCAGCAGCCGGGCGGTGGAGGCGACCTGGGACGTCAGGGTGAGCACGGCCAGACTCATCATCATCAGGTCGGGCGGGGTCGGATCGTCCCCGAGGCCGAACGCCGCCAGCAGCGCCGCCCGCTGACGGGGCGGCAGGCCCCCGACACCGTCCAGCACCGGCAGCAGCAGCTGGTGCAGGCCGGCGAAGGCGAGTTCGGACTCGGCGGCGTTGCCCCGCACCCGCAATACCTGGGCGCCGGCGCGCACGGCCTCCTCGACGCAGGTGTCCAGGAGCAGGGTCTTGCCCACTCCGGCCTCCCCGAGGAGCAGCACTGATGACGACCCGCGGGGGGAGAGTGCCTCGGCGATGAACGCCCGTTCTTCCTGACGTCCGATCACTGCGGGACTCCTGAAACCAGTTCGTGCGGAAACGCGGCCCCCGCTCGAACGGGCCGGAAGACCGGCGGAGGGCACTGGCCGGAGCATAGTCGCCGCCGCACCGCCGGCGAATTCGAGAACTGACACCCTCCCGCGTCCGCAGGCGGGGCGGCGCCGCGGAGGTTCGGGAACCTGCCCGCGAGGACGGGCTCTCCGGCCGCTGCACCGACCCCACCCGGCCCGAGCCGCGTCAGGGCGCCACCGCGCCCGCAGGAGTCTCTTGAGCCGCACTTCGGTCGGCGACCGGCGCAATCCGCTGTCCCCTTGGCGCAGGACGGGCAAACGGAGACGGCTCGGGGAAGACCGCTGGCCTCGTCCGCAGCCGTTCCGGTCCGGCTCCCGGACTGCTGCTCGTTTGGCCCGGGTGGAGGTGCGGGGAGTGGTGGCGGCCCTCAGCATGGCCGTGACCCGACAATGTCGAGACAGGGATGTGTCATGCCCAGAGGTTCCAGCGCGAAGCGTGAGCGCCAGTACGAGCACATCAAGGAGTCCGGTGAGGAGCGCGGCATGTCCGAGGGCCGCGCGAAGGAGATGGCCTCCCGGACGGTGAACAAGGAACGCGCGCGGGCGGGGGAGAGCAAGACCGCCGCCCGCAGTTCCACGCAGGGCAAGTCCGCTTCGCAGCGGGGCGGCGAGAAGTCGGGTGGTGGCGGTTCGTCGGAGCGGACCAAGGACGAGCTGTACGAGGAGGCGAAGAAGCGCAACATCGAGGGCCGCTCGACGATGACGAAGCAGCAGCTCAAGAACGCCCTCGGCCGCTGACTGCCCCTTACGGGGCATGCCCGCCCGCCGCGTGCCCGCCCGCCGCGTGCCCGCCCGACGCGTGCCCGCCCGCCGCGTGCCCGCCCGCCGCGTGCCCGCCGTATCGGGCAAGGGCGGCCAGGTGCCTCACTGAGGGGAGCGGCGTCAGACGCGGGCCAGCCAGCCGTTGGTGAAGTCGGCTTGGTCACGGGCACGCTGAGCCTTCTCCTCGAGGAGCCGACGGAAACCGGCGACCGCGTAGCGCTCGCCGGTGGCCGTTCGGCGGCCGGGGATGCCCGCCACGGTGGCCATGCACTGCTGGGGCTGGGTCTGCCAGCCGGTGACCAGAACCCGTAGGCGCATCCCCTCCGCACGTTGGTGCAGGTGCAGGAGGTGCAGGAGGCCGTCGACATCCATGGCCGTCACGGCGTGCAGGTCCACCAGGAGATCCCGGCCGTCCGTGGTCAGGTGGTCCAGCGCCCGCTGGAGCGGTTCTCCCGCACCGTCGTCGAGCTGTCCTGTGGCGCTGATCAGAATCTGGCTTCCGCGGTGCTGGACGTCCACGTCGATCAATGTTCCGCTCCCGTCACCCGCAGGCTCCGGACCCACGGGCTCTCATCCTGGCGCGGCACGGGGCCGCGCCGGTGCGCGGCGCGCTGAGGCGCTGGTCGCCGGAACGGGGCGGGGCGCTGACGGGGGCTGAGGATGTGGATGCCGATGTGGACGCCGACCATGCGCGAGCCGGGACTTCTGGTGTGCTCCAGGACCGCGGACAGGATGCCGGCGGCCCCCGCTGTTGCGGCGCGCGCAGAGCCGCGTGGTGAGCCGGCCGGTGGTGAAAGTCAGCTCGTTCGGGGAGTGCGTCGCCGGATCCCGGGGCAGCCGCGTCGGGGGAGGGCACCCATGGAGGGTCCCCGGGCCGGGGCTGGTCACCTGAGAGGCCGGCGTTCGGCCCCCGATGTATCCGACACCAGGAGGAAGAGGCATGTCGCAGGTCAAGGAGTCCATCGAGGTCGACGTCCCGGTCCGTGCCGCCTACGACCAGTGGACGCAGTTCGAGTCGTTCCCGCAGTTCATGGAGGGTGTCGAGCGCATCGAACAGCGGACCGACACCCTCACCCACTGGGTGACGAAGATCGCCGGTGTCCAGCGGGAGTTCGACGCGGAGATCACGGAGCAGGTCCCGGACACGAAGATCGCCTGGGTGACGGTCGGGGGAGAGGCGGAGCAGTCCGGGCTGGTGACGTTCCGGCCCATCGACCCCGCCCATACCGAGGTGACCTTCATGATGGACTTCGATCCCGAAGGGATGGCTGAGAACATCGCGGACAAGTTCGGGTTCGTCGACCGGCAGGTCAAGGGAGACCTGAGGCGGTTCAAGCACTTCATCGAGGACCGCGGCGCCCCGACCGGCCAGTGGCGCGGCCAGGTCTGACCCCACACCAGAACCGCATGACGGGCCGGGGCCGCGCCGAGCGCGCAGCCCCGGCCCGCGACGGCCCACGCCGCAAACCGCTGCCTGACCGGGCTTCCTCAGGCGCGGCGACACACCGCCGCGGCGTGTACCGGCAGCGCATCGCTCCGCTCACCGGCGGGCGGGCCGTAAGGTCGGCCACGACGAGCTGAGACCTCATGAAGGAGGAAGGCGATCGTGAGTCGGATCCTGGTGACGGGCTCTTCGGACGGTCTGGGACGAGCTGCGGCGGACGCACTGCTGTCCGCCGGCCACGAGGTCGTGGTGCACGCCCGCAATCACGGGCGCGCGGTTGCCATCCAGGACCTGGCCGACCGAGGGGCGAGCATCGTCCTGGGCGACTTCGGGGACCGCGGGGCGGTACGGCGCATCGCTGCCGAGCTGCAGGACGCGGCACCGCTCGACGCAGTGATCCACAACGCCGGCGTGTGGCAGGGGCCTGCCGTCATGCCGGTCAACGTCATCGCCCCGTACCTGCTCACGGCCCTGCTGGACGGGCCGCGCCGACTGGTCTACTTGAGCAGCGGCTCGCACTACCAGGGGCGAGCCGTCCTGGAAGGCACGGATTGGCAGGGCGACGTGCCGGGCTCGTACGCCGACAGCAAGCTGTTCGTCACCACGCTCGCGGCCGCGGTGGCCCGCTTGCGGCCCGGAGTACTGAGCAACGCCGTGGACCCGGGCTGGGTGCCCACGAAGATGGGCGGACCCGGCGCGCCGGACGACCTCGAGCTCGGTCATCGCACGCAGGCGTGGCTTGCCTCCAGCGATGACCCACAGGCACTGACCAGCGGTGGCTACTGGTACCACCAGCAGCGGCAACAGCCGCACGCCTCGGTGCACGACGTGGACTTCCAGAACCGCCTCCTGCACATGCTGCGCGAAGAAACGGGCACCGCCCTGTCCTGACCGGCGCCGGACCTGCAGGCCGAGCACATCAGGGGGGCCGGGCAGCACGCTCCCGGGCCGGATGTCCACCCGGGAGGCCGGCTGTCCCTACCCCCGGCGCACGACGGGTCGTGCGAGCGGGCGTCTGCGGGGATGCTGGACTCATGAGCGAGTACCTACCGCCTCCAGCGGACGACGCAGGGGCGGTGACGATCGGTGTGGAGGAGGAGTTCTTCCTCATCGACCCCGATACCCGCCTGGTCGTCGCGGCCGGTCCCGCTGTGGCCCGGCGTGCCGCGACCGAGGCAGGTGATCTGGTGACCGAGGAGTTCGCGCTGTGCCAGGTCGAGGGCCGGACACCGCCCTGCCGGTCGGCTGCGGAACTGCGCCGACACCTGGAGCGGGTACGCGGCGCACTGGTCGCGGCGGCCCGGTCCGAAGGGGTCCGGCTGTGCGCGTCGGGTACGCCCGTCCTGCAGGAGGCCGGGCCCGTCGCGGTGGCCGACCACCCGCGCTACCAGGCGGGCCGGGCTCAGTACCGGAGCATGATGGACGACTTCGCGATCAGCGCTCTCCATGTTCACGTGCACCTTCCCGACCGCCCGATCGCCGTGTTGACGGCCAACCATCTGCGGCCCTGGCTGCCGCTGCTGATCGCGCTGAGTGCGAACTCCCCGTTCGAGAGGGGCCGCGATACCGGCTACGCCAGCTACCGGTCGGTCATCCGCGGCCGTTTCCCCTGCCTGGGGCCGCCCCCGTACGCGGTGTCCTGGCAGGAGCACGAGCAGCTCGCCGAGACGATCGCCGGCACCGAAGCCATGCTGGACGCGGGCATGCCGTTCTGGGACCTGCGGCCCAACCCGCGGCTTCCCACTCTGGAGATCAGGGCGATGGACGTGCTGCAGGACCTGGATGACACCGTTGCCGTCGCCGTCCTGTTGCGCGCTCTGGTCGTCACCGCCGCCGGTCTGGCGCGGCGCGGTGACTGCGGGCCGGCCTGGCCCGGGGAGGTGCTGCGGGCGGCGTGCTGGAGGGCTGCCCGCGATGGTTGGAGCGGTGACTGCTTCGATCCGGTGACCGGCCGGTACAAGCCGGTCGCGAAGCTCGCCGAGGAGCTGACGGCCTTCGCGAGGCAGGCGCTGGAGGACGCCGGGGACCTGGGCGAGGTCACCGCGTTGTTCGGTCGCCTGGCAAGGCGCGGCGACGGCGCGGCCCGGCAGCGGACCTGGGCCGCGGGCGGCAGCGGCCGCGCCACGGTGGTGGACCACCTCGTCATGGCGACCGCCGGCCGCGATGGGGGGCGGGAGTGAGGTCAGCGGGCGGCGAGGGTGGTCACCAGGACGTCCCGGTGCCCCGGCCGGGCGGCGTCGTGCGGCTGCAGCGGGGAGACGGCGTGCCAGGTTGCCCGGTCGTCGCTCAGTAGCAGGCTCCCGGGTTCGCTGAGCGTGGCCGACGCGATCTCCAGGCCGTCGGCGTCGTACACGGTGCTGCGGCCTCCGGTCACGTTGCTGCGGCCGATGAGCAGCGAGGACACCAGGGTGACCCCGTCCTTGTGGCGGCCCTCGGGGGTGGGCTGGCCCAGGCTGTCTGGTTGCGCCAGGACTCGGAAGGGATGCACCCGGACGATCCACTGTCCTGTGTCGTCCAGACCGGAGGCGACCGCGCCGAGCAGCCGGATCAGGGCTTCCAGCGCGGGCTCGCCCGCGAACGACGGGGTAAGGGGTGCGAAACGGCGCTCGACGTCCACGTACAGCGGATTGCTGGCCTGGGGCTGCACGAAGGTCTCATGGGGGAGAGGGCTGATCTCGCCCGATCGCGACAGCAGGAACCGCCCGAAGCGGCGCAGTCGGCTCGTGCCCTGCTCGGCCGCGTAGGGATCCGCGATGAGATCCTCCCAGTGCCCTGCCAGCCGCTCCCAGTCTGCATGGTCCACGCCCAGGCACCGGGAGGTGACAGCCGCCTCCATCAGATGCCAGCCTGTGGCGGCAACGGCCGCACGCGCCTCCTCGACGGAAGCACTCACCGCGCCGGCGGTGCGACCGCCCCCACCGGCACTCGCCGTCTCCCGGCCGGGCTGTGGGCCTGCGCTCTCATGCTCCATGGGCACATGCTCGCCCGCGGTCCGCCATCCGGCATCCGCAGCGATTACGCACCGCCCGCCGCTCTGGGCTGCGGGGGCGGTGCACACGTGGATGGCGGGGTGGCGTGTGCTCCGAGTGGGTGGCTGCGGTCAGGGGTGCCCGGCTCGCCGGATCAGGGTTCCTTCCGCGTCTTGCGGCGCCGGCCTCATCCCATAGGCGGGCGGCGGTCCGCGTCCGGTCATGGGGCGCAGTACCAGACACGCGTCACGAAGCGCGGCGGTGCCACCAGTGCCGGCGTCGCGGGTGCACGGCGCGGCCCAGCCGCAGGCCGATCAGGAGGTAACCGAGCAGCGCCCCCGTGGTGTTGAGGATGACGTCGTCGATGTCGAAGACGCGTCCGGTGACGAGGGCGCCCTGGATCAGTTCCACCAGCGTCATCAGGCACACGGTCACCGCGGCGACCCTCAGCAGTCCGCGGGCGGGCGGCAGCAGGACGGGCAGGAGCACGCCGAACGGAACGCCCAGCAGCAGGTTGCCGCCCACCTGGCGGGCCGCCTCGACCGTCGACGCCCCCTCCAGGTAGGCGCCGATCGAGCGGCCGGGCCGGACATTGGCGTGCACGAGGTCCGCCGAGGCGGCGGAGGGTTCCAGGGTCAGCCGGGCCAGGACCACGCTGAACAGGACGGTTCCGGCGAAGGCGGCCAGCATGGCGAGGGCCCGTACGGCCGGGTGGGCGGGGCGGGCCGGGCTGGTCTTCGTACCGGTGTCCTGTCGGACCGCTTCCTGCGGCTCTTCGTCGCGCCGTCGCGCGTGGCTCCACGTCATGCGGGCGCGTCTACCCGGCGGGCGGACGGGTACGCGGGGCCGCGCGGGCGCATGTGCGCGGGCCCGCGAGGGCACGCGCACGGGGTGACCGACATCCCCCGCACCACTGCGCGGCAAGACGCTCCGCCCGCCGCCGCTTCCACCGCCCGCGCCCTCGCGGCGCGCACGCGCGCCGAGTTGCGGCGCACGGCCGTCCGCGTGTGGACGGACAACCTGGCCGACCACGCGGCCGCCCTCACCTACTACGCGCTGCTGGCGTTGCTGCCGGCGCTCGTCATCGCCGTCTCCGTCGTGGGGCTGCTGGGCGGGGCGCGGCGGGACCGGCTCATCGCCGACCTGACCGCCTACGCGCCGCCGCAGTCGGCGCAGGTGCTCCGCGAGGCGCTGGGCGCCATCCCCGATGGGCATTCCTCGATGTGGGCCCTGCTGCTCGGCGGAGTGGTGAGCGCGCTGTGGTCGGCGTGCAGTTACCTGGCGGTGTTCCGCCGTGCCCTGCACACGATGCACCGGGTGCCGGACACGCGGCGGCCGCTGCGTGCCGCGCACACCCTCGTCGTCCACGCGTCGCTGCTGCTGGTGCTGCTCGTCGTCGGCGCCGTGGGTCTGGTCGTGTCCGGGCCGCCGGCCCGGTGGGCCGCGCGGACCCTGGGGGCGGGCGAGGCCGTCGCGTTCCTGCGCTGGCCGGTGCTCCTGGTGGTGGTGACCCTTCTGGTGCTGGTCCTGTTCCGGACCGGGCCGGCCCAGAGCCGGGGCACCCGGCGGGGGCTGCCAGGCGGGGTGCTGGCGGCGCTCCTGTGGCTGGCCGCCTCGGGGCTCTTCACGCTGTACACGCAACTGGACACGTACGGCCGGCTGTACGGGTCGCTGGCCGGGATCGTGGTCTTCGTGATCTGGCTCTGGTTCGCCAATCTCGCGCTGGTCACCGGCGCTCAGTTCAACGCGGAACGGGCGCGGCGGCCGACGGCCGGGCCGCGGGCCTGAGGCCCCGCGGCCCGGCCGCCCCAGGGGCACTACTTCGTGCGGCGGGCGCGGCGGGCGCGGCGGGCGCGGCGGGCGAGCACGGCGGCCGTCAGGACGCCGGCGACGGTGGCCAGCGCGGTGCGGTTGGCCCGTGCCAGGGTCGCGGCCCGGCCGGCCCCGGCCCTGGCGGCGGGGAGGTCGCGGCGCCCGGCGAGCCGTCCGGCGCGGGCGGCGGTGTCCCGGACGCGCGTCGCGGTGCGGAGCGCCCCGGCGCGGACGGGCTCGGGGGTCTTGTCCTCCACGAGACGCCCGACGTGCACGGCCGTTTCCCTGAGGCGGCCGGTGGCGCGTATGACGTGCCTGCGGAGCTCCGCCGGGCCGGGGACGGACTTGTCGTTGGCGTGCGGTATCAGCGTCATGGCGGTGCCTCTCCTTGAAGTACGTGTTCTCGGGCGTGAGTTGTCGGCGTTCGGCTGTGTGCTGCGCGGGTACCCGGCGATGCCCGGATCACGCGCGCCGGGCCGCGACACGGCCCGTCAGCCCGGATCGGCGAGGACGGTCAGGGAGCTACTCCGTCCCGCACGACGGTGAGTGGGAGGTTTCGGTGAGGGAGGTGTATCCAGCCCTCGATCGCGGCCATGGCACGCTCCTCATCCGTGGTCGGCACGTAGGTCATCCCGCACGCTGTGGCCCGGGCTACGACCGCGGAGATCAGGGCGTCCAGGTCGTGGTCGCTGCGCCTGCACCGGTCGCGTACACGTTCGCCGAGGTTGAGGCTCAAGCCGTCGGCGAGGCCGGCAAGGATCCCGGCCCTCGCAGCAAGAGCGCCGGGCTTGGAGCCCTTGTAACTGCCCTGGCCGGCAAGCCCCCACTGGATCAGCGCGAACGCCGGGTAGACCTCGGCGACCGCGCCGGAGCCGTCGCGGGGAACAGAGGGGCCCGCCTCGGCCAGACGTTCCAACAGGTTTACTGCCCGCATGGCGACGATGCCCAGCTTGTCGGCAGCGACCGACAGGGGGCGCTGCTTCCCGGCCCCGGTGCGCTTCCAGGCCAGGTCATCGGTCAGACGATGGGTGAACGTGCCCAGCCCGTCAGGACCGCCCGGGTGAGGCATGTACCGGGACCGTACGGGCAGCTTCGTGCCGGCCTGGTGGGCGGCGAGCAGGGACATGAACGTCACCGGCCAGCCGACAGGCGAGTCCAGGCCGGTCTTGTCGGCACTGCGCATGGCCGCCAGCAGGTCTTCGTCGTTCCTGGCACTGAGCAGCTCGACGACGGGTTGCTCCGCCCAGGTGACGCGGCAGACCCCGGTCGTTCCGGAGTATCCGGCCAGGTCGATACCCACTGTCACCATGGGCGGGTCTGCGGCGGCGGTTCGGGTCCACTCGTCTGCGGTCATGAGCTCAACTTCGTTCTGCTTCCTTTCCGGATGAGCAAAGCCGGTAACAGGTCCGCGGGCAACTGCCTCGTCCGGCGCCGACCGGATACCCACGGCGAGGTCGTGGCGGGTGGCGTCGTGGACCTCGGGGTCGCGTTCGGCGCGTACACGAATGGCGCCGCTGCCGGACCTTCCTGCTGGGGTACGCCGACGGCGACGGCGACGGACAGATCAGCCGCAGCGAGTTCCACCAGGCCATGAACGGCGCGTACGGGGACAGCACCTGGAACGAGACCTCTTCCCGTCCATCAGGAAGCCTGGCGCGCTCAAGCCGACCGTGCAGCCAGAATTCGAGATCTGCATCTCACTGGGACAGGCGGTCCCAGAACGAGCACTGGTGCGCGGAATACGTGTCGACAGCGCGGATCCCGCCCGGTTCCGGAGCCAGTGACTGCACCCACGGCGCTTGAGGTGACGAAGCGCGGAGGGCGGGCCAGAGCGGGGCGTCGGTGGTGTTCGGGTTTCCGGTGCGGGCGAAGCTCGTCCAGTAGCCGACCATTCGGTCCGACAGGGCGCGCTGGCCTTCGTTCAGCGGTCGTTCGGTGGGGAACGGGGTGAACAGGAAGGGCATTTCGAAGCCGTGCGCCGCGCCGTAGGGGAAGTCCGGGTTCGCCGGCAGGCCGGCGAGGACGGGAGCGTGCGGATCGTTGAACTCGTAGCCGTAGAGGGAGAGGCCGGGGGCGTGCCCCGCGATGGCCCGGCCGGCTGCCAGCGTGGTGCACGTGAAGGACCGGTCGGTCAGCACCGACGCCCAGGCCAGCGCGGGAGAGGAGTGGCGGGCTGCCGGATACCGCGCCTCGACGGCCGGGGCCGCGGCCCCGAAGGCCTCCGCCAAGCGGGCTCGGTAGTCGTCCTCGGTGCGGATCGGGAACGCGGCGAGCGACAGGCCGACGAACATCCGCATCTCGTCGTGGTTGGTGCCCAGGATGACCGGCAGGCGGTGGAAGCGTCCCGACTCCAACGCCCGGGCAGGTGCCACGGGCAGCAGCCCGTTGCCGAAGGCGGGCCGGTTGAAGGACTGCATCAGCTGTGCGGTGGCGAGACGATCCGTGCTCCGCCCGCGCAGGCACGCCAGAACCTCCTCGCTTCCGCCCTCGGTACAGCCCAGTTGCCGGGCGGCTTCCGCGCCGGCCGTCTGCACATCGGCCTGTGAGGCAAACGGCTCGTACGCCGGTGTTCCGGGGGCGAGCGCGCCGCTCGGGAAGGAGGTGAAGCAGGAACCACTCTGGAGGACGGCCCGCTGGAAGAGTCCGGCGGCTGTCGGCGAGGTGAGGTGGGCACAGATGCTGAGGGCGCCCGCGGACTCACCGAACAGCGTGACACTGCGCGGATCTCCGCCGAAACGCCCGGCGTTCGCCCGCACCCAGCGCAGGGCGGCCTGCTGGTCCGCCAGGCCGAACGGCGGGGCGGCGCCCAACCCGGAGTGGCCGAAGTAGCCGAAGATCCCCAACCGGTAATTGACCGTGACGACGATGGCGTCACCCTGGACGGCGAGGCGTTCGGCGCTGTAGTCACTGCCGGAACCGCCCAGGAACGCACCGCCGTGCATCCACACCATCACGGGCCGCTTCCTCGCAGCCGGCTCGGCCGTGGGCACCGTGACGTTGAGGTAGAGGCAGTCCTCCGAACCGGTGACCCCGCTCGCACCCGGTGGCGGCATCTGCACGCACCGTTCAGCGGGCCTCGTCGCGTCCCGGACACCCTGCCACGCAGTGGCGGGCACGGGAGCACGCCAGCGCAGCGGTCCGGTCGGCGGCGCGGCGTACGGGATGCCGTCGAAGGTGGTGTGCGAGCCGTGGGACACGCCCCGTACCAGGCCCTGCTCCGTCCGTACGACCGTACGGTCCTGCCTCTGGGAGTCAGGGGACCCGGGGCCCGCGCCGGCCGCGGGTGGGGCGGTGGCCGACACCAGCGCCACCGCGCACAGCAGGGGGAGGAGCGCCGCGCGGAGTCCGGCCTTCCGGTACGGGCGCGGTGCTGACATGGGCGGGGGCATGAGTACCACCGTTCTTGGTCGGGGCGGAAGGGGACGGGAAGTCACGGAACGCAACGGGAGGCCATGGGAGGCCATGGCACGCGGCCACACCGGTCCAGGCGCGACGGCACGTAACCTGAGCTGCGAGAACGGTGCGGACCGACCCGCCGGCGATCAATACGCTAGAACCTCCCGCGCACTGGAGGTTCAAGGGACTGTGACGCAAGACACGTGGAGCATCGGTGAACTCGCGGCCGCAACGGGCCTTCCCGTCAAAACGCTCCGCTACTACTCCGACAGCGGTCTGCTGCCGGTGGCCGCTCGCAGCACCGGCGGTCATCGGCGCTACGGCCCCGAGGCCTGGGAGCGGATCCGGCTCATCAGACGCCTGCGGGCGCTGGACACCCCGATCGCGACGATCACCCAGGTGGTCACGGGGGAGCGCACACTCGGCGAACTGGTGGCGACCGAACTCGAAGCGGTGCAGGAGCGACTGTCCGAACTGCGGTGGCGCGAGGCCACGCTGAAGGCACTGGACGACTGCCCGGGCGAGGAACGGCTCCGGCGCCTGGAGATACTCTCCCGCGTGCAGCGGCTGCCGGAGGCGCACCGCACGCTCACTGATCACTGGTACCGCGCGCTGTCCGCGGCCATGCCCAAACCCCGACTCGACATCATGGTCGCCATGCTGGCCCCCGCCCCACCGCAGGACCCCGTCCCCGCCTCGGCCCTTGCCTACGCCGAGCTGCACCTGCTCATTTCCACGCCCGGTTTCACCCGCTGGACCCAGGACCACGACGAGGAGATGAGGGACGGCCCGGCCTTCTACGCGGAGATCGACGAAGCCGCCACGCTGACGGCCGCCGCTCTGGCCCAAGGCCTGGCGCCCGGTGCCGGTGACGCGGTGGACGCGTTCGTATCCGCACACGCGCGGGCCCGACGGGAGTCCGACACCCCCGCCTTCCGCGCACACCTCCACGGACTGGTGTCACGGTCATCCGGCTTCGACCCCCGACTGGAGCGGTACTGGGCCCTGGTCGGCACCGCGACGGGCGGGCGCGTGCTGAACATGACCGTGGCGCATCGATGGCTCACCGACGGCCTGTCCATGTCGATCGCCGCAACGGATACCCGGTAGTGCTGCGACCCCCGCCCACTCAGGCTCGAACGGCATCCGACCTGGTTGAAGACGAAGATGCTGTCAGCGATCATTCCCTCTGCCGGGGCCGGGGTCCCAGACCGTCCACCAGACGTGTGCGGGCCGCCGTGACTGCGGGAACTCGAACACCAGGTGGTGGGGTGTCGCCGGCGGCGCGGGCGCTGAAGCGGAGCAGGTTTCCCTCACCGTCGATCGACGCGACGTCGCCGGGCAAGCACAGCGGAGCGGTGAGACGTTCCGCAGGTCAGGAACTGGAAGTGACGCGCGGCCGGTGGGGCTGCGCGGTCCGATCCGGCATGCCGCCCGCCGCGCGACCGGGTGGCTCGCGATTTTCAATTGCCGGGCCCAGACGATCGTTCTAGGGTCGGGGCATCGAACGGCGTGTAGCTCAGTCAGTCAGAGCACCGGGCTTCCTACCCGGGGGGCGCAGGGGCGGAACCTGCCACGCCGGCTTATGAACGCGAACGCTGACCAGCAGCCTCCCACCGAGCGCGGCCGACCCGCCGGTGCGCCCGCAGCCGCGACGACCGGCCTGGCCACCACCTCGTCCTCGTACGCCGCAGGCGAGTTGGCACGTGCACTGCGCACCTCCCTCTCGCACGCCGATCCGGCCACCCGCGACCGCGCCCTCGGCCGGATGCGGAAATGGCGCGCGGTGCTCGCAGGCACGGCGGACGGCTCGCTCACCGTCGGTTCGCGCACGCCGGTCGCCGGCCTGCCCGCCTGGGTCACCCCCGAGGTCCTCCGCGGCGGATTCGCCACCGGAACGCCGGGCGCGGGCGGGCCCCTCGCGCCGTACGAAGCGGACGCCGCCCGCCGGGCCGGCGTCCCGGCCGACCGAGCGGTGCTCTTCGCGCACGCGCTGACGGAGCGGGGCCTCGAGGAACTGTGGGAACTGCTGGACACCGGCCGCTATGAGGTGTCCCTGCCCGAGGAGGCGGCCCTGCTCACCGTCGCCTGGCTGGTCCGTGCCGAAGACTTCGGCTCGGCCGCAGCCCTGGTGACGGAGCTTCAGCCGTTCGCCGACCGGCTGCGGTTCCTGCCCCGCCCGGCCGACCGGCCCGCCCCCGATACGAGCGCCGTGCACCGCCGCAGCGTCGGCGAGGTCTCGGACGCGCTGCGGGCCCGCGGGCCCAAGACCGCCATCGAGGTGCAGCGCGAAGCCCTCGGGGTGTGGCGGCCCTTCGACGACGAGCTCCTCGGCTACTGGCTGCAGCACGGCGAAGCGATCGCTCCCGTCCGTACCGCAGCGGTTCGTCCCGGACCGGAGCACATGCCCGGCCCCGGCCCGGCCGCTCCCCGGTCCGGCCGTGGTGGCGGCGACGCGCGCGCAGAGGCGGCCGCCCTGCTGGAGCGCTACCGCGCCCTCGCCGCGGTCCACACACAGTGCCGCAAGCACCGCGACCCGAAGTCCAACACGGGCATCATGCTGCGGGCCCTGGAGGAGGCCGCCGCAGGTCGCCCGCTCGAGCCCCGGCTCGCCGGGCTGCTGCGCCACGCCATCACCTCGGTCATCGCCAAGCGGGGCCTGCCCGGTTCGGAGCGGCACGCCCGGCTGCGCGCCGAGCAGGCGCGCCAGGCGGCCCTGCCGGCGCACCACGAGATCGCCGCCGCCGTGGCGGACCGTCTCACACCGCTGGACCAGCGCGCCGGCACGCCCGACGTCGAGGGGCTGCTGGCACCGGTTACGGAGACGGAGGAAGACGGGACCGGCCTGCCCGCCGGAACCGTTGTCCCGCCGCGTCTGCGGCAGGTGGTCCGTACCGCGCTCAGCGCCCCGCCGGAGGAACTCGTCGCGCGCGGCCTGGTGCCGTCCGCGGAGGTGCTGGCCGAGCTCGTTCCGCAGCTGGTCGCCAACGCCACCGCACAGCGCTACGCCGACCCCGCCCTGCGCACGCTCGTGGCGGCCACGTACCGGGCGTTCCGCAACCGGCGTTCGCTGCTGCTGCTCAACCTGGCGCACCAGGTACGGGTGGACGAGCTGCCCTGGATGCGCGCGGTCGCCGGCCACGGCAGCGACGCCGATGGGGAGGAACGGGCGCGGGCGGCCGCGAAGGCCGCGCTGCGCCGCCTCGGAGACCTGGCCGTCGGTGCGTTCCCCGGAACGCTGCTGCCGAACCCGCTGGTGCGCGAGATGTCCCACCTGGCACGCCGGGCCGACCTCTCCGCGCCGTTCACCGAGGAGCTCGCGGCCGACATTTTCATGGGGACCTTCAGTTCGAAGTTCCTGACCGCCGCGCGCGTCGCGGCCGACCTCCTGGAGGGCAGCCTCTACACCCGCTACTACGGGATCGACTGCCCCGCGGTACGCAACATGGCGGTGGTGCACGCCGCAGACGGCCTCGGCCGGACGGGACCGGCCCGGACGGCACCCGCGTTCGATCGGCTGTGCGCGGATCGGGCCGGTACGGACACGGCCCGCTCCTGGTCGCCGGCCGGCAACGGCACGGTCATCGAGCAGGCGCAGATCCTGACCACCCACAACCTGGCCGTCCTGGTGCGGCACGCGGCCATCGCCCCGGAGGCGGGCTGGGAGGCCCTGGCCGAGGAGGGCTTCGCGGTGGTGTGCCGCCTCGTCGCCCGCGTCCACGGTCACCCGCGCCCGCTCGGCACCATCAAGGACGCGGCATACGCCTGGCGGCAGACGCTGTTCTTCCTGTCGCTGTGCCCGCCCGCCCGGCAGGCCGCGCTCGTCCAGCGGATGGCGACGGAGGCCGCCGCGCGGCCGTGGCACACGGCCGCCCGGCTCGCCCCGGTGATCGCCGGACTGCGGCTGGTCGCGGGCGGCGGCGCCTTCGACGCCGACGGCACCGCACTCGGCGGTCTGGCGCGCCGCTTCCAGGGCTGGACCACCACCGGTCACTGGATGGGCTCGGCCGTCCGCTGACCGGCCGAGGCCGACCGAGCGGTCCCGGCATGGTTCGAAGGGCAGGGGGCCCGAGCCCGCCGTCGGCCCTTCGGCGGTGCACCACAGGCGCCGCTGCCTCCACCCCCACCGTCGGCCGCGGCACCCGGATGAAGGGGTCGTGCCGATGTCAGCCAGGCATGGCGGCCCGGTGCCCTCGGTCGGTCATGCCCGCAGGTAAGTGAGGACGGCCAGGACCCTGCGATGGGTCTTGTCCGTCGGAGGCAGGTCCAGCTTGGTGAGGATGTTGCCGATGTGCTTGCCGATCGCCGCTTCGGAAACCACCAACTCCTCGGCGATCGCGCCGTTGGACTTGCCTTCGGCGATCAGTGCCAGCACCTCGCGTTCGCGCGGGGTGAGCTGCTCCAGCGGATCGCGGCGGCGGCGCAGCAACTGGCGTACCACCTCGGGGTCGACCACCGTCCCGCCGTCCGCCACCCTGTGCAGCGCTTCCACGAACTCTTCGACCTGGCCGACCCGGTCCTTGAGCAGGTAGCCGACGCCTGATCCATCGCCGGAGTCCAGGAGTTCCGCGGCGTACGTCCGCTGCACGTACTGGCTGAGCACCAGGACCGGGAGAGTGGGGCGTTTCTCGCGCAGCCGCACGGCCGCGTGCAGCCCTTCGTCCTGGAAACCGGGCGGCATACGTACGTCCGTCACCACGATGTCGGGGGAGTGTTCCTCGACAGCGGCCATCAGTGCCCGTGCGTCCCCGACGGCCGACACCACCTCGTGGCCGCAGCGGCTGAGCAGGCCGATCAGTCCCTCTCGCAGCAGCACGCTGTCTTCGGCCAGCACTACGCGGAGCGGTCGGCCGCCTCGGTCAACTCGCAAGGAAACTCCACACGCAACAGAGTCGGTCCACCCGGTGGACTGGTCAGGGCAAGTCTGCCATCCAGGACCGATACCCGGTCCGCGAGACCGGTGAGGCCGCTGCCCGCCGAGGGGTCCGCGCCGCCGCGGCCGTCGTCACGCACTTCGAGGAACAGACGTCCGTCGCGATGGCCACCCCTCACCTGCGCGCGCTGGGCCCTGCTGTGCTTGGCGACGTTGGCCAGTGCCTCGCAGACCACGAAGTACGCTGCGGACTCGACGGCCTCGGCCGGCCGGGCCGGCAGGTCGAGGTCGACGTCGACGGGGACCACACAGCGGTCGGCGGCATCGCTGACCGCGGCGTGCAGGCCGTAGTCCGTGAGGACCTTGGGATAGACGCCCTGAATGAGTTCGCGCAGTTCCGCCAGCGCCTCCACCGCCTCCTCGTGCGCCCTGGTGAGCTGATCGGCGAGCGGGCCGGGCGGGGCATCTAGGCGGGCCAGCCCGAGGGCCATCGTCATGGCCACAAGCCGCTGTTGGGCGCCGTCGTGCAGATCCCGCTCGATACGCCGCCGCTCGGCCTCGAAGGCATCCACCAACCGCGCGCGGGAGCGAGCCAGTTCGATCACCTGCGCATCGAGCTCGCCCTCGCGGGAGGCGATCAGGAGCCGCGCCAGCGCTGCGCGGGCGCCCGCCGTGGCGCCGAGCACATACGCGCCCAGGACCATCAGGAGCAGGCCCGCTACGGCGACGCCGAACGCGGTCGGCCATGTGGTGACCGTCCAATGCTTGAGCACCTTCGCCTCGTGGCCGCCGCCGACCGTGGCCATCAGCAGCGGGGTGGCCACCATCGACAGCGGGCAGAACAGGGCGACCGTGACGGCCAGGGCGTCGACCGGCCAGAGCACCCCCGCGAACAGCAGCGCGTACCCGAGCTCCCGCCAGGTTCCCTGTTCGCGCAGTCGGGTGGTGAGCCAGGCCCACAGCCCCGGCGCGGCCGGCACCCGGTGCCGACTCGACACCGGGTTGCGGTCGATCAGACGCAGCCTGCACCGCTCCACCCAGGCCACCGGTATCCCGCCGAGGGCCACCAGAACGAGCAGGGGCAGCCCCACCAGGACGATGGCGAGCGCGCCGCAGACCGCTGCCACCGTAACGATCCCCATCAAGGCGGCGACGCCGGTCACCACGCCGGTGAGCAGATAGGCGGTGGCGCGCCAGGGCCAGGCCGACAGCAGGAAGCCCGGACGGGACATGGCCTGCCACACGTTTCGCGAGTGCATGTGCATGACCGTAAGCGGCCCCACCGGTCCGCTGCCATCGGTCCACACCCCGTATCGGGGGTGGGCCTGGCACTACCCCAAGTCTCGTTCGGGCCGTACTGCGTCACGCGGGCCTTCCGCTGTTTCGTGGAGGGACCGAACGAGCCAAGGAGCAGACAGTGGTGAGGGAAGACTTGAGCAACGACGCGATCCGATTGCGCGCGGTGACCCGGCGGTACGCCTCGGGCGGTCCGTCCGTCACCGCTCTCGACGAGGTGTCGCTCGCCTTCCCGAGGGGGACGTTCACCGCCGTGATGGGCCCGTCCGGGTCCGGCAAGTCGACCCTGCTGCAGTGCGCCGCGGGCCTTGACCGGCCCACGTCCGGCTCGGTCACCGTGGGCGACACCGAGTTGACCGGGCTGAGCGAGACCAAACTGACCCTGCTGCGCCGCGAGCGCATCGGCTTCGTGTTCCAGGCGTTCAACCTGCTGCCCTCGCTGACCGCCGAACAGAACGTCGCCCTGCCGCTGCGGCTGGCCGGCCGCCGCCCGAAGAAGGTCCAGGTGCGCGGGGTGCTCGAACAGGTCGGACTCGGCGACCGTGCGCGGCACCGCCCGACGGAGATGTCCGGCGGCCAGCAGCAGCGGGTTGCCCTGGCCCGCGCCCTGATCACCCGCCCCGAAGTGCTGTTCGGCGACGAGCCGACCGGCGCGCTCGACTCGCGGACCAGCCATGAGGTGCTGACCCTGCTGCGCGGCATGGTCGACCGGGAGGGTCAGACGACCATCATGGTCAGCCACGACCCCGTTGCGGCCTCCTACGCCGACCGCGTCGTCTTCCTCGTCGACGGCCGGGTCAACGGTGAGCTGACCGGTGCCTCCGCCGAGGACATCGCGGCGCGCATGACCAAGCTCGAGGCGGCGCCGTGCTGAGCACCACGCTGCGCACCATGCGCACCCGCTGGGTCACCTTCGTCGGCAGTTTCGTCGCCCTCTGCCTGGGCGTGGCGCTGATCGCCGTCATGGGGCTGGCCCTGGCCTCCTCGCTGGACGCTCCCGACCGGGGGCCGGAACGGTTCGCCGCCGCGCCGGTCGTCGTCAAGGGCCAAGACACCCTCGCGGTGCCCACCGCCACCGGCGACCGCACCCGCAGGCTCGCGCAGCCGCGCGCCGTACCCGACGACGCGGTCGCGAAGCTGCGGGACCTCGGGACCGTCGTCGAGGACCGGTCGTTCGCCGTGCGGGCCGAGGGCGGCCCCGCCGATCTGGTGGCGCACCCCTGGTCCACGGCGGCCTTCGCGCCGTACCACCTGGCCGCAGGACGCGCGCCGGTGGCCGCGGACGAGGTCGTCGTCAGTGGCGACTGGGCCCGTCCGGGCCTCCGCGTGCGGACCGACGGCGGCACGGTGCACGTGGTCGGCACGGTGGCCGGGCGCGGCTTCGAGAACGCCGTGTTCTACACCGACACCCGCGCCGCCGAACTGTCGCCGCGCAGCCTCCAACTCGTTGTCGACGCCGACGCGGCGGCCGTGCGCGAGGCGGTACGCGGCAGCGAAGGCGTACGGGTCCTCACCGGGGACGCGCGCCGGTACGCCGACGCCGACCCCGACCGGGACGCCGAGGCCCTCACCGCGATGAACGCCTTGTTCGGCACGGCCGGCGGCGTCACCGGGTTCGTGTCGGTGTTCGTGGTGGCTTCGACCTTCGCGTTCGCGGTGGCCCAGCGACGCCGCGAGTTCGGGCTGCTGCGCGCCGCCGGGGCGACCCCGGGACAGATCCGCCGCATGGTCGTCCACGAGGCCCTAGCGGTCGGTGTGCTCGCCTCGGCCGCCGGCTGTGTGCTCGGTTCCTACGGGGCTCCGAGGCTCGCCGCGTGGGCGGTCGACGAGAGCCTCGCGCCCCGCTGGTTCACCATCGGCGACTACACCTGGCCCTACCACCTGGCGTTCTGGACGGGCCTGTTCGTGGCCCTGTGCGGTGTGATGGCCGCGTCCAGGCGGGCCGGGCGCATCGGTCCCACCGAGGCACTGCGGGAGGCGTCCGTAGACACCCGGCCGATGACACGGGGCCGCCGGCTGTTCGGAGCGGCCCTGCTGGTCACCGCCGCGGCGACGCTGGCCCTGGCCCTGGTGACGGACCCGGGGGACCTGCTGCATCGCAAGACCTACGTGAGCCGGCCGATGCTGCTGATCACCGCGGTCGCGTTGCTCGCGCCGGCGCTGGTGCGGCCTCTGGCCCGGCTGATCGCCTGGTTGCCGGCCCAACTGCCGGGCGCCTGCGGGATGCTGGTGCGGGAGAACGCCGCCGCCGGGGTACGCCGCACCGCTGCCGTCGCGGCGCCTGTCCTGGTCACCGTGGCGCTGACGGGCTCACTGCTCGGCGCCACCGCCACCCTCAACGAGGCGAAGGCCACCGAGGTGCGCGAGCGGACGGCTGCCGACTTCGTGGTCACTGCGGGGGGCAGCGCCGGCTTCGACGAGGCGACGCTGCAGCGGCTTCTGGCCGTGCCCGGCGTGCAGGCCTCCGCGAGCTCGTCGACCGCCGTGTACGTGTTGGAGGACGGCGTGGCGCTCATCAGGTCCGATGCCAGGGCCCTCGAGCCGGAACCGCTCGTGGCAACGGCGCGTCTGCCGCTCGCCGCGGGGAAGGCGAGCGACCTGGACGACGACTCGATCATCGTCAACGAGGAGTGGGAGAAGCACACCGTGGGCGAGCGGGTGGACGTATGGCTCGGTGACGGCACGCGGAAATCCCTGAGGATTGCCGCGGTCATGACCATCGGCACAGGCAACAACGGCGTCTACGTCACCCCGCGCAACGCCCCCGCGGCGTCGGTCGACCGGGTCGACGTACGCCTCGCGGACCATGCCGACCCGGGCACCGTGGCCGCCGGTCTGCGTCAGGCGGTACGGGCGTCGGGCGGGAAGGTCCTCACGAGGGACGCCTGGGTGCGGGCGACGTACCCCGAGACCAACCGGACGACCCGGATGGGCTTCTTCCTGGTCCTGGGGATCGCTCTCCTCTACACCGGCATCTCGCTGGCCAACACGATGGTCATGGCGACCTCCGACCGCGTCCGCGAGCTGGCGGTGCTACGGCTGGCCGGTGCCACCAGATGGCAGGTGCTGCGGCTGGTGGCCGCCGAGGCGCTGATGGTCGTCATCGTCGGCGGACTGCTGGGAGCGCTGGTCGCCGGTCTCAACCTGGTGGGCATGTGGAGCGCGCTGGGTCTGCTCTCGGTGTGGACGTCCATCGAGATCCCGTGGGCGACGCTCGGGGCGGCCCTGGGTACCTGCGCGGTACTCGCCGTCATCTCGGCGGTCGCTCCGGCCGGCCTCTCCTTGCGCCGTGGGGCGGTCGAACTGGCGGGCGTACGCGAGTGACCTCCGCTTCCGGCACCGGCCGGCCCGGACGCAACCTCCCTGACGGGGCCGTGCATCCTGACGCCGGGGTCCCGCGCGACCCCGGCGTCAGGGGGGGACATCAGCAGGTGACGGCGACCTCGTGGACGACCGGGTTGGCGAGCCAGGGGAACGAGGCCACGCCGAAGGAGGCGCGGACGGTCGACCCGCAGGGGGCGGTGACGACCTGGCCGCGCACCTCGACGGTCGACGCGGTGAAGATGACGGGCAGTTCGCGCGCGACGGACGAGCCGCTGCCGACGACCTCCACCGACAGAGTCGTGAACAGCTGCTTCGGCTCGGGGGCCGGGCTGCCCGGGGAGGGCGGGCCGGCGAGTCCGACCCTGCCGAAGAACTCGATGGTGGTGCCGGTGACATCGGCGCACGCCCGGGTGGCCAGACCTGCCTGGAGGCCGGAGCTGCCGCAGGTGGTAACCGTCTCCGCGGCGGCCGCGGGGGCGGCGGCGAAGGCGGGGGTGGTCGTCAAGACGGTCAGGCCTGCGACACCGGCGGCAAGAAGGGCCAAGCGGTTCATCGGGAATCTCCCCATCGTCATGGATCACCGCCGGCGGACCCCACCGACGGTTCTTGTGTCATGTGATATTTCACATGACACAAGAACCTAAGGTGATCACGAGCTGAACCGTTCGAGCCCGCCCCGTGACACCTTCCCTCGGCATCGCCGCTGCGAGCGAGCCCGTGGCGCGGTCCGCTCACTGCCTGCCTCGCCCGGGGCGCTCACCTCCGTCGGCAGCCTCCTGCACGACACCACCGTCTCGCCCCAACGCAGCGGATCACGGCAGGCGCCGCTCCCGACACCGTACGGGCCCCCGACCTGGGGAGATGAGCAGGGCCCTGTTATCGTGCGCCGATGTCAACGATCAAACAGTTCCAAGTGACCTTCGACTGCGCGGAGCCTGCGCGCCTCGCCGCCTTCTGGTGCGAGGTGCTGGGGTACGTCGTGCCGACGGTCCCGGAGGGATTTTCCACGTGGGAGGAGTACCACCGCTCGCTGCCGCCCGAGGACGAGGTCTACTTCGCGTGCGCTGATCCCTCGGGTGTGGCTCCGCGCCTGCTCTTCCAGCGAGTTCCCGAAGGCAAGGTCGTCAAGAACCGGGTGCATCTCGATGTGCGGGCCGGCGCCGGGCTCGTGGGTGAGGAGCGCCTGGCCACACTCGAGGCCGAATGCGCACGGCTGATGGCGCTCGGCGCGAAACACGTCCTGACGCAGCGCGCCGATGGCGTCAACGAGTCCTGCATCACGATGCAGGACATCGAGGGCAACGAGTTCTGCCTCGCCTGATTCTCACCCGAGACTGCGAAGTGGAAAGCCGTCCCCGGCCTTCGGGAACCAAGGACTGTGCGCCCCGCGGGCGCGTACCCGGGTACGGACGAGGCGAGGGCGGGGTCGCCCGGATGACAGCGCCAATCCGCCCGCGCGCCAATCCGCCCGCGGCCCTTGGCCCGTCGCGCAGGCGGGCGGCGACGTCCTTGGCAAGGCCGAGCAGGACTCGGCGGTGCTCGACGGGGTTCAGGACGTCGTGCCGTGGGCGGTTCCGGGTCATGGCCGGCGCCCGCGGCTCTCTCCGCCGTCGGTCGGCGAGGTCGTGAGGGGCGGCCGCGCCGCGCTATCGCACGCCGAGTGTGGTGATGCGGCGCAGCGGGGAGAGGGCGGTGGGAAGCCAGGCGCAGGCCAGGGCGGCCGCTGCGACGGTGAGGGCGGTGCGGGTGTCGGTGAGGGCGGCGAGGGTGCCTGCGGTCGTGGCGCCGAGTGCGACGGCGCCGGTGAAGAAGACGCGCATGGTGCCGTTGACCCGGGCCAGGAGGTGGTTCGGGGTGGCCTGCTGACGGAAGGTCATCATCAGCACGGAGTCGAAGCCGATCTTGAGCATGATCAGTGCCCAGGCCAGGGCGGCGAGCGGCGCGGGGACAGGGTGGCCGAGCAGGGGGAGGGTCAGCGCGAGGGGAGCCACGGCGATGCCGACCAGCACGGCGGCGCGGCCCGCGCCGAGCCGGCGGGCCAGCCGGACCGCGCTCAGCGCGCCGGTCAGTCCGCCGATGCCGCCGGCGCCCAGGAACAGGCCCAGTTCACCTTCGCTCCAGCCCAGTTCGGTCAGGGTCAGGACGGGCAGCAGGGTCGTCACCCCGGCAATGCCGATGTTGACCAGGGATCCCGACAGCAGTACGGCGCGCAGGACCGGTCGGCGGGCGACGAAGGCCAGGCCCTCGGTGATCTCCCGTCCCAGTGGCCGACGCGGGGCCGTGGCCGAGGCGGTCGGGTGCTCGCGCAGAACGAGAGCGGACAGCCAGGCCGCGGACCACAAGTAGCCGACGGCCATGGCCAGAAGCACGGTGGGCGGGCTCAGCAGTCCGGCGGTCCAGCCGGCCAGCGGGGGTGCGGCGATCACCGCTGTCTGGGTGAGAGTGGCCAGGCGGGCGTTGGTGGGGGCGAGCAGCGCGCCGGGGGCGAGGTCCTTGACCAGGCTCTGGGTGGCCAGGTCGAAGAAGACGGTCGCCGTCCCCTGCACCGTCACGACGGCCAGCAGGTGGACCATGGTCAGTGCGTGGCACCAGTAGGCGACCGGGACGGTCGCCAGCGCCGACGCGCGCACCAGGTCGGCCGCGACCATCACGGGCCGCCGTGGCACCCGGTCCAGCCACGCGCCCACCGGCAGACCCAGCAGCACGAACGGCAGCGTCATTGCGGTGCGCAGCAGCGCGGTTGCCGAGGCGCCCGCGTGCAGCGCCGTCACCGCCGTCAACGGGACGGCCACCTGGCCGATCTGGGCGCCCCACAGGGCGACCCCGGAGGCGGTCAGGTACCGGGCTCGGTCCCGCCCCGAGACAGCGGGCGGGCGGCTGTTCGAGGGGGCCGGCGCGGCGGAGGGCTTGTCGATCATGTCGGTCATGGCAGGAAGCCTCGGGGACCGGCCCACGCCCGCTCAACGGATTCACACTAGGGTGAATCCTCGTGCCGACTCTCACCCTGTCCCTGGAGACCGCCGACCTCAGCCGACTGCGCTGGGCCCTGTCCCCGGCCTGGGAACTGCTGGCGTCGGTCAGGGCGCTCGCCCGGCCCGCCGGCCGCGCCGTCCACATGCCATGGCTGTCCGCCCACCGAGGTGATCCACTGCTGAGCGAGCCGGTGGCCCGCGAACTGGCCGTCGCGACCCCGGGGCGGCTCCCCGGCTTCCTCGCCCCCACCCCCACCTCACCCCTGACCGACCTGGACGACGAGCTCGCCCACGTCCGCGCCACCCCGGTCGAGACCCTGAGGCACGACCTGACCGCCGTCTACGGCGACCGGCTCCCCATGATCCTCCACCCGCTCCTGCGCGCACCCCGACGCGAACTGGACGCTCTCACCGATCACCTGCACCGCTACTGGCAGCGCACCTTGGCCCCGCACTGGCCCCGCATCCGCGCCCTCCTGGAATCCGACATCCACCACCGCGCCCGCACCCTCACCGAGCGCGGACCCGCGGCCATGCTCGCCGACATCCACTCCGACCTCGCCTACGACCACAGCGCCGGCACCCTGCGCATCACGCTGCGCCACGGCGTCCCGGACCAGGCCGACCGGCGGCTGGAGGGGCGCGGCCTGGTGCTGGTGCCCTCGGCCTTCGCCTGGCCGGACCTGTACGTGAAGACCATCGAGCCGTGGACGCCGGTGATCCGCTATCCCGTCCGCGGCGTCGGCACGCTGTGGGAGGCCGCCGACACCGCCACCGACCTGGCCGCGGCCCTCGGCGCCACCCGCGCCAGGCTCCTGGACCTCCTGGAGAGTCCGGCCACCACCCTGGAACTCGCCCACCGCACCGGCCTGGTCCCCGGCGGCGTCTCCGCCCACCTCCACCGCCTCACCCGCGCCGGGCTGATCGCCCCCCACCGCGCCGGCCGCACCGTGCTGTACGCCAGAACCACCCGCGGCGAAGCCCTCTACCGCTGACTCACACCAACAGCCGCCACATCCGGGGTGCTCGTGGGTGGGGCATGCCGGAGTTGCTTCCCCATCGTCCGACCGCCTCGGTGGTGTCCCGGCGCCGCACCCTCTCCCACCCCCGGGCGCCTGGGCCGTTCCTCTGGCTCAGGCGTTTGCACGACGATGCCCTCGACTGGGGGCACGCCGGTCACTGAAGCCTGAGCACGGCTTCCGCGGTCGCCTCCGGGGTGAGTGCCGACGAGTCCAGGACGTTCTTCTCGTAGGGGCCGAGGTCGGCGAAGCCGTCGTAGATGTCGTTGAGGATCTGCCGGTCGGTGAGCGGGTGCTGGGAGCGGGACGTCCCGCGGGCGAGCGTGATGTCCCGGTCGGGCCGCAGCACCACGTAGACCAGTCCGACACCAGCGGCCTTCGCGGCTTCCTCGTACTCCTTCACGAACCACGGCCCCACCACCCCGTCGACCACGGTGTGGTAGCCCCCTGCGGCGTAGCCGGCGGCAGCCCGGGCGATCACACCCGTGACCGTCCGGTTCTGCTCGTGCGCCGCAGGCTGGTACGGCGCCAGCGCTCCTTGCTTGATAGCCGCGTAGAAGTCGTCCGTGTGCAGATGCACGCTGGGAGAGAGCTTGCTCTCGGCCAGGATGCGCGCGACGGTCGTCTTCCCCGACCCCGAAGGGCCGCTCACCAGGATGATCTTCATTCCACCCACCCTAAGAGGTCCATCTCATTCAGTGAGCCCACAGCAGAGGGTGAGGGGCCGGCGACAGTGGTGAAGACGACGTAGCCCCCTCGGCGCGCCACAAGATCAGATAGCGTGCGCGCGTATGGGTGAGCTGATAGTGATCAGGCACGGCCAGACCGAGTGGAGCGTGTCGGGCCGGCACGCCGGACGGACCGATATTCCGCTGACTGACGCGGGCGAGGCTGCGGCCAGGGCTCTTGCTCCGAGGCTGGCCCGCCGCCGTCTCGTCGCCGTGTTCAGCAGCCCGCTGAGCCGCGCCATGAAGACGGCCGAGTTGGCCGGCCTGACTGGCGTCAGGCCCGATCCCGACCTGTTGGAGTGGGACTACGGCGGCTACGAGGGCCTGACCGCCGAGCAGATCCGCGCGTCGAGGCCGGGCTGGGACCTGTGGCGCGACGGCGTCGTACCCGGCGACGCCGACCATCCCGGTGAGCGGCTCGCACAGGTGGCCGCGCGGACGGACGCGGTGTTGGACCGTGTACGTCCGCTGCTGAGCGACGGCGATGTCGCCGTCGTCGCGCACGGTCACCTGGCCCGCGTGCTCACCGTACGCTGGCTCGGCCTCGACCCGTCTGCGAGCCGACTACTCGGCCACCCTCATCCAGGCACTCTCGGCTTCCTGGCCACGGAGGACGGGCAGCCCTTCATCTCCGGCTGGAACGTTCCGTAGCGCAAGCCTGCCCGCCTCCGCGGCAGCCGGCGAGCCAGGCCATGGGAAGGACCGGGCGGGGGAGCTCGGCCCAGTCCCGGGCCTTCGTCCATTCGGCGATCCTGCGGTGGGCCGTCGCACCGGACGCCCCGGCTTGCCGGCGCTGACGTGCTGCGCTGATACGACGCTGTCACGTCCCTGTCGACTGCCTTGGCCGACCTGACACAGGCAACGGGCCCGGATCGGGGACGGCACGAATCCGCCCTAGAGCAGGACCAGAAGCAGGGCGGACCATGGCTACTGAACCTCCGGAACACCGTCTGCCCGGACGCCCGTTTCAAAACGCGTGGCGCCTTGACCGGGCGTCGGGTGGGCGCCTTGGCATGGGCGCATTGCTCGTGTTCACCGCCAGCGGCAGCGGCAGCGGCGGCGGCGACGAGGCGCCCGTCTCGTGGAAACGCCCTGCGGCACGCTGCCCAGGCCCTCGTGGAGAAGTCGGTCGGCGTCCCGCTCGTGGCGGCGGGCTCGGTGCCACGTGCGAGTCCGAGCGGGACACCCAGGACCCCGGTGAGTACGGGCGCGACGGTCTGCGGGACGGGAACGACCCGTGGGTCGGCACAACCGGTCGGGCCGGATGCGCGTCCTCCTTCGCGGAGCGACGACCGCCTGGAGGGCATCATCGACACGTTCACCGACGAGCGCAGGGGTCGGAACCGCCGGCCGGCCGGGGTCGTCCTGGTCCTGTTGGGCGTCGTGGCGGGTGTTGTGCTCACCGCCGTGTTCCTGACCGTGGTGTGGTGGCCCCGGACCGAGGTGACGTACCGCAGCGCCGCGCCCTCCTCGGTGGTCTACGCCGACGAGGCACAGCACTACCTGGAACTGGTCCACCGGCACACCCCGTCCGGGCGGGACACCTACCGGCTCGTGGCCGGCCGGTACACCGGTGCCGCCTACGGACACTGGCTGGACGTCGACACCACCGTGGCGGAGAAGGGCATCGAGTCCACGACATGGACGCAGGACGGAGTCCGCGTCCGATTCACCACGGGCCACGAGATATTCGTCCCCGCCCGTTTCTTCATGTTCGGCAGGTGAGCCCGGCGCGATCGCGCACCGTCCGTGCGGTGCGCCCGACCAGGGGGCGTCTTCGCGGGTGTTCGGGCACGCACGGGGTTCCGGCCTCCACCCCCGGACTGTAGTCGGAACAGCGCGGGGGAAAGCAGTTGCCGCACGTCGGGCGCCCTGCTCGAATCGCCCTCGTGGACACCTACTTGCAAACCGGCCGCATGACGCTTCGCCGCTTCACCGAGGCAGACGCCGACGACTTGGCCGCCTTGCACGGTCACCCCGACGTCATGCGGCACATCGACAACGGCCGTCCGGTGCCCCGGCCAGTCGTCGTGCAGCAGCAGCTCCCGCACATCCTGCGCGAGTACGACGAGCTCCCGAGCGGGCAGGGCTGCTTCGTCGCGGCGGAGAAGTCGTCCGGGAAGTTCCTCGGGTGGCTCTCACTGCGGCCCGCGACCAGCGTCGGCCTGAACGGCGGAACGGAGCTGGGCTACCGCATGCTGCCCTCCGTCTGGGGCCTGGGCTATGCCGCCGAGGGCGCGCGGGCACTGGTGCACCACGCGTTCGCCGAGCTGGAAGTGGACCTGATCGTAGCCACCACGATGACGGTCAACACCGCCTCCCGGCGCGTCATGGAAAAGGCGGGGTTGTCCTTGATCCGCACGTTCTTCGAGGAGTGGCCGGAATACATCGAGGGTGCTGAGCACGGCGACGTGGAGTACGCGATCACGCGCGACACCTGGGCTCAGCAGCACGAGGCTCAGCAGTCATAACCGGAGCCGCTCCCGGGTTCTGCGCTTCCCGGAGAGGCACTACGCCAGAGAGATCCTCCGCTGCTTCGGAGGCGGCCATCGGGCTGGTCGGAGCCGCGGTGGCCGGGGGGTCGGGGGCCGAGATGTGGAGATGGCCGTGTGCGATTCAAGGGCGGTGGATCCATGTCTGCAACGGGACGCTGACCGCACCGGTCGCGGGCCCTGGTGGGTCGTCTGCGAGGTTCTGTGGCCTGGTCCCGTCAATCTCCCCACCCTGACCGTGACGGTCGCCGACGTGCTCGGCGCACCGCGGGCCATGGCCAGCCGGTGGCGGCGCAGCCGACCGGGTGACCATCGCATCCGCCTCGTTGTCCGGACGACTGCTCCTCGCGGGGCCTCTTTCACCGGCCGGTAGTCACATGGTGCTCATGAGGGGCGTCGAGCTGTTGGCGCTACCAACCTCCTCAGATGCTGCTACGCATGAGGATCACCTCCGCGAGGCGTGGGCGGGCTGCGGCAGCCGTCTGGCCAGCGATTCTTTGGCGGGGGCCGCCACAGGCACCGACGCCCTGTCACGAGCACAAGGGGCGCGTGGGGGCGTATTGAGGTTGAGGGGAGCGTGAGGGGGGCGCGAAGCGTGTGTGCTGTGAACGGTTGTGCGCCGGGTGTGCCCCAGACGCTTCGCCCGGCCCTGCACCACCGGTTCCCACGGCGGGTGGGGCGGGCAGGGTTCCGCCGCCGGAGCGGAGCAGAGGCCGGCCCGGCGTCGGACTTGGGAGCGGAATGACGAGCGTGTCGGGGATACCAGCCGTGCCTGCCTTGTCCGGGCCGGACACCGATTCGATGTGCCGGGCCGTGGACGCCGTTCTGGAGCGGTTTCTGCAGGGCAAGGCGCGGGCCGCCGTGGGGGAGGGCCTGCCGGCGGAAGTGCCTCGTCTCCTGGCGGATTTTCTGAGGGCGGGCGGTAAGCGGGTGCGGCCCGTGCTGTGTCTGCTGGGCTGGCAGGCCGCCGGCAGATCCGGCCTCGACACAGCGGCGGTGCGGGTCGCGGCGTCGCTGGAGCTGTTCCATGCCTTCGCCCTGGTCCACGACGATCTGATGGACCACTCCGCGACCCGCCGCGGCCGGCCCACGCTCCATCACCTCCTGGCCGCCCGCCACCGGGCCGGCCGCACCGAAGTGGCGGCCGACCGGCTCGGATCGGCGGGCGCCCTGCTGGTCGGGGACGTCGCCTTGGCGTGGTCCGCCGAGCTCCTCCACACCGCCTGCCTCACCCCGTTCCAGCTGGCGGGGGCTCTCGCGCGCACGGATGCCATGCGCACGGAGGTGATGTACGGGCAGTACCTGGACCTGCTCTCCACCGGCCGTCCCGGTCCGGGAACGGACATTCCGTGGAAGGTCATCCGCTGCAAGACGGCCGGCTACACCTTCGTCCACCCCCTCTTGCTCGGGGCCGAACTCGCCGGCGCGGGCCCGGCCGTGACCGGGGCGCTGGCCGAGTACGGTCGGGCGGCGGGGGAGGCGTTCCAGCTCCGCGACGACCTGCTGGGCGTCTACGGCCACCCCGAGGAGACCGGTAAGCCGAACGCGGACGATCTGCGCGAGGGCAAGCACACCCTCCTGGCCGCTCTCGCCTACCAGCGCGCCGATCCCGTGCAGCGTGGCGTCCTCGACCGATATCTGGGGGACGCGGGCCTCGGCGAGGAGGGCGCCGCCCTCGTCCGGGAGGTGCTGGAGGCCACCGGCGCCCGAGCTGCGGTTCAGGAGACGGTGCAGAAACGTTCCTGCGATGCGCTCCGGGCACTGGACCACGTCCTGCTGCCGACGCCCGTACGGACCGCCCTCGCAGACCTCGCCGGGGCCCTGACCAACAGAACCACCTGACCAGCGCACCTGCCCCGCCGGCCCGCCCCGCAACCAAGCCCGGGCCGGCCGGCAGGCGGGGCGGGCGCGGAGGTGGGACAGCCCCCTCTCACCCGCCAGCCGCCCCCCCCGGTTCACCGGCAGCCGCCCCCCTTTCGCCATCGTCCCTCTCTCACCCGCCAGGGAGACAGCCCCCATGACATTCGCGACCTCACCGCGCGAGCCGGCCCTCGTCCGCGCGGTCGATGACTACCGCACCCGCGCCGGGACGGTCCGGCTCTGGGACGGCACTGTCCTGGCTGACCTGGTCTCCCCGCGCCACGACCTGGCGCGCCGCCCGCGGCCGTTTCCCGTGCAGCGCAACTACTTCCACACCGCCGCCCTCGAGGCCGGCGCCCGCTGGCTACGCGAGACGGTGCCCATGGAGGGGGCCGAGTACGACCGCCTGCTCGCCGAGGACGTCGGCGGGTTCGTCTCCTGGGTCTACCCCGACGCGCTTCCCGGGCAGATACGGGCGCTGATGGACTTCCATCACTGGGCGGTGTGGCTGGACGATGTCATGGACCGCAAGACCGTCCCCGAGACGAGCCTGCAGGCCTGCGACGTGCTGGAGTTGCTCGGCACGGTCGAGCTGGCCCCCTTCGACGACTTCTTCGCGCGCATGCGCGCGCACGGCCTGCACGAGGCCCATGCCGCACGGTTCCTGACGGCGATGCGTCTGTACGGGGCCTCATCACGCCGGGAGGTGCAGGCCCGCGAAGGCCACGCCGACTTCACCTCGCTCGCCCACTACATCGCCAACCGGCGGGCTTCCGCGGCGATGCCGGTGTACTTCGCGCTGATCGCCTGGATCTCCCGCGTCGACCTGCCCGCAGCCGTCTACGAGCACCCTCTCGTCGTCCGGCTGGAAAACGCCTGCTCCGACTACGCCCTCCTCTACAACGACGCCGGCTCCTTCACCAAGGAGTACCTCGCCGGCCGGAGGGAGGGCACCTGTGTACGCCTGCTCTCCCGCGAGCTGGGCCTGTCGGTCCAGGCCACCGTGTACGAGATCGCCGACATGGCCGCGGCCGCCGCCGATGACCTGGAGCGTGCCGGCGACCTCGTCGACGACAGTGATCTGCCCGGCCCCGTACGCGAGCAGGTCCACCGCTACGCCGACGGCCTGCGCAAGTTCACCGGCGGCGTCAACCACTGGAGCAACCACACCCTGCGCTACGCCATCGGCCAGCCCTTCACGGACACGCCGCCCGTCTCGCGTGCCGGCGACGTCCACCACCTGCGCACCGCAACCGCATGACCGCGTACAACCGACACCGCCGGTGCCGGTGCCGGTGCCGGTGGCGGTGGACGGGGGGTGTCCAGTGAACCGGACGCCGGTGCGCGCGCTGTGCCCACCCGGACGAGCCGTACCCCTCTCCCTAATCGCTTCGGAACTTCACGACAGGCGGTGTCCCATGTCCGTGGCCCACGGGTGGCCGGCCGAAACCGCGACCCGCGTCCAGGCGGCACTGACTGCCGCCGCACGAGAGCTGTCAGCGCTCGATGCCCGTCTGGAGCACTACCGGGTGCCGGAGGGAGGGTATGAGGCGCTGACCGGCCGCCCGGGGACGGAGGTGTTCAGTCTGGAGGCTCGGATCGGCCCGGCCCACCGCAGGCCCGGATACACGATGTGGGCAGTGCTGCAGGTCTTCGACCCGGCCCAGCCGAACCTGGCCCTGCTCAAGGTGCTGGAGCGCAGGGACGCCGACGGGATGCCGGACGAGGACATCAAACGCCCCCTCTACAACACCGATCTCGACCGGCGGCTCTGCCGAAGGTTCATCCCCGCGTGCAACACCGCGCTCGCCCGCCTCGACCCCGAGGGCCAGGGCCGGGGCCTGCACGTGGACTGCTACCACGGCCATGTCGCACCCAGCGACCTGATCACGGCCGCCGGGCTGGCGCTGGAGCAGTTCCGGGACTTCCGCCGACAGGGACAGCCGGCCCTGATCTGGGCGGACTTCCACGACCCGGTCGCCGTCACCCTGGTACGGCTCCTGAGGCGTCTGACCGCCCGCCATGACACCACCATGCTTGCCCGCACCCCCACCCCCTCCCGGACGCAGGTCCTGCTCGGCGGACCGGACACGATCTACCGGGTCGCCGGCATGTCGAGCGCCGTCGACGAGGGCATCACCATCGCCCGCCGCTACCTCACCACCCCGGCCCACGGCAAAAGGGCCAGCCCCTGACCGGACCCCAGCGGCCCTCCCACCACCTTGTCCCGCCGGCGAGGAGTTCCGGGACGGCCCTTCGGCGGCAAGCGCCGGTCCGTACCGGCCGCACCCGCCCCACCACCCCGCAAGACCCATCAGGCGGATGAGGCGCCGCGCACGGCGCCCGCCGGAGCGCGAAGGAGCAAGCCATGCCCGAGTGGAAGAAATGGGTACTGAAGGAGACCGGCCGCCAGGAACGCCCCTACCAGGTCCAGGGCGCGCCCCTGCCCTACCCGCAGGGCTGGCACATGATGGCCGCCTCCAGCGACCTGGCGCCGGGTGGGATCATCACGCGCCGCCTCATGGGCAAGGACGTCGTGCTCTACCGCACCCGAAGCGGTCTGCTGCGGGCCATCACCCCGCACTGCCCGCACTTGGGCGCTCACCTCGGCTGCAACAGCACCCTGGAGGGCGAGGACATCGTCTGTCCCTTCCACCGCTTTGCCTTCGCACCCGATGGCAGCCTCGCCCGCCCCGGCCCCGGCTACACCGGAGCCCCGGTGCGGGGGCGACTGGGGCAGTACCCGGTTCGGGAGAGCGACGGGGCGGTCTTCGTGTGGGGCTCCGGCACGGACGCGATGGGCACCCCCACCTGGGAGGTCCCGCAACTCCTGCCGGCCGGGATGGCCCCTCCCCGGTTCACGGTCTTCGACCTCGACGGCCATCCGCAGGAGATCGGCGAGAACGGCGTGGACACCGGCCACTTGCGCGGCCTGCACGGCTGGCAGGACACCGAAATCCTGCACCCGCCCAAGGAAGAAGGCCACCACTATTCCATCGGGCTACGCGTCTCACGGCAATTCCCGCCCTTCGGCGTCGTGAGCAGCGAGACCGAACTCGGCCTGTACGGCCTGGGAATCTGGCGCGTTCACGTCCAGGTACCCGCCGCCAACCTGGAAATTGTGATGCTCGTCTTCCCGCGACCGGTCGAACCCTGGCGCGTGCACCTGACGGTCGGTCTCGTCACCCGACTGCGCAGGACCCCCGGAGGCTGGAGCAGGAACATCCCCCAGGGCATGCTCGACGTAGTGGGCAGCGCGATCTCATCCATCAACACCCGCGCAGTGCTGCGGGATCTCGCCCTGGACTTCCCCATATGGAGCCACAAGGAGTACACCAGCCCCCCACTCATCGCGAAGGGTGACGGCCCGATCGGCTCCTACCGCAAATGGTGCCGACAGTTCTATCCGGAACAGCCGCACACAACCAAGCCCTGACCACATCCGCTGAGACGACTGACAGCGAGACCACCGAGGTGGCACCGGCCCCGGCGCCGACCCCCACCACCAGGGCAGGGGGTCACATTTCGGCCTCACCCTCGAACTGGAACCGTAGGTCCCGGCCTTCGAGCGCGCCCGCCCCTGCCGTGCGGAAGTCGCGCCGGGGCCGCTGCTCGCTGAGGCGGCCGGGGGCCTGCGCCGGTTCGCGCTGCCTACTACAGGTCCTGCGCGAGACGGATCCTGATCACGTCCTGCTCGACGGGACGCTTGCCGAGTGCGACCGCGTCGGCGACAGCCGGGCCGCCTTCTCCCAGAAGCACCGCCGTCACGGCGTGAACGTGCAGGTCGTGGCCGATCCCACCGGCAAGCTGCTGGGGATCTCGCCCGCGCTCCCCGGCCGGCACTCACGACCTGACCGCGGCCCGCGCCCACCGTGCCGGGGCTGCTGCAGCCCCAACCGAATGCCCGTCCTCACCGCAGCCATCCGCACCCTGGAACGTCAACGCTGCCGAGGCTCATTGCCGTTCCACGGTGAGGGCGGGTCGGCACTGGTTGTCATCCAGTGAGGACCGTCTCAAGACCAGACAAGTCGACCTTCGGTGAACCGACAGACCGGCGAGCTTCCATCGGCGATCCTCGTCAGCGTCTCCGCGACCGAGTCGAAATACCGGGCCATCGACTCGTACTCGCCCGTGACCGACGTCTCACCCACGAACCAGCTGCCGACACGCCCGTCCCGCACATCGATGAACTTTCCCCTCCAGCCGTCCTGGTCCGACAGGAACGGGATCCACTCGTTACGCCAGAACGGGTAGTCCGGCTGGTCCAGAGGGTCGAATCCGCAGGACGTGGAGCGGTTCGCGTAAAGCCTCTCCATTGCCCGGATACCCAGAAAGAAGCTTCCCTCGTCGGGGAACCCGTCGAAGCCGCAGCACATCACGTCGTCGTCGAAATCTTCCTCCGACAGATCCAGATTGTTCTGCAACAGCCACATCCGCAGGTCCCCGTGCAGGGAGATCCCCATCCGCTCTTCGGCTGCCGCGAGCATCTGTTCCGTAGCGGGCCCCGGCAGATCCGCGTGATCGGCCGGCGCGTGCTCCGAAAGAAGACCCATCACACGCGACCAACTCGCAGCCACACTCATCATCTTCTGCCCTCTGCCCTCTGGCCTCTCTCCAGGCATGTCTCCGTCCGACTACGCCACCGCGGAGGTCGAGAAGTACCGGCCGGAGAACCTTGCCGGCATAGTACTTCGAGCGTGCGTTCCATCCCTTCCCACGCTCATCTTCCGCCCCGAAGCGCAGGGTCGGCCCCTCAGTGAAGTGACCGCCCGCAATCTGACGCTGTGCTGGTCGCAGCAGCTCCCGCACGACTGCGGCCTGACGGCCGGGCAGCCGGCTTCGGCGCTGCACGTACTCGACGAGATGCGTACCGAGGTCGTGTACGGGCACCATCCGGACCTGTTGCGCGCCCGGTCACCGGAGCCGCCGAGTCCGGAGCGGGCGCTGACGGTGGCCCACTACAAGACCGCGACCTACACCGTGGAGCGGCCGCTGCACCTGGGCGCGGTCCTGGCGGCGCATGACCCGTCGGTCACCCGTGGGCTGTCCCCGTTCGCCCTGCCGCTGGGTGAGGCGTTCCAGTTGGGGTCAGCCGAACTCCCCTACCCGTGAGCGCTTCGGCGGGGAGTGGCGACCATGACCAGGTCCCGGGGTGTGAGCAGCGCACTGAAGCGGGGGCGCGCGGGAGCGCGACCGGGCGCCGGGCGCAGTTTCCAGCGGGGGACGATGACGGACAGAGCGGTGGTCATCTCGGCGAGGGCGAAGTTGTCGCCGATGCACCGGCGGCGGCCGGTGAGGAAGGGGAGGTAGGCCTGGCGCGCGGCCGGCGTGGGCGGGGCGTTCCAGCGGTCCGGGTCAAAGGCGTTCGGGCGGGGGAAGACGGCCGGGTCGTGGTGGAGCTGGTAGGCGCTGAAGAGGAAGTCCGTCCCGGCGGCGAACCGGTGACCGCCCAGCTCCACGTCCTCGGCAGCCACCCGGGACAGGATCCACACGACGGGGTAGAGCCGCATGGTCTCGAGGAGGACGTTGCGGGTCACCGGCAGGTGCCGGAAGTCCTCCTGCCGGGCGGGGCGTCCCTCCAGGACGGTCTCCAGCTCCTGCACCAGGCGGCGTTCCACCTCCGGGTGACGTGCCAGCAGGTGGAAGACCCATGCCAGGGTCGTGGCCGTGGTCTCGCCGCCCGCGAGGAGCAGGGTGACGACCTGGTCCCGGAGCTCGGCGTCGCTGAAGACGTCCCCGTCGGCGTCCGTGCCCAGCAGCGCGGTCATCAGGCGGCTGCGGTCCGTGCCGGAGGAACGCGAGGCCTCGATGGTCCGTCCGGCCAGCGCGCGTATCTGCCGGCAAGCCTCGTCGAAGCGCCGGTTGCCGGGCAGGGGCAGCCGGTCCACGAACGGGAACACCGAGCGGACCGCCGTCCCGTCCACGAGGGCCTTCGTCTGCGCGGCGAGCCGCCGGCCGTCGGGCAGGCCGGCTGCGGGGAACAGGACGCGCCCGAGAACACCCCCGGCCAGGCCGTGCATGGCGTCCAGGACGGGGATCTCCTGCCCCGGCCGCCAGCGGGCGGCCAGCGCGCTGCTCTCCTCCTGTATCGCCTCGCCGTAGGCGGTGATCTGCGCGGTGGAGAACGCCGGTTGCATCAGTCGGCGCTGCCGCCGCTGATCGGCGTGCAGCGCGGTGACCAGGCCGTTCCCGGCGTACTGGCGAGCCCTCTCGAACAGGGGACCACCCTTGTCGAAGCTCTCGGCCCGCCCGACCAGGACCTCGCCGACCAGCTGCGGCGCACACACCAGGTGGAGCCGCCTGGGGCCGATATCCACCCGCACGACGTCGCCGGCGGCCCGGCACGCCGCCAGCCAGCGGGCCGGATCCCGGACCAGGGTCGGTGCGTGGCCGAGGACCGGCCACGCACCGGGCGCCCTGGGCAGCTGCGGCAGTAAGGAGGCGGACGACATGGGCTCCCACCCTCAGGACGTCGAAGGGGCAACGGTCAGGTTGGTCTCGTGCCGTCCCGGCACGTGTGATCGCACGACGAGGATGGCACGAAAGCAAGCCGATGATCCATGAGTCGGGGAGATCCGCGTCGCCGGCAACCGGCAACCGGCAACCGGCAACCGGCTCTGGCCCGCTCGCGGGGCGGGGGAGGGGGCGTTGATGCCCCGGCTGACCGTACCGGGCAACGAGGCCGCTGGCCGGTCTGTTGGGCGATGCGAGGACGGCGGAGCAGCCGCGGCCGGGGTCGGCGGCCTGCACGCGACGCTGGAGTCGGCGCGCCCCCGACCGCTGGCCGCGATCCGGGGCGGCCCAGTCGTGCTCCCTGCATGACCTCCGACACCCGGTGCAAAGTCCGCTTTCGCCACATGTCCTGCGGTGCGTTGCGGAGTCAGTCGCTGGTGGAGTCGCGGAGCTGTTCGGCCGCGGTGCGGTAGGCGTCGGTGGCGCGGGTGAAGTAGTCGAACAGGACTTCCAGCTGCTGGGGTGTGTAGCCGCTGAGGAGCTCGCCGATCTGCTGCCGTGCGGGCGCCATGACCTCGTCGAGGCCGGCCGGCTGTCCGACGGGTTCGACGATCACCTTCCGGCGGTCTCCGGGAGAGGGGGCACGGCGCACGTATCCGGCCGCCTCCAGCCGGTCGATCAGCCGCGTGGTGGGACCGGTCGTCAGACCGGTTCGCGCGCCGAGTTCTCCGGGGGTCATCGGCCCGGCCAGGTCCAGCACGTTCAGCGCGTAGAGGTCGGTGGCGCCCAGCGCGCACGCCCGGGCGCTGGCATGCCCGTGGAGCATGACGGCACTGACGTACCGGCGGTAGGCCTCGCCGGCCCCGGGCGGCATGGCATGCGTTGACATGAACTCCCCCACTCCCTAATCTCTTCTCCGGAGAAGATACTTCTTTGGAGAAGTTCCATTGCGCAAGAAGTATCTTCTCCTGTGAAGTTACCATGGGAGACCCGTGAGCACCGACGCCGCCCAGACCGACCACGCGGCAGCGATCCAGGCCGCACAGCCGCCCGAGCCCCGACCCCGGGAACGGGTCACCGGGCCTGGCGCTGCATGCTCAAGCGGACCCTCGGCTTCGCGGCCCTCCGCGCCGCCGCCGGCCGCTCGACGCAACCTCCGATGTCCACCCATGCCACCGGTCACGCCGACTGGACGCAGGTGCCCGCCACCGTGACCGCCACCCCCGCCGGCACGGCAGACGCCAAGGACCAAAGCAATATCTGCGCCACTCCGGCCGCCCTCGCCGATGCCTGGGGCCGGGGCGACGCACCGCCTACGCGGACCAGTTCACCCGACGCCACCTACGCCCACCCGCGTGGGCATCCACTACCAGGGGCGGCCGCGACATCGCCGACGCCCACCGTGCCTTGTCCGACGGCTTCGTCAAGGGCACCTGCGTTTCCACGGCCCCGACGCAGCCGTGGTGCAGTCGCGACCACACCTATGACGGCACCGAACCCACCGCCGACGAGCTGACCAAAACCCAGACCTACCCACTGGTCCGCGCGAACGACGCCCACTGGCGCATGGCGCATTGCCGCCTTCCACAACACCGAACGCCGGAGCGTCCTGGAGCGCATCTCCTCGAAGTGACCGTCCCTCTCCCACCTCGCACGAAGGACAAAGACGCGACATGACGACCAGCCGGCCCACCCCGCCCAACCGCCCCGAGGACACCGCCGCCATCCACGCCCTTCTCCGGCGCAGCGTCGCCGCCTGGTCCGTAGGCGACGGCGCCGCCTACGGAGCCTGCTTCACCCCCGACGCCACCGACCTCACCTACGCGGGCACCCTCTACCGCGGCGCCGCGGAGATCGGCCGCGCCCACCAAGCCCTGTTCGACAGCTTCCTCAAGGCCACCCGACTCGACCTCGACGTGACGGACTTGCGCTTCTACGGCCCCGACACCGCAGTGGTGGTGACGCGCGGCGACGTCCGCAAGCGCGGCGCCAAGCCCGGCCGACCCGGCAAACTCGCCACCTACACCCTCGTCCGCGACAGCGACGGCCAGTGGCGCATCGCCGCCGTGCAGAAGACCCGACACAAGCGTCTCCTGGAGGCACTCTCCTTCCGAGCCCAGCCCGCCACCCGCCCCAGTCCGCGCTGACACCTGACACCCGACAGACCCACCCCTCGCGCCACCCGGCACGCAAGGGACCCGAAAACATGAACGCCCTGCCCGCCGACGAACGCCCCACCGTGCTGGTCACCGGGGCGGGCTGCCCCGCCACCGGTTCCGGCCGGTACGGCAGCACGACGGGCGACTCCCCCTGCTGATGTCACACCCTCCTTCCGCTGGGCAGAACGAGCGGCCGGGGGTCGCCGAAGCTGCGCACCCCTCGCATAGTGCCTAGTGCCTAGTGCACTGACCGGGTTGGTTCGCCGGGTTGGTGGTCGGGGCGGTTGGATATGCGGTGACGTCCGATCCGACCGCTGGAGGCGTGGCGGCTGAGCCCGTCAGAGTGCGCAGACCGACCGACGAGGAAGGCCGGCGGCTGCAGCAGATCGTGCGCCGGGGCAGCACCAGTTCGGTGCGCTACCGGCGCGCGATGATGCTGCTGGCCTCGGCCGGCGGGAACCGCGTCCCGGTGATCGCCCATCTGGTCCAGGCCGATGAGGACACGTCCGCGACGTAATCCACGAGTTCAATGAGATCGGCTTGGCCTGCTTGGACCCTCGGTGGGCGGGAGGCCGTCCCCGCCTGCTCAGTCCTGACGGCGAGGACTTCGTCGTCCAGACGGCCACCACTCGACCGGCCAAGCGCGGCCAGCCCTTCACCCGCTGGTCGATCCGCAAGCTCGCCGCCCACCTGTGCCGCGTTCACGGCCGGGGCATCCGCATCGGCCGCGAGGCCTTACGCTGCCTGCTCGCCCGCCGCGGCATCACCTTCCAACGCACCAAGAACTGGAAGGAGTCCCCGGACCCCGACCGCGACGCGAAGCTGGACCGTATCGAGGAGGTCCTGGATCGCTTCCCGGACCGGGTCTTCGCCTTCGACGAGTTCGGGCCACTCGGCATCCGACCCACAGCCGGCACGGGCTGAGCCGCTGCCGGCCACCCCGAACGGCACCCAGCGACCTACCACCGCACCCACGGGATACGGTACTTCCACGGCTGCTACTCGGTAGGCGACGACACCCTCTGGGGTGTCAACCGCCGCAAGAAGGGCGCCGCGAACACCCTGACCGCACTGAAGTCGATCCGCGCCGCCCGACCCGACGGCGCACCCATCTACGTGATCCTGGACAACCTGTCCGTCGCTCACAAGGGAGAGAAGATCCGCCGCTGGGCGAACAAGCAACGCGTCGAGCTCTGCTTCACCCCGACCTACGCGTCCCGGGCGAACCCGATCGAGGCCCACTTCGGGCCGCTGCGGCAGTTCACGGTCGCCAACTCGAACCATCGTGACCACACCGTGCAGACCCGGCCCTGCACGCCTACCTGCGCTGGCGCAACAACGCACGACACCCCGACGTCCTCGCAGCCCAACGCCGTGAGCGCGCCCGCATCCGCAGCGAGAGGGGCATCCGCTGGGGCGGACGACCTCTCGCCTCTGCAGCCTGACCTACCGCGCGGCCCGCAAGGCCGCCGCGATCTGAGCGACGTCCAGGTCGACGACGACTTCCTCTCCGTCCCACACGCCGCGCGAGGTGATCGCATGGCCGATGAAGGCCAGCTCGGCAGCATCGTCACGAAGTTCGTACTCTTCGCGGCTCTCCTCTCCGACCCTCCCCAGTTCCTCGCGATCCCAGGCAGCGACCGCGGACTCAGCCACGGCCCGAGGCAACCGCACGCTGATCCGACTGATCCGGGGATCGAGATGAGCCCCGACGGCCGCCAGCACGGTCCGGTCCTGCTGATACCTCACATGCTGCTCACGATCTTCCACCAGCCGAGGGTACTCATGCCGAATCGAGGCCGGGTTCCAAACCCGGTGAACGTATGCGGTCAGGGCACTGGGTAGTGGTCGAAGGAGCGGTTCTCCTGTATGAGGATGACGATGTGGTCCACGTCCTCGACGGTGCCCGTGCGGTAGTGCGGGTCGATCTCCGTGGCCCGCGCGATGCTGGCCCCCAGCACGGACAACGCCGTAGATTCCCCGGGCACCTTCAAGAACCCACGCCGGCCGTAACCAGTCCACGCACTGCCCCTCTTCGCGCCGTGGACCCGACCTCGCAGCGGTAGCGCAGCCGCACTGCTCATTCGGCCAGGTAGGCCACAGCCTCACCGCAGAAGCCTTCCGTCAACGCCGCCACGCACCGCACGGTTGGCGAGGACGCCGGCAACCCGAGGGAAGCCCCCTCGCACCCGAGCGCGATCGCCGCGCGCGCGGCCCCGTACCCGTGCGGCCGGGCCTCCGGATTCGGCGGCTGCGCTTGCGGCTATGCGGTCCCAGCGGATGGCGGCGGTGCCGATCGAGCACGTGGCGACCGCGCTCGGCACCAGTGAGGCCGCGGCCCGCCGCCACCTCAGCGACTATCTCCACCGCCGACCAACGTGCCCTCCGCAGCGATGGCACGGTCCAGGTGAGCGCGCGGCTGGTCCAGGCGGGCGAGGGCTCCGTCCGCGACGTGATCCATCGCTTCAACGAGATCGGGGGGCTCGCATGCCTCAGCGCTCAGTGAGCGGGGGAGCCGTTCCCGCCTGCTCAACCGTGACGACGAGGACTTCGTTGCCGGCGCTACGCCCAGTGGGAGCAGGCCGGCACCGGGGCCGCACCCCTGTGCGAGGTCCAGGTCCGCAACGGCGCGGTGGGCACCGTGAAGTGGACGGTGTCGGTCGACTCCACCGCCGCGAGGGCTCACCGGCACGCGGCCGTGGCCCGCAAAAAGGGGTGACCAGACGTGTGGACAGGGGCGCCTTGGGGCGGCGCGGTGATGGCGCCGGTGGCCTTCGGGTCCGCCGGTCGTGGGTGGTCCGGCGGACCCGAACGCCGCGCCTTCGCCGTCAACACCGACCCCGACGGGCCGTCGCCCCGGTGCTTTCGAGTGCCGAATCCGTCCGGTACCAGCCCCCGGGAGACCTCGTGCGGGCGGCCCGGGCCGGCCTACAGTGACGGGGTGAACGACGAGACGAACGGGTGCACCGGGCGGGTCCTGGTCCTGGTGCTGCCCAAGGTGAACCTGCTGGACCTCGGTGGTCCTGTGCAGGTGTTCGACGCCGCGGCACATTTCGGCGGCGGCTACCGGCTGGAGTACGTCGGCGAGACAGACGGCCTGCGGTCCGCCCAGGGCCTGCAGCTGGCCGGTCTGGCACCGCTGCCGACGACCCGGCCGACGGCCGGCGATCTGGTGCTCGTACCGGGGCCCCGGCTGACCGGATCCGACCGGCTGGTCGAGCCCGCCGTGGTGCGCTGGGTCCGCGAGGCCTACGACGCGGGTGCCCGGGTGGCGTCGGTGTGCACCGGTGCCGCCGTCCTGGGGGAAGCGGGACTGCTGGACGGCAGGTTGTGCACGACCCACTGGTCGCTCACCTCGGCGATGCGCGAGCGGTACCCGCGGGCCCGGGTGCGCGAGGCCGCGCTCTACGTGCACGACGGGCGGATCAGCACCAGTGCGGGGATCTCGTCGGGGATCGATCTCGCGCTGTCCCTGGTCGAGCGGGACCGCGGCCCGGAACTGGCCGCGCGGGTCGCCCGCGAACTGGTGCTGTACCTGCGGCGGGACGGGGACGCGACGCAGATCAGTCCGTTCCTGCGGCACCGCGACCACGTCCATCCCGCGGTGCACCGGGTGCAGGACCACTTGGCCCAGCACCTGGACGCCGCCTTCACCCTGCGGGAACTCGCCGGCGTCGCCGGGCTGTCCCCGCGTGGTCTGACGCGGGCCTTCACCGTGGTCACCGGCATCACCCCGTTCGCCTACCAGCGGCAACTGCGGCTGGAGCGGGCCCGCTCCCTGCTGTCGGGTACCGATCTGACGGTGGAGGCGGTCGCGGCCCGCTGCGGCTTCCGCGACGCGCGACAGCTGCGCCGGGTGGTCGCCGACGCCTTCGGAGCCCCTCCCTCGCGGCTGCGCGCACCGGCGCGGCCGACCGCCTGACGGACCCGGCCCCCGCGGGAGGGCCGGCGCCCCTCCACCCCCCGTGCGCTTCCGCTTCGCGTTTCCACGGGTTCCCCCGATTCCACGAAGTCGTTTCCACCAGGGCCGACGGCACCACGCTGCCGATCGGTGCCCGGATTGTCGAGGTATGTGTTGTCCGAAGTGAGTTCCGAAGTGGGTTCTGGTTCCGAAGCGCGCAAGGTGCGCCGGGCCCTGCGCCGGATCGGCTGGGTACTGCTGGCCACGGCGCTGTCCGCGGCGTCCTTCGCGGGGATCGCCTTCGCGGGGGTGAGCGCGTCGATGGCCGACAGTTTCGCCGCCGCCCCCCGCGGATCCGATGCCGGGGCGTGGCCGGCCGCCCGGCCGGTGCCGCCCGGCCGGATCACGGTGGCGGTCGCGGTCGGCAACGCGGGCTCGGTGGCCACCGACGTACTCGCGCCCTACCAGGTGTTCGCCGAGTCGCGGGAGATGTTCGTCTACACGGTGGCCGCCGAACGCCGTGTCAGCCCGCTGTCCGGCGGCGCCCATCTGCTGCCCGACCACACGCTGGCCGAGGTGGCGGACGGCACCCTGCCGGAACCCGACGTGGTGGTCGTGCCCGCGGTGACCGACCCCACCGGCGCGGGCGAGGAGGGGCTGCGCCGGTGGATCGTCGAACGCCACCGCAAGGGCGCCCGGATCCTCGGGGTGTGCGCGGGTTCCGAGCTGCTGGCCGCCGCCGGTCTGCTCGACGGCCGCGACGCCACGTCGTTCTGGTCCAACATCGGCTCTCTGGAGAGCAGTTATCCGAAGGTCAACTGGAAGCGCGGGCAGCGCTACGTCGAGGACGGGCGGGTGACCACCACCGCGGGCGTCACCTCCGGCACTGTTGGCGCCCTGCGGGTGGTCGGGGAACTGGCCGGCGAGACGGAAGCGACCCGTATCGGCACCGGGCTGTCCTACCCGGGATGGACTCCGGACGGACCGACCGCGATACCGGCCAACCACCTCGCCCTCGGCGACCTGCCGTACGCCCTCAACGCCGCGTTTCCGTGGCTGCGGCCCACCACGGCCATCGGTCTGGTCGACGGGGTCGAGGAGATCAACGCGGCCGCGGCCGTCGAAGGGTACGGCGGAGTCTCCTTCGCCACGCGGACGGTGGTGATCGGCGCCGGCGACACCGTCACCACCCGCCACGGCCTGGTCCTCGTCACCCGGCCGGCGACGGGGGACGCCCACGGCGCGGAGCGCTTCGTGGTACCCGGCGTCAGGGATGCCGCCGGCCTCGGCACCGCACTGAGCGGCTGGGCCCGCCGCAACGGGCTCACCACCGAACTGCCCGACGGGGAACGGCGGTCCGGGGAGTTCGGCTTCGATCCCGTCCTGCGGGACCTCGCGGAGCACAGCGACCGCCGTACGGCGCTGGCCACCGCCAAGTTCTCCGAGTACCCCTCGGCCCATCTGGAACTGACGGGCGCGCCCTGGCCCTGGCGGTCCACCCTGCTGGCCGCGGCGACGGTCGTCCTGAGCGTGGGAGTGGGGCTGGCACCGACGGCGACACGCCGGGTGATGCGACGGCGGCGCCTCCCACGGCGTCCGGCGGCGTAGTCCCCGGACGCCGTGAGCACGCCGGCGCGCAGAGGCGCTGCGGGACATGGACGTGGTTCCCATTCTCGTCGGGAGGCGCACCCCGCCGGGCGGTTGCGGGGTCGGCGGGCGTTCGGGGGCCCGCCCGTGTCTTGAAGTCGGCGGCCGGCACGGACCCCGGCGTGTGCGAAGGACCGGCTGATCGGCCGCCGACAGCCCGATGCGGTCGAGGTAGGCGGCCGCGACGGTCGGCTTGTTCTTTTGCGCCTTTGGCGTTCCGCGGTTTGACCGGTCAGAGCTTCAGTGGTTCGTAGGTGCCGTTCCGGCAGGTGAAGACGGTCGGCACGACGGCGCACATGAAGAAGGCCCATCAGATCGCCGCAGAGGAAGAGCAGTCCGCGCCACTCGTTCGGGCTGCGTCCCCCGGTTGCACCGGACGGAACGCGACGGCGTCGGTAGCCTCGCCGGCATGACGTCACCCCGGCGCCAGGAAAGGGGTTCCATGTCGGATCCGATGACCGTGCTGGCCATGACGGGGGCGACGACCGTCGTGGCGGCCATGGCCACCAGCGCCTGGGAGGGCACCCGGGAGCGCGTCGTCGAGCTCTTCCGCCGCCGTGGCGACGAGCGGTCCACCGCGCTGCAGGCCCAGTTGGACGGCGACGCGGAACTGGTCGCGGGCGAGAGCGACGACACCGACGGCGTACGCGACGACCTCGTACGCCCCTGGGCGCGCCGGATCGGCGCCCTGCTGCGCGAACACCCGGAGACGGCTGACGAGTTGCGCGTCCTGATCGAGGAGGTTTCCGTGCCCCCGGCCGCCCAGGAGTGGTCGCAGCACATCACCGCGCACGCCGGCGGCACCGCCTTCGGCGCCCAGGGACCCGGCAGCAGCGTGCATGTGCACCATCACCGGCCGGCCGTCGGCGAATCCCCGGCATGACCGAGCCGGACCCGTCGGCACGTCAGCACGTCACCGCGGAAGGGGGGTTCGCGTATGGCGTGGTCGGCGCCGACCTTCATGTGTACGTGGACGGGCCGCCCTCCTACGTCCTGGAGGAATGGCTGCCCCCGCCCGAGCCGGACCCGGAATGGCTGCGGGAGCTGCCCAGCCGCCTGCTCAGCGCCCGGCACGAGATCGTCCCCTTCACCGCCCGCACGGATGAGCTCGCCGACCTCCGAGCGTGGCGCGGCGCCGTCGGCCGGAGGCTCGCCGTCCGCTGGCTGCACGGGCCCGGCGGCCAGGGCAAGAGCCGCCTCGCGGCGGCGTTCGCCCGGGACAGCATCGCCGAAGGGTGGAAGGTCGTCAGGGCCGTGCACGCCTCCGGCAACGTGCTCCCGGGCGGCGCCGGCGGCGACCTTCGCGCCGCGGGCGCCGCCGGGGTACTGCTGGTCGTCGACTACGCCGACCACTGGCCGCTGCCCCACCTCACCTGGTTACTGAGCAACCGGCTGCTCTACCGCCCCGACCTGCCGACCCGGGTGCTGCTGCTGGCCCGCAGTACGGATCAGTGGCCGGCTGTGCAGGCCGCCCTTCACGACTCCCAGGCGGCCACTTCCCTCCACGCCCTGGAGCCCCTGCGGGAGCGCGGCGGCGAACGGGCAGAGATGTTCGAGGCCGCCCGGGACGAATTCGCCGCCCGCCTCGGAGCCACCCCGGGCGCGCCCGGTACCCCGCCGATACGGGTGCCCTCGCCTGTACCCCTGGACGGACCGGACTTCGGGCTGACCCTGGCCGTCCACATGGCGGCCCTGGTCGCCGTCGACGCCCACCTCCACGGCCGCCGTCCGCCCACCGACGCCGCCGGCCTGGTCACGTACCTCCTCAACCGCGAACAGGCCCACTGGACGCGGCTCCACACCCAGGACGAGGGCCGCGCGACGGCCGCAGTGGGGCGGACGTACACGACTCCGCCGCAGGTGATGAACCGCGCCGTGTTCGCCGCCGCACTGACGGGGCCCATGCGCTGGGAGATCGGCCAGATCGTCGTCGACCGGGTGACCGGAAGCCCGCCCGCCGCACCGCACCCCTCCGAGCGGGTCCTCGCCGACCACAACGTCTGCTACCCGCCCTCCGGATCCGGGCCAGCCGTCGTCCTCGAACCGCTGCTGCCCGACCGGCTCGCCGAGGACTTCCTCGCCCTCACCCTTCCCGGCCACTGCGCGCAGAGCGTCTACCCGCCGTCCTCATGGGCCCCGGAGGCGCTCGGCCGCCTCCTGCTGCACGGCGGCGAGAGGCGGCCGGAGTCGTGGACACCCCGCGCGTTGATCTTCCTGGCCGCGTCCGCCGAACGCTGGCGGCACATGCGCCATGACCACCTTTACCCGCTGCTGCGGCGGGCACCATGGCTCGCCGTCGCCGCCGGCGGACGGGCACTCGGCGCGGTCGCCGCGCTCGACGACATCGACATGGAACTCCTGGAGGCGATCGAGGCCTGTCTGCCCCGGCACGAGCACCCCGACCTCGACCCGGGCCGCGCGGTCCTGGTGGAACGGCTCGCCCGGCACTGGCTGACGGACACCGACGTCCCGGACCAGCACGCCGTCGTCCACAACAAGCTGGCAGACGCCTTGGACGGCGCCGGACGGTACGAGGAGGCATACCACTCAAGGCTGCGGGTCGTCGAGCTCCTGGAACGGCTGGAGGCCGAGCGGCCCGGCTCGCAGACCCCGCACCTGGCCGGGGCATACGGCGACCTCTTCATCAGCCACACCACTCTGGGCCGGCCGCACGAGGCCGTCGAAGCGGCGGGACGGGCCGTACACTTCGCGCGCCTCCTGGCCGAGGCCGGCCCCGAGGTCCAGTACACCGGGCTCGGCCCCGCCGGCCGATTCGTCGGGCTCGAACCCGACGGTCGGTTCGCCGGGCTCGGCCCCGCCGACCGACAGGCCCGGTGGGCGATGGCCCTCTGCGTCCACGGGCAGGCGCTCGTCACCGCCGGGCGGCAGGCGGACGGGTTTCGCGCCCATGCCGCGGCGCTCGACGTGCTTGTCCTGCTCTCCGAGCGGGACGCCGAGCTGGACGGCAACGACCTCGGCCAGAGCCTTCTCAACATCGGCGCCGACCTCTCCGACGCAGGGCGCGGCGCCGCCGCGGTCGCCGCGACGGAGGGAGCGGTGCACCTCCTCGGGCCCCGGAGGGCCGGTGACCCGCCCGACCACCCGGGGACCTACGCGCTGGCCCTGTCCAACCTCGCCATCTTCCTGCTCACCTGGCACCACGCCCTCCCCGTCGGCACCGACTGGCGGAGGCGGGCCCTCGACGCAAGCACCCGGGCGGTCAAGATCAACCGGCATCGTGCCGAGGCGAACCCGGACGCGCTGACCCCCTCGCTGGAACAGTCCCTGCGGGCCCACTCCGACGCCCTGAATGCGAAGGGCCGCGCCGCAGAAGCACGTGTGATCCGCGCCGAGGCCGACGAACTGCGCAGCCGCATGCGACCACCGCCCGACGTGAGCGGTGTGCCCCGGGCGCACTACCCACCGCAGCAGGCCCTCGGGACGATCGAGACAATCGAGGCGATCGACGCCTTGGAGACCGCCGTGTACCGGTACATGGCGCGGGTCCGGGCAGGGGTCTACACCCGGCGCCTCGTCGCCGCGCTCCTCCCGGTGGCGGCACGCGAAGGCGCCACCGGCCTCGCCGCGCGTACGGAGATCGCCGACGCGTACCGGCGGCTGGCTGAGGGCGGCTTGACGAGGGACCGCCTCGATTACGCGGAGGCGCTCGTCGAACTTGCTCTCCATCGTTGGGGCATGTCACATGACACGGGGGTTGAAGAGCGGCTGCGCCGTGCGGTCGGGGTGTACGAGGACCTGATGGCGGAAGCCGGCAATTCCGGCTCCTACCGCGAGGACGTGGTCCGCATCCTCGGGCTCCTGGCACGGTTCCACGAGGGGACGGGCGCGGAGGAAGAGGCCAGGGCAGTGCGCCGGGTGATCCGTCGGCACCACCTGCCCTGGCGGTGGCTCGTACGTCCGGCGCGGCGCCGAGCCCCTTGAAAAGCCGGCAGCGGGTCGACATAAGGGCCGAACGCTGTCACCAGCCGCAATCGAGGGGTGTCACGTCCGGCGACGTGCGGCGGGGCCGCGCTCTGCGAAGTGCCGGGTGACCACGTCGGCGCCGGGGCGGGCGTACCGCTCCACGGAGCGGACCGAGGCGTGGCGGCAGCGGGCCGGCAGCATCGGCGTGGAGGTGGCCCTCCGTGTCGTCGCTGGGTGAGCGCGGAGTGCCGCAGCCGGTGCAGCGTGAAGCCGTCCGGGTCCTCGATGTCCTCAGGTGAGGCAAGCGGGTTGGCCAGCAGCCGCATGTTCTCCTCGAAGATCGCCTCAGCGCGGCGATACGACAGTCGGGCTCGGCCGGCCTCGGAACACACATCCAGAGTCGGCGTTCCGGCCGGAGTCTTACCTCCGGTGAGGAACAGCGGGCCGCGGGTGCGGCCCGCGATCAGGCGTGGCAGCAGCGGGGCGGTGCCGGACTGCCAGCGCATCCTCGGTCGCGCCGCCCTCGGCCAGGGTCCGGCCCCGGTGTCCAGCCGCCGCAGGGCGGCGATCTGGTTCTCGGCCAGGGCCTTGGTGCGGTCCGGCGGTGCCGGCCGCCGCTCGATGCCGATTGTCGGGTCGCCCACGATCCAGCCCTGACGCTGCCACGAGCCGATCGCCTTGCGCGCGATCGACAGTTCCTGGTTGACGGTGTCGGCGTCTCTCTCGTCCGCCCGCGCCACCGCCCGCTCGGCCGGCACCTCTCGGACATCGACACGATGAGCCGCTGCCAGCAGCACTACGGCTCCGAGCAGTTTGGTTCGACGCCAGGCACGCCCTTGGCTCCACCGCTCCCTGAAACTGACGTGCGGACAGCGCATCCCACGCTGCCCATCCGGTCCGGCCCCGTGGCGGTCAGGTGGTGTGCAGGCGGGTCGCGAGCAGGGCGACGTCGTCTTCGGCAGGACCGATGGCGACGGCGGCCCGGGCCGCCAGGTCCTGGACCACCACCACGTCGTCGTCCGTGAACGGCCCCGAGCCCCCGGCCCTGCCCAGGAACACGCCCCCGACCGGACGCTCTCGCGTCGGCAGCGGCACGAAGCCGGCCAGCTCGGAACAGGTCTTTTCCACACCCAGCGTGGTGCCGACCCGGGTGGACGCGGTGTCCAGCAGCGCTAGGCGCTGGTGGGCCTTCTCCAGATCGTCCATGTACTGGCGCAGCCCGCTGACCTCGACGCCGATGCCGCAAAGGCGCACTATCCGGCCCTTGCGCTCCAGCCGGTGGTAGACCGCGCTCCACTGCCTGCGCCGAAACGGCGAGGACGCGCGTGTGGTGCCGGTGACCGTCAGCGTCCGGGGCTGTCCATCGGCGAGGACCATGCGCAGGATTTCGTCTGAGCGGTGGATGTTCGGCAGTACCTCGGTCATGGTCCGGCCCAGGAACGCCGCGGCCGGCACCCCACCCATCCGGCCCATGGCGGCATTGACATACAAGTAGCGCAGTTCTCGGTCCAGCACGGCCACCGCGGCGGAGGTACCGTCCAGGATGTTCCGGAGGATCCCGTACTCGCCGGCCTGCTCCAGCACATCAGCGGACGATGCCTCCGCCACTGCGGACAGAAGGGCTTCGTGAGTACCAGAGAAGAGCCACCTGGGCGGCAGCCGGTCAGAGCCCACTGGGGAGCCTCCTCACCCCCACCCAGACGAGGTCATGCCTGGTCCCATGCTGGACCTGCCCGCAGTTCACCGCATCCGCAGCCCGGAGGCCCCTGCTCGGTAGTGGGCTTCGCAATACCCTTCGAGACAGGTTCTGGCTCGCCGAACCGGCCTCCGCCATGTGGAGGGACTGGGCTGGTACGTCCGGGACGAGTACAGGTGGAAGTGCACCGGCAGGGAGAGGCCGCGGTCTGGGCAGCCGGAGACATGGCCGAACAACTGCCCGGCTGCCCGCCCACGACCCGCGGGGCATGTTCACCGACGGGGAGCCGGCTCAGCACCGCAAGCGCGCCATGTCCACCTCAGGCGTGAAGGCCATGCTCACCCAGGCCGAGGCATCACGCGAACTCGCCCTGGACCCAGACACCCTGGACGGCGACAAAAACGCACTGTGCACGCCGGCGGGCGTCGTGGACCTTCCGCCACCGGCGACCTGCACAAGCCCGACCCGACCCGGGACCTGCACTCGCGCGCGCCTAACTGGCCCCCGAGGGCACGCCCCCCAGGTTCCACGCAAGCAGATGAGGGCCAACACGTCCCTGGTCGTTATCGTCGGCCAGCCTCGCTCCTCTCACGGGGCGTGCCGTCCCGGGCGCAGGACGTCGGCGTAGATCCGGGCCCGGACACAGGGCTCGCCGGGATCCCGTGGCACCGGGCCGACACCCCGACGTTGCCCAGCGGTCCTCCAGCGCACTCATGACGGCCCGGACGGTGTCCTCGTCCCCGCCGCTGATGTCCAGCACCACCAGGCCGGGCTCCGCGATGTGCTTCTCGCCGATCGGCTTCATGACCGCTGCGACGTGGGTGAAAATCGGGGCGGTTCGCCGGCGGCTTCGGCTCCACCCGCACGAGGGATTGGAACCTGGCTCCGCCCGTCATCACCGGCGGGACGCTGTCCGGGACCGGCGCCAGGCCCTCAACGGCATCCCGTGGAAGCGCTCCACCGAGCGGTGGGCGTCCCGCAAGATCGGTCAGGATGAGGTACGAGCCGGTCGGTCGCCCTGCTGTCTTGCTACTGCTCAGGAGGGTCGAAGAAGTCGCATCGCCTCCCCATGGTCGGGCCGGGCCTGGTGGGCCACCGCAGGTGAGTCCCGTCCGGCCTTTCGCGTCTACATACTCCGAATGCGTGACAGTGGGAGAACGAGGCAGGGATGGGGGGAATTCAAGATGCGTCTTGCTCACACCGCACGGAAGTTCCGAGGTGAAGCGCTCCTCGATCACCGCCCTGGTCACCGCCGCCCTCCTCGCCGCAAGTGGGACAGCCACTGGGGCCACCCACGACAGAGCTGATCAACCGGGAGGGAAGAACCAACCGGCCCACAACGTTCAGGCCCCCGCAACGAAGTCCGCTGCGGCAGACGTCTACACCTGGATCGACGGCCCGCATGTCAGCATCCCACCTGGTCAGACCCGCGACTCCCAGGCGACCTGCCCCTTCGGGCAAGTGCCCACCGGCGGCGGCTACAACGCCTTCGACGGAGGCAACGTCAACCTCATGGTCAGAACGAATTCGCCAACGAGCGATGGCTGGCGCGCAGTCGCCCGGAACACCAGTCCAACCGCGACGATCGTCTTCTGGTCCGTGGCCCTTTGCGCGCCTGGTGCACAGGTCCAGACCCCGCCGCCCGCTCAGCACACCAGGTAGAACATCGGCAACGGGCGCCGCACAACCGTCCCAGTACCCGCTGCGAAGCGGAGTGCCGCTGAATGTGGGCCAGGAGCCGGTCCCAGGCTCCGTCCGCCGACCAGCGGCGGAACCGTTCATAGTCTGTCTTCCACGGTCCGTAGCCCTTTGGGCAGGTCCCGCCAGGCAGCACCGGTGGACAGTTTCCTCCGGATCCTGTTCAAGACCTGGCGCTGGTCCCGGACGGGGCGACCCATCCGGGGTGGAGCCAGCAATGGTCCTATGACTTCCCAGGCCTGATCCGCCAGTCCACGTCGTGGCACCACGAACGGGCATGCCGGCCGATGTGGCGCTGACACGTCCACACCGACGCCTCGCCCGGCCCAACAGCGCTGACGAACTCCCCGCGCAGGCCGCCGTGATGATGGTCCGCGCTTGCGTGCGAGACGGGGCGCAGCGAGGTCTTTTGGTACGGGGTTCAAGCGTTTTTCTGGGGCGCGGCCCAGGGTGCCACACGGTGTCCGGCGCTGCCCTCCGGGCCCTGGCGGGCCCTGCGGGCGATATTGCCGGGCGCCCTTCGGGCGCGTTCACCGGCAATTCCGGTCCGCTGGCGCGGACTGCCTTTTGCCGGGCGCCTGCGGCGCGCACCGGCCCAAGACACGCGGCGGCCCCTGGGACAAACGCCCGGTACACCGTCGAAGAGCCTGAGGCGGTCGCCGTACGGCCTCGACGGGGCCTTAGCGGCGGTGTACCGGGGCGCGTCCCCCGTCCTGGACGGGCTCACGCTGTACGAGGCGAAGGCCCTCGCGGTGACGCTTGCGGTGTGCGCGGTCTTGACGACGCTGGAGAACCCCGCTGCGACGCGCGAAGACGTCACCCGGACCTGTTACGGGTCCCCGGCTCCGGAGATGGCGGCGCGCGTCGGATGCGGGTGAAGTCCGCGGCCCTCGGAGCACACGTGCCGGTGCGGGGCTGGGTGATCCTCGCGAGTCGCGGGTGGGGAAGGTCGAATAGGTGAAAGAAACGGCGGAGCGCCGCCCCTTTGGTTGCCTAACCTCGGGCCTTCATGACGGTTGCTCGATCAGCCTCCTGGCCGGTTGCTTCACTGCCTGTGATCTGGGCTGATGCAACCCGGCCGGTCGTCATCTCTGCCACGGTGCTTTCACCTGTCGGGTGACGCATCCATCCGGGGTGTCACAGCTGGCAGGCTGTGCTCATGGACATGAAGGCGCTCAGCGCAGATGACTACGAGTCGGTGCACCGGGCAAGCCGAGCTTTGGCGTCGCGATACGGGATGGTGACGCTCAACGCCATGATGGAGGCATGGGAGGCGTTGGTCGAGGACGCCGAAGAGGGGTTCGACGCCGAACTCATCCGGGAGTACGCGGACAGGCTTTGCTGCCGTCGCTGGATCGCGGAAGCATGGCCTGTGTTCACCGACAGGATTCGGGCCGCGCGGCAAGCGGAGCTCGACGCCCTGGATGCCCGCTTCCAACTGGCCACCGTGCCCCTGAACGGCCAGGCAGACGATGCCCGATGGCACTCCCGGCGACCGCGGCTGATGGAAGGCGAACCTTTGCTGGACCTGAGCTGATGTTCAGCCGCAGATCAGACCTACTGGAGAACGCCTCTGAACTGGGAGAATAGGGCATGTCTGCATAGCGGGACATACCCGCGTCTCCCAGGCCGGTGCTGTGCTGTTGGTCGAGACCGCCCGCAAGAATGGACTCGACAGAGCGATATCGACGGCGCTCGCGCCCTGGCGACGTCCTCGGGCGGTGCACGATCCGGGCAAGGCAGATCCTGTTGGATGTGGCGCTCACAGTCGCGCTGGGCGGGGACTGTCTGGCCGATGTCGGCATGCTGCGGGCCGGGCCTGCAGCAATTCGGCCGGTGGCCTCCGGCCCGACCGTCTCTCGTCTGGTCGACACCCTCGCCGCAGCCGGGACGAAGGCCCTGGAAGCGAGCCGCACCGCCTGGGCCGATGCTCGCGAGTACCTATGACGGATATCCCCGTGGTCATGAAGCACTATCCGCCGGAGTGCAAGGCGGATGCGGTCGCGTGTACGAGTCGCGGCCGGGAGCGATGATCAGGTCGGTCGCCGCTGATCTGGGGGTCAACCCGGAGACGCTGCGGAACTGGGGCCTGGCGGCTGGCGCGAGCCGGCCCCGGGGACGCCGTGCCGAGGGACGACCGAGGCGCCCACGCCGCTGGAGGCGGAGAACGCGCCCTGGGCGAGAAGGTCCGCGAGCTGGAGGAGGAACGCGAGATCCTGCGGAAGGCGGTGCAGTATCTCGCCGGGGAGACGCGCTGGTGAACCGCTTCCAGTTCGTCGCCGACCACCAGCGCCGGTACGGCGTGAAGCGGCTGTGCACCATCCTCGGCACCGCCCGCTCCAGCTCCTACTGCTGGCGCCGGACGGCCGCGGACCAGGCAACCCGGCAGGCGGCCGACGCCCGGGTCCCGGGCTCGCCACCCGATACGGGCCGTGCGCCTCGAATCGGACGGAACCTACGGCGCCCCAGGGGTCACTGCCGAGCTCAGGGGGGAAGGCGTCCGACGACGAACAGCACGAAGAGCCAGCCGGGCACCGTGGTCACGGGAGCGGCGGAAGCGGAGGACAGGGTGTCCGGCATCGGTGCATTGGGCGAGAGGACTGGTCTGGCCGGCGATGGGCTGGAGGGCGGCGGCGACCCTGTTCGTCCTGGGGGCCTTCCGGAACACGGCGCCCGGCGCGCCCCCCATCGAATGCCTGCTGGACTGCACGGCCTTTCCTGTGGGCCCGAGGCGATCGTCGCATTGCCGTCGGCCGTCAGTCTTTCCCCGCCCTTGGCTGCCGGTGAAGGACCGCTTGCTGCCTATGGCAACCTGATTGCGCGTCAACGGGTTGGCCGACGCGACGAGAACGGGGGAGTGCGTGACCGAGCGAGAAGCACTGCAAGACCGGCTGACGGAGTATGCCGAGTGCCTGCGTGATGCCTGTACCACCGGGCGCCGGATGACGCGCTCCGAGCTGGAGGCACGCCGCTCCGAGGGGGAGCGGGCCGCAGAGCTCGGTCTCACTCTGCGCGTGATGATCCGCGAGCACCTGGCCGTGTCCCAGGACGTCCTCACCCGGGTGCCGATCCAGCAGGCAGGCTCCCTCCTTGCGGTAACCGAACAGGCAGTGGACGCCTTCGTCGAAGGCTACGAGCGCGCCCAGCACCAGGCCGTGCGCCAGGAGGAGGCCGCACGCCGCGAGTTCATCGACGACCTCCTCTACGGGCGCAGCGATCTCGGGAGACTGTCCGAGCGCGCAGAGCGCTTCGGACTGCGCCTCTCCCAGGCCCACGCGGTGGCCGTGGCGAGCGGGTCGGAGCCGTACGGAGACGGCTACCCGGTGGCCCGCGGGATCGAGTCGGCCGTGCTGGCCCGGTTCGCGGGTCGGCAGATCCTGCTCACCACGAAGGACGGGCGGCTGATCTGTGTGGCCCCCGGCGACCAGCCGGACGTCCTGGCGTTCTTCGCCAAGCAGGCGTACGCCGCCACCGACGGCGGCAAAGTGGCCATAGGCCGCTCCCATCCCGGCGCCGGCGGCGTGGTGCACTCCTACGAGGAGGCGCTCAACGCCCTCGACCTGGCCGAGCGGATGGGCCTGGCCGGACCGGTGCTGCACGCCGCGGACCTGCTGGTCTACCCGGTCCTGACGCGGGACCGGCAGGCTATGGCCGACCTGGTGGAAAACGTGCTGGGCCCGCTCCGCAACTGGCGCGGCGGCGCCCAGACGTTCATTGACACACTTACCGCGTACTTCGACAGCGGCTGCGTGGCGACCGAGGCCGCGCGTCGGCTGTCGCTGAGCGTGCGGGCGCTGACCTACCGGCTGGAGCGGATCCACAGCCTCACCGGCGCCGACCCCGCCGACCCGGTCAACCGCTACACCCTCCAGACGGCTGTGATCGGCGCCCGCCTGCTCGACTGGCCCCACACCGAGGCGTGAGCCCGTGCCTCAGGGCGTGCGGTTTCCGCGGGCCGCCCTGTGCTCCCGGACGCGGCAGCGCGGCCAGTGCGCCAGGCGATGGAGACGGCTTCCATACGCCGGTTTCCTACGCCATGGCGAAGTAGCGCAGCCACAGGTACAGGGCGGAGATGGCGATGGTCACGGCGGTGACGATGAGGCCGTATCTGGTGAACTGCCAGAAGGTGATGGGATGGCGGTTGCGTTCGGCGATGCCGAGGACGACGACGTTGGCGGAGGCGCCGATGGCGGTGGCGTTGCCGCCGAGGTCGGCGCCGAGGGCGAGGGCCCACCACAGGACGTGGTCAGGGTCGCCTCCCATGTCGGTGACGAGCTCACTGGTGATGGGCGCCATGGTGGCGACGTAGGGGATGTTGTCGACGATCCCCGACAGGACGGCGGAGCCGCCCAGCAGGAGCATGGAACCGCCCAGTTCGGCGCCTCCGATGGCGTCGGCGAGGTGGCCGGCCAGCTCTGCGATGACGCCGGTCTCGATGAGGGCGCCGACCATGACGAACAGGCCGGCGAAGAACGCCAGGGTGGGCCATTCGACCTCGCCGAGCACCTCCCCGGTCTCGACCTTGGAGATCGCAACCAGCAGGCCGGTGCCGAGGAGGGCGACGACGCTGGGCGCGTAGTGCAGGACGGGATGCAGAACGAAACCGGCCACGACCAGCGCCAGGACGCCCAGGCCCTGCACGAGCAGTCGCGGTTCCTTGATCGCCTCGCGTTCCCGCAGCTCCATGATCTCGGCAGCGCGCTTCTCGTCGTAGACGAAGGACTTCGCGAACATGACTCGGCACAACAGCACCAGGACAACGGTCAGGACCGCGGCCAGCGGGGCGAGGTGGACCAGGAAGTCGTTGAAGGTCAGGCCGGCCCGGCTGGCGATGATGATGTTGGGCGGGTCACCGACCAGGGTGGCGGTGCCACCGATATTGGAGGCGAACACCTCAGCGAGCAGGAACGGCACCGGCGACAGCTTCATCCGGTCGCACACCAGGAGCGTCACCGGGGCGACCAGCAGCACCGTGGTGACGTTGTCCAGCAGCGCCGAAGCCACGGCCGTGATGACGATCAGCATGGCCATCACCCGGTACGGTCTGGCCTTGGCCTTCTTCACCGACCAGATCGCCAGGTACTCGAACAGGCCGGTCCGCTTGAGGACCCCGACGATCATCATCATGCCGAGCAGCAGGAAGATGACGTTCCAGTCGATGCCGGTCTCATCCGAGTGGAAGGCCGACGCGTCGTCGGTGGCACCGATGGCCAGCATCAGCGCCGCGCCGGCCAGGGCGGCGGCGACGCGGTGGACCCACTCGGTGATGATCAGCAAGTAGACGCCCGCGAAAACCGCGACCGCCGCCCAGCTCTGCCAGCCGCTCACCCCTGACCCCCCACGTCGAGAAGATGACGCATCAAAGATGCGGCCGAGACGACGCCGACCAGCCGGCGCCCCTCGCCGTCCCGGTCGATGACGGCGACCAGCGGTACGTGGGTACGTGCCATGAGCGCTGCGATCTGCAGCGCACCGGCCTCGGGGCCGACGAATGCCGGCCTGAAGGCATGCGCCGGGATCCACTGAGCGACGGTCTTTCCGGCGAGGCCCTCGGTGAGGGAGTCGGCGTGCCGGTCGTCGATGACCGCGGCCAGCAGCGGATCCTCCATGACGTACTCGGGCACCAGCTGCCGCACCAGCTGGGATCCGGGGACGACCGCGTACGGGGTCCCGTCCCTCTCCAGGACCAGAAGGGCGGCGAGGTCGTGCTCGGCGAGCAGGCGTACCGCGTCCACGGCCGGGTCGTCGGTCCTCACATACGGGTAGGGCTCGGCGAGATCACGGGCGATCATGCTGCTTCTCCTGGTCGAGTGCACTGCGCGGGGCGAAAACGGTGACGGTCGGCTCGGCGGCCCGGTCGTCGTCAGGGATGCCGGTGAGATCTTCCACATCGAAGAGGCGGGCGATGGGGACGTCGGTGCTGGAGTGGGCGATGATCGAGAACGCGATACAGACGGCGATCAGCGTGTACGCCTCCTCCCCTTGGGGGATTCCGGCCTGGAGCACGAGCAGGCCGTAGACCACGGACGCGAAGCCCTTGGGCCCGAACCAGGCGGCCACCAGCTTCTGCCGCCGCTCGATCCGTGCCCCCAGCAGCGAGACCAGCAGCGAGGCGGGGCGGATCAGGACGATCGCCAGCACCACGGCCACGTACCCGCCCACTGACAGATCACCGAAGAGCGCCGGCGTCAGCAGCGCACCGAAGACGAGGAGAGCTGCGAACTTCGCCAGCTCCGCGAGCATCTCGCCCAGCGGCTCGAACACTGTCTTCGCCTCGGGCGAGACGGAGGCCAGGACGGCGCCGGCGGAGAACGCCGCGAGGTAGGGGTTGGCGTGGGTGAGGTGACATGCGCCGTACAGGATGATCCCGGTCGCGAGCGGCAGCAGAGGCTGGAGCTTCGGCTCCGCCCCCAGCAGCCGCAGCCGGACCAGACCCGCCACCGCCAGCGGCAGAACGACACCGAAAACCAGACCGAGCCCGAGCTCCAGGGCGATCTCGCCGACGGAGGCGCCCGCCTGACCGGTAGTGGGACCGGCCGCGGCGATCAGGAGCAGGACGACGGGCAGCGCGAGACCGTCGTTGATTCCGCTCTCGACGTTCAGCAGCTGCCGCAGCTTCGCCGGGACTTCCCTGCGGCCCACGATCGCCGAGGCGAAGACCGGATCGGTCGGCGCGAGCACGGCGCCGACGAGACAGGAGGTCGTCCAGTCCAGCCCGACGAGGTAGTGGGTGATCAGCGCCATGCCGGCCATGGCCAGCGGCATGCCGAGCCCCAGCGCGCGGGCCGGGTTCTTCCAGTTCTGCCGCAGCTTCGGGAAGGAGACGTGCATCCCGTCGGTGAACAGCACCGCGAACAGGGCCAGATCGGCAGTCACGGAGACGATCTCGCTGTCCGCCGTGATGTGGATCAGCCCGAGGAAACCGTCACTGACCAGCGCCCCGCCGAGCAGGAACAGCAGCGAGGTGGACAGGACCGTGCGGGCGGCAAGCCCGGACAGCAGCACGGCGACCAGCAGCCCCACACCAAAGACAGCGACGAGCACCATGACTCAGACTCCGATCAGCGAAGAGAGCTCTCCCTATCGCCGACCAGGCTTCCCGGCACACCACGGCGGACTTTACACGTTCCATACGCTCCGTTGACGGTTCCCTGACAGCAGTTCGACTCTCTGGAACTTGCCGGAGTCCGGCATGAACAAGTCCCGGGCAACCCGTCCATCGTGGGCGTTCGATCCAGGAAGGTACCGATGAACGGCAACCCCACCTACCACGCGATCGCCCTCGCGGCGGGCACACTGCTCGCGCTGCCTGTCCCCTTGGCGATCCTCACCGGCTGGACGCCACCCGGCCTGCGAGGCCGACAACTGCCCGCCCGCCCCTACGCCTGGGCCGTGCTCTGCCTCTACACCCTCATGCCGCGCAGGCCGAGCGCACGGCGCGCAGAGCCGGCCAAGTAGGCGGCCTGATCAACGGACGACCGCGGCATTGGAGGAACCTGTGGTGAGGGGTGTTCCTGTGCGGCAGCGCCCGGCGCGAGGTGTACGGAGCCCGCTGAGGAGTCGGGCTGCGGGGGCTGCCGCCGCCGGTTCCGCCGCAGCCGGATGTGTCCGGTCAGCCCGAGGCGTGGACGTCCCGGCGGCCGAGGAGCTCGGCCAGCCCCGGGCGCGTGGCAGCGAGTACGACTCGGTCCTGAGGTTTGAGGACGTAGCCCGGATGGACGTCCCACACCAGACGCGTGTGGGGCTCGGCCGCCTCGCCGGGCGTGGACGACAGGTCCGGTAGCCGTTCCTCCGGCGAAGCGGTGTCCAGGGCGATCACCCGCCATGCCCCCGGCCTGAAGGATTCGGCGACGGTACGGCCTTCCAGCTGCACGTGCCCGGCGACGTCCAGGGCTGCGAAGAGCAGCACTCGCCGCTCCACCGGGATGGCCCCGAGGATCTGCCGGCCCATCATGGCGCCGGCGAAGGCGGGCGCGGCCAGGTGGGTGACGCTGCGGCTGCGGGTGAGAGCAGCAGGGTGTGCGGCGCGCAGCGTGCGGTAGACGGCGGTGGCGAAGTCGTCCTCATACAGACGCATGACAACCCGGAGGTCCGGTCTGACCGCGCGCGCGTACAGGGCGGCCTCCAGGTTGGTGGTGTCGGCGCTGGTCAGGGCCAGGAGCGCGTGGGCGCGGTGGATCCGAGCGGCCTCCAGCACGCCCTCCTCGGTGACGTCCCCGAGGACGACGGGCACCCTCATGCGGCGGGCGAGCGCGAGACCGCGGGCATCCGGGTCGGACTCGACGCACACCACCGGGATGTCCAACTCCCGCAGTCGGGCGAGGACCCGGGCCCCGATCTTGCCCAGGCCCAGCAGGACCACGTGCCCGGACAGTCCGCGGGGCGGGCGGCGCAGCGCCGACGCGCTGCGGAACGCCCCCAGGCCCTCCAGCGCGGCGGCGACCAGCACCGGCAGGAGCAGCAGGCCGACGAAGCCGGCCAGGATCTGCAGCGTCTTGCGCTCGGGAGCCTCGTCGACCGCCGGGTCGTTGATCGCGAAGATGTCGAGCAGCGTGATGTACGCGGCGTGCAGGGGGTGGTCGCCAGTGGTCAGCCAGGACGCCACCGCCAGGCCCGTCACCGCGGCCACGATGCCGGCCAGCGACCAGCGCAGCCGCCGCGAGAAGAGCGACGCCACCGGCAGCGACGTCCTGGCCAGGCGACGCCCTGGTACCGGCGAACCCGCATGCGTCATCGCCTCCAGCGCCACGATGCCGCGGCCGGTCGCGGCTGCCACCGACCGGTCATCGGGCAGCAGCTGTGGGCCCTGGTCACCGCTGCGGTCCGAGCCTTCGCTTCCGGCCGGATCAGCGGCGGTCGCGGACAGCAGCGCCAGGGTGCACAGGCCAGGATCGGCGACTCGGCCGCGCCCCGGAGGCGTACGCTCCACCGCACGCAACAGCAGACCGTCCGCCTGGACGACCTTGCTGGTTCCGGCGATCGCGCTGGCAGCGAGCGCCGGCGCGGCGGTGTCCGCGTCCGAGAGAACGGTCGTCGACGAGTCCAGCTCGCGCAGATCGACACCCGGCTCGGCGACGACCGCCGCCTGGTCAAGCAGCTCCTCGAGGTGCTGACCGAGCTTGCGGTTGTACAGGCGGATCACCAGCCGCAGCCGCGGGTTGAGGCGGCGAGCCACGAGCGCGGCCCGCACGTTCGTGTTGTCGTCCTCGTACACGAGCGCCAGCGCGGCCGCACCTGCCACCCCCGCCGTGACCAGCGCTTCCTCGTCCGGCTCCGCCGCCTCCACGACACGCAGATCCCCACTGGCCGCGTGCTCTGTCGAGCTCGGTCCTGCCTGCCTGCTACCGGGTACACGCCCGCGCAGCCCGAGACTCCGTACGGTCCACCGGCCGACAGCCACATGCGGCGCGTGCGCACCCGCCGGGACCACGAGCGTCACCCGTTCCCGGTACACGTCCCGCAGCTCGGCGGCCAGTCGACGGGCCAGGCCGTCATCGCCACAGACGACCATCTGACCAGCGGGAAGGGGAAGTTGAGCCTGCGGGGTATTCGACACGGCCCCAGGATGCCTTGTACCCGGCATCCATGCGCACCGGGTTTCCGGCGTTTACGGCTACGGCGCTCCGCGCGGGCGCCGCGGCCGACCGACCGACCGACCGACCGACAAGCAGACCTCCGATCCCCCAACGCCTCGACCATGTGCGTCAAAGAGGCGTAAAGATTGCCGATCACAGGCAATGTGTGAGTCCGCGTTCTCCTGCCAGTCTGCAGTTGTCCAGCGGGAAGGCAGCGGTCAGACGGGGAGGGCCCATGGGCTTGTTTCTGGGTCTCGGCATCGGGGGAGCCGTGCTGCTCGCTGCCTCGCTGGTGTTCGACGGGGTGCTCGAAGGGGTCTTCGACGGCGCCCTGGACGGACTGTTCGACGGGTGGCTGTCGCTGCCGGTGATCGCGGGCTTCGTCTCGATGCTCGGCTTCACGGGGGCGATCGTGCTCGGGTCCACGGGGCTCGGGCAGGGAGCGGCAGCCACCGCGGGGGCGCTGGCCGGAGCAGGCGTGGGCTGGGCGACGTACGGCTTCAGCCGGACCCTGCAACGGGACGGCGACGGCAGCGCCCCCCAGCAGGCGGACCTCGTCGGTTCAGCGGGCCGGGTGGTCACCGCCATCCCCGCAGACGGCTACGGCGAGGTTCTGCTGTCGCTCGGCGGCCAGCCGCTGAAGTACGCCGCGACCGCCGACGCCCCGATAGAGCGGGGGGCCGAAATCTGGGTGACGGCCACGCCGTCCACGACCTCGGTCAACGTCCGCGCCGTCAACCGCTGAGCAGCATCACCAAAGGCCCTCCGCCTTCGGATCCTCTTTCCATCAGCCCTTGAGTCTGCCCCCGCCCGGGAGGCAGGGGGGAACCGCCATGAGTCCTGTTGTCACCGCGGTCGTGGGAGTCGTCGTACTCCTCGTCCTGCTCGCCCTCGTCGTCGTCACCCGCTACAAGGTCGCCGGACCCAGCGAGGCGTTCATCATCACCGGGCGCCGCGGCAAACGCTCCACCGATCCGGAGACCGGTCGGATATCGACCGACAACACCGGCCAGAAGGTCGTGGTCGGCGGCGGGGTGTTCGTCGTCCCGTTCGTCCAGCAGCGCTACACCCTCGACCTGTCCAGCCGGCACATCCCGATCGCCGTCCGCGGCGCGGTGACCCTGCGCGGCATCAAGGCCAACCTCGAAGGCGTCGCGATCGTCAAGGTCGGCGGCAACGAGGACGCCATCCGCGCCGCCGCCCAGCGCTTCCTCCAACAGCAGGACGGCATCGTCGGCTTCACCCAGGAAGTGCTCTCCGGCGCCCTGCGCGCCATCGTCGGCCGCATGTCGGTGGAGGACATCATCCGCGACCGGGCCGCGTTCGCCGGCCAGGTCGCGGAGGAAGCCGAGGCCAGCCTGTCAGGGCAGGGCCTGGTCCTGGACGCCTTCCAGATCCAGGACATCACCACAGAAGGCTCCTACCTGGAGGACCTCGGCCGCCCCGAGGCCGCCCGCGCCAAGCAGGAAGCCGACATCGCCGAGGCCAACGCCCGCCAGGCCGCCGAACAGGCCCGCCTGAAGGCCGAGGAGGAGATCGCCGTCGCCCAACGCACCCTCTACCTGCGCCAGGCCGAGATCAAGGCCGAGACCGACGCGGCGACCGCCCAGGCCAACGCCGCCGGCCCCCTGGCCGACGCCGACCGCCAGCAGCAGATCCTCACCGAACAGGAGAAGGTCGCCGAACGCCAGGCGGCCCTGACCGACCGCCAGCTCGACACCCAGGTCCGCAAGCCCGCCGACGCCCGCCGCTACCAGGCCGAACAGGAAGCGGAAGCGCTCCGGGTCGCCCGCGTCAAGCAGGCCGAAGCCGAGCGCCTGGCAGCCATCGCCGCCGCCCAGGCGGAAGCCGAACGGGCCCGCCTGACCGGTGAAGGCGAGAAGCAGCGCCGCTCCGCCCTCGCCGAGGCCGACGCGATCGAGGGCGCCAAGCGCGGTGAGGCCGAACGCGCCCGCCGCGCCGCCATCGCCGAAGCCGTACGCCTGGAGGGCGACGCGGAGGCCGCGGCCATCTTGGCCAAGGGCGCCGCCGAGGCCGAGGCCATGCAGAAGAAGGCGGACGCCTTCGAAAGCTACGGCGAGGCCGCGAAGATCCAGATGCTGGTCGAGATCCTCCCGCAGGTGGTCGCGAAGGCCGCCGAACCGCTGAGCGCCATCGACAAGATGACCGTCATCTCCACCGACGGCGCGAGCAAGCTCACCCGCACCGTCGCCGACAACGTCGCCCAGGGCATGGAACTCCTCGGCTCCACCACCGGCGTCGACCTCGCCCAACTCCTGGGCGGCCTGACCGCCGCCAAGACGTCCGTCACGCCCGAGCCGAACTCGGCCAACGGCAAGATCGAAATCGTCGGCTAGCCCGCACAACGTCGGGGGGCCCGCCCGCGAGCGGGCCCAAGGACGCGAGCGCAGGCAGACACGAAACGAGGGGGGAGACCAGCTGAACTACGACCGTGAGCCAGTGTTCAGACGAAGCAAGTGGGGCACCCAGAGGTACTACTACAACCCGCGCAACCCCATCGGACTCACCCTGATCATCATCACCCCGATCCTTGCCGGGACGATCCTGCTCCTCATGGCGAACCGGGCAGGCCCGTTCGCCCCGGAGCCGGCGCCCACATGGAGTCCGCCCGGATACGAATACTCCTGGCCACCACCGCCGAGCACCCCCACTCCATGGCCGGCTCCGCTGCCGACCAGCACGCCCGAGCCTTGAGCGGGCAATCCGCAAGAGTGCGTGAAATGAAAGCAGGAGAGGTAAGAAATGGCAGCCGATGAGGCGACTCTGAAAGAGTCTGTCTTTGCGGGCACCGCACCGGAGGAGGCTGAGAAGAGGGCCCGAGACGCGCGCCGCATTGAGGGGTGGTCGATCGTCTGGATGCTGCTTGCCATGGTGATCTGGGGATGCTTCGTCTTCCTCATGGTCGCCGACTACGGCCCCGAGGTGTCCTCGTACAAGGGGTCCCACGCTCTGTGCCAAGGCCCGTTCGCCGACCCGTCGCCTCAAGACAGGATCTGCCGCAGCGACGCACTGCGGCAGTGGCCCGCACTGATGGGCATCCTCGCCCTGGCGTTCCTGGCAACCGTCACCGCTGCGGCAACCATCGTGTACGCCAAGGTCCTCTTCCGCCTTGCTCACGGCGACGGGTACGGCCTGCGGCCACGGGGCTGAGGTTGCGTGTGCGTGGACACCAGAAGGGTGCCCTGGTCACCAGGGCGTCGGGCAGCATGCGTCATCGCAGGTCGTGATGGCAAGGCGCTCTTCGGTTGGGCAGGGTGGGTTTCCTCTCCGGGAGCCGAGACGGCCCGGACGGCCGGTCTGTGGTCGGGGCTGGCCGTTGGCGTCGCGTTGTTCTTCTGGTGGGCGATTCTCAGGGTCCGGCTTGAGGTCGGCCCTGACGAAATCGTTGCGGTCAACCCGTGGGGGACCCACCGCGTGGGGCTGGACGAGGTGGGGTCGGTGCGGCTGGGTGCGTGGGGTGCGGAGTTCCATCACCCAGACGGCTTCAAGCCCACGGCTTACGCGCTGAGCGAGCTGGCCACGGGAACCTTTCAGGACCGGCGCTTCGCGGAGCTGCTGGCTGTTCTGGAGGCGAACTCTGATTCCTCGTCGCAGTGACCCCTGACGGGGACGGTGGTCAGCAGCTGGCCGGCCGGGGTTCGCAGAAGGTTCCGTCGCGGAGCATCGCGAAGAGGACGTCGGCCCTGCGCCTGGCGAGGCAGAGCAGAGCCTGACAAGTGAATCGCTGCTGACGTGTCGAAAAGCAGACGGACGACGCAATATCACCGGGGTGTGGAAACAACCCCGGGATGAGCCTGGCGGGTTCCCGTCCCGGTTCGAGGTGCTGGCTGCCTCAAGCGTCTTGGCGTTGGACTGCAGACGTCAGCCTTCCGACCGCAGCAGAGCGGCAACGGTGTCCGCGCTGACCCGGTGCCGGGCCCGGGTCAGCTCCCTCGCAAGGGCGCGGGTCGACTTCACCGTCCATCACAGCGGCGACATCGGATCACCCCGCACGTCCGACTCGACCAGCGCCAACAAAGCAGGCCGCAGCCCCGGATCGAGGTCCCCGACTCGCTTGCGGCCGCCGCCCGGACGCCGAACCCGGCCCAGGGGTTCCTCGCCGGCCTCCAGCTCGAACACACCCTTGCGCACCGTCGTCTCGCTCACCGTGGCCGCCCGGGCGACGGCGCGAACACCGCCGTGCCCCACGAAGAGACGGGCCTCGGCGGCCAGCAACAACCGGCGCTGGCGCTCGTCCACCCGCGGGAACAACACCTCAAACTCCAGAGAGAGTTGACGGTGCCCGTAGGCCGCGACGACCCGGCCCACGGCGCGTACGCCCGTGTTACTCGACCGCGCCGGGAGGAGAACCGAGTGAGAGCCGCGGCCGAGATCGCATCTCACGGTTCCGCAGTGCGCTGCCTGACTCTGCAACACAGCTGCTCACAGAACAAACCGACGCACTCTGTCCCGGCTCGACTCAGATGCGGCCGGGAACCGAAGACCCGCCCCTCACGCGGGCATTCGCGGTCACGGACCGGTCACACCTACCCCACAGGCGCCCAGGACCGGCGAACATGGCGCGATGCGCACACATCACCTGATCCCCGTCCTCACCACCGCGGCCGCCGCCGCACTCGCCCTAACCGCCTGCAACCCTCAGGCCAGCAGCAACAGCAAGCCCCCAGCACCCGGCACACAGGCCCCGGCCCCCTCGGCCGCGCCGTCCAGCGGCGCACCCGCTGCGAAGACGGCCACGCTTCCGAACCTCGTCGGCAAGGGCCTCCAGACCGCCCAGGACGAGGCGCAGGCAGCAGGGTTCTATGCCCTCAAGTCTCACGACGCGCTCGGCCGCGACAGGCTCCAGGCCCTCGACCGGAACTGGAAGGTCTGCTCCCAGGCTCCGGCCGCCGGCTCGAACATCAGCACCAGTACCAGCATCGACTTCGGCGCGGTCAAGCTCGAGGAGACCTGCCCGGCCACCGACGCAGCCCCACCCAAGCCCGCCGGCGACACCATGCCGAACTTCGTCGGACAGGGCATGAAGGCCGTCCGGGCCGCACTCCCGTCCAACGCGTCGATCACCGTGAAGGACGCTGTGCAGAGCCGCATGGTCCTCCAGGAGTCCAACTGGAAGGTCTGCTCCCAGGACCCCAAGCCCGGATCCGCACTGAACGGCCAGCCCGTCGCCTTCACCGTCGCCAAGACAGACGAGACCTGCCCCTGACCTCCACCGCTTCCGCCGTCCGGCCTGCTCCCCGGCCAGGGCACGCGGTAGACGCCGGGAGTTGCCGGGCCGTTCGTGAGACATGAAGTGAGTCGGGGACGCGCGATTGGCAGCCGGGCCGGGCGGCCACTTGGCACCTGGAGGCGACATTCGCGCCCGGCGCTTACGTGGGAACGGTCTACGACGAACCGACAACTCTCGTCGTCGCAAGGGGCATCGAGCGGGTGACCACCATGCGTGTACCGAGGGGCCGCCTTGTCGTCGATGCGCCGTGGGACGACGGCGACGTCTCCCGGTACGGGAAAGGGTCCCCACGAGGTCTCCGCGGGAGCTGGCCGTGCGCATTCCTCCGGGCGTCTACCCAGCGGAGATCGCGTGGACGGCGGGTCCGTACGAGTTCTTCGGCGAGCAGTTCGACGGCGTGCGGTCCGCAGCGACGCGCCCGTGCCTCAGCAGCGACCCTGTGATCGGGTGGGAGATGGGCCTGGGCGTCGATGAGGACATCGCCGGCCTTCCACCAGGCGAGACTGCCGGGTTCGGAGCCGACCACCATGTTGGCTGCTTCGCCGACGCGGGGGCGTGGGCGACCTCGTCGGCGTCCTTTCGCAGATGCGTGGATGGCCTGTCGCCCGCGGAGCCCAGTGCTCAGGCTCCGCGGGCAAGTCACCACTGGGGAAGCGGACGAGCAGCTCATCGAGGCCGATCAGGACGGCTCCTTTGCCGACGCGGCTGACCTTGGCGCAGGTGCCCCGGGCCGCACCTCGACATCAGGTGTACCTCGGCCTGGGACACCACCCCTGAGCTTGACGTTTATCGTCTGGCTCCGGCGGAGGGGCTCACCGTGAACGACGTTCAGATCCAGTTGCCCCAGCCGAACGTGGCGATGTAGGCCCGGCGGAGGGCATCCCGGCCACGACCGCTGCCGATGTGGATCACTGCCAGTGCTAGAAGGAACCAGGCCGTGAAGGCGCCAAAAATGATCAAAGTCCATCGAGGGCCGGAGAAACTGGCGATGACGATCAAGGCGATGACGGTCACGCCCAAGCCCATGTGGGCGGCGGGCAGGTCTGAACGTAGGGCCTCGCGCAGAGCGCGGCGTTCTGCCTTCATGTCCTGGGTATAGCGAGAACGAGCTGCGCTTTCGTCGTTCTCCCACTTAGACCAGTTCTCCATGGTCGGCCCCCTGTAGATCGATCTCCGGCTGGGGCTGTAGCCCGAGCAGCCTATTGACGGCCATCATCGGTTGTTCTCCGGGGCTTCGTCCCCTTCTTGTGGTGTGCGGGTCGGGTGTAGGACTCGCCGGTGGCGAGGACGCGTCCAACGTCGTGGCAGGCGGCGGGCCGCCGGTTCTTCGAGCCGAGCGGCCGACCAGGGTTGGGGCGGGTGGGTTTCGGTGCACGAGCTGGCGTGCCCGTCTTCGCGCGCAGGTTCCTGAACCCGCGGCGGACTCGGGCCGGTGTCAGCCTGTTCGGTTCCGCCGGTCGTTCCCACGGCCGGCGGAGGTCAGCGGCGAGGGGGCGGGCGAGTCGAAGTTGGGCGTGCGCGGCCAGGACGAGCCAGCTCCATCGGTCGGCTGCGGCAGAGTCGCGGTGCATGGGCCGGGTCCAGCCGAGGGTCTGTTTGAGCAGGCGGAACGTGTGCTCAACGTCGAACCTGCGCAGGAAGGCCTGCCAGGACCGGTCGACGTCCTCGGCGGCGGAGCCGGTGCCCGACCACCACAGCCAGACTGGCTTGTTGACTCCGCCGCTGGGTAGCTTCGACACGGTCAACCGATCACGGTGCCCTCGGTGATCGGCAGGGGCCCCTCGTGATCCCCCCCCACGCAGCCCTGCGGGTCAGCCGGGGGTGGAGCCGGTCCCACGCCTGCGCGGTCGCGGTCCCGTACCGCTCTGTGTCGGTCACGGTCACCACCGCCGCCTCGCCCCAGCTCTCGGGGCGGCCGAAGACGAACTCACCACCGTGCTTGGGCGGGCGCCCACCATGCGGCGGGCAGATCCACGGCACTGGAACCGGCTTGCGTATCACCCGGTCCGAGCGGAGCCGACCCAACACCTCGACCGGCGTGTCCATCAGAAGGTGGGCGATCCGAGGCGCGTCGTAGCCGGCGTCGAGGACAACCAGGACCTCAGGATCACCCTGGCGCCACTGGTCCGCCGCGACGAGGCGTTCGACAACCTCGCGGACCTGCTCGGCGGTGACCGCCGCCAGGTCCGCGCCAGGCTCCAGCCGGATCGCGTCCAGCAGGGCAGTCCATGATGTGCGGCCGGATTCCAGTGCGGCGACGATCGCGTACGGCCATCCAGGCACCATCTGGTGCTTGCCCAAACCCCGGCCGAAGGTGTGACAGAAGGATCGGTCCGAGCACGTGTCCGCGTCCGGCCGCAGCTACGGCGAGACGTCCACCGCGAGCACGAGGCGACCGTCGGCGGCCCGGGGCGGCGGTACCCCGACCAGGGCGCGGCGGAGCCGGGCGACATCGATCCGGCCTTGGTTCAGGCCGGCGTAGAGAGCACCGTGCCCCTGCCTGTGCTCAGGCGCGAGGGCCAGGTCCACAAGGGTGCGGACCGGGCCGTCGGTGCACAACAACGCACCGCACAGCTCGAAGAGCGCATCGCCCCGGGCAAGCGGGGAGCTGTACAGCTCAGTGCGGAACGCCGTCACCGCTGTGAACGCGCCTCGTTGAATCCCGTGCTCGACCTGATCCACGATCCAGCCTCCACGCGCCGCGCCGACCTCTTCTCTCAGGAGCAGGCTCCAGCCCCGAGGACACGCCGTGAACTGGGACAAGTCCGAGCCCTGTTCGATGCCGGACCATAAGGCACAAGCTGAGTGCTTGTTCGGACTTGGTCGACGCATGCCGCCGCCCGCTACCAGGAAGCCTCGATGGCAGGATCGGAGTGCGGGTCCCCTCATTCCGGTCCACGTCGTCGAACGGCGGCGGCAGCGGACGTCCCTCCGTGAACGCCGTGAGCGCTTGAATGACCCAGGAAACGCCGAGCAGGTCCGCTGCCGCGCAGGCCCGCCGGGCAGCGGCCGCCTTGCCGTACTCGGGGCCACGCGCGCTGCCGCCACCGCAGTACTTCTGGCCCTTCCGTAAGCCGTTCCTCGCCGACTTCCTGCCCGTTGCCAATCAATCGCTAAAAAGCTCATTTTTGAGCAATGCGGAGGCGGAGTCGATTTCCTCTTTGTTGAAACCCGTCCTGAACCTCAGCTCGTCATCACCCAGAAGTTCTGTCGTCGCCTTAATCAGGGGGCGCCAAAGTCGTGCAATAGAAGAGGGGAACTCCAGTCTTGAGTATGTTGCGGATTCCTGGTGGCTTGTTGACTCCGAGATTCTTAGGATCCTATTGCGTGATGGGGGCGGTGAAACGAAAGTGACATCCACCCGCCCGAGAGGCAGGGCTTGTCGGATATCGCGAGCGAAACGCAGGATTTCAAGTGGGTATTGCGGGGGAATTCCGGCCGATGTAAGCCGCTCCTCTGGGATGGTGTGCATCTCCTTCGTGACCTGGAAAATAATCTTGAACTCATACACTGTCATCACGGCGTCAGGCTTGTCAGTCATGACGTACACCCGGCTTCTTCATTCCAGCTCATCGTAATAGGTTTTCCCTTCCCGAGGGGTGAAAGCGGTGCCCCCGTTGCCTTCTTCGATGACTACGAAATCTTTGTCGGTATCCCAGTATGCCACTCGGCCTCTCTTTAGGAACTTCGGCGGCAGGACCGTGGGTACGTCTCCATTGATGATGCCGTCGATGTAGTACTCCAATGTCTTTGGATCGACGTCTCTGGCGTAGTGTTCGAAGCCTCCGGGGTCGTTGAAACGCTGTCGTGAGTGGTCTGCGATGTTCTTGGATATCGGATCGACCTGTGGACAGGGGGAAAGTCCCAGAGGGTCGGCCCATGTCAGGGGTTGTGAATATAGGAAACTGGATTTGGTGCTGGACCCAAGCCGATCGGGTCTATGCTCAGGTAGCGGCCTGATTCGGGGTCGTACTGGCGGTGGAAATTGTAGTGGAGGCCGGTTTCTGAATCGAAATACTGGCCCGGGAAGCGGAGGGGGGTGTAGGCGGTGGCGTTGCGGGTCCAGGTGGTGGAGCCCCAGAGGGTGGAGCGGGCGCGCCAGGCGATGTCGCCTGACTCGTCCACCAGTTCGCGCGGGGTGCCAATGAGGTCCGTGACGATGGAGAAGAAGCGGTCATCGGTGGTGCCGAGGACGTGCTCCGCCTGGGTCAGGGGGTGCAGGCCGCTGTGGGTCCAGGTGAGGACTACCGGGCCGGTGGCCTCCTCGCACAAGGTGCTGCCATCCCACGTGAAGAGAGTTTCCTCCACCACCTCGCCGGTGGCTGCGAGGCGTTGTTTGGCCGTGCGGCGGGAGAGGGCGTCGTAGCGGTAGCGCCAGTGCGTGCCGTCGGGGGTGGTGACCCCGGTCATGCGGTCTTCCGCGTCCCACGTGTAGTGCCAGGTGTCCGGCTTGCGGGAGAGACGGGGCTTCTGGCGCAGGACGGTTCGGCCGAGGGAGTCGTATTCGTAGCGGATCGAGCCGGCGCGGGTGATGCGGGTGCCCTGGTACGAGCGGTCGCCCTGGGCCTCGGCGCCGGGGTGGCGGGTGGGCCAGGAGGCAGAGGTCTGGTTGCCGGCCTCGTCGTAGGCGTAGCGCTCCGACCAGTTGGCGGCTTCGACGGAGGTGACGCGGGCTGCCGCGTTCACGGTGAAGGTGCGCGGGCCTGCGAGGGCGTCGTCGATCGCGGTGAGGGCGCCGTCGGCGCGGTAGCTGTAGCCGCGGCGTTGGAGGGTGCGGCCGTCCTGGCTGAGGAGGTGCTGGTCCGTGAGGCGGCCGAGCGGGTCGTAGGCATGGGTGAGGGCGAGGTCCGGGCCGATGGTGCGGGTGAGCTCGCGGCCCGCCGCGTCGCGCTCGAAGGTGATCGTGCGGCCCGACGTGGTGAGGTGGGTGCGGTGGCCGGCGGCGTCATACGTCCACTTGGATTGCGTGCCGGTGGGGGTGGTGCGACCGGTGCGGCGGCCAAGGGCGTCGTAGGTGTAGGAGACGGTTCGGCCGTCGGTGGTTTCCGAGAGCAGGCGTCCGGATGCGTCGCGTCGGCGGGTCAGGACCGTGCCGTCCGGGGTGACCGCCCGGGCGAGCTGGTCGAAGACGTCGCGCTCGCCGTTCAGCTGGTGCAGGGAAGGACCTGATTGGGTGTGACCCGACCGCGCGTGGGCGTGGCCGTGCTGACGATGGGCGACCGGATGCCCGAGCTGCGCGCCCTGCTGGACTCGGTGGCCAAGCAGGACGAGGCCGCCGTACGGGTCGTCGTGGTCGGAAACGGATGCGCGCTGCCCGGGCTGCCGGACGGTGTGGTCGGGGTGGAGCTGGCCGAGAACCTCGGCGTCTCGGGCGGCCGCAACGTCGCCTGGCGGAGGCTGCGGGAGTTCGGGGACGTCGACGTACTGGTGGATCTGGACGACGACGGGCTGCTCGTCGACGCCGGTGTCGTGCGGCGGATCGCCGATCTGTACGAAGCCGGGGCGGGGCGGCTGGGCATCGTCAGTTTCCGGATCGCCGACGAGAGCGGTGAGACGCAGCGGCGGCACATCCCGCGTCTGCGGGCGAAGGACCCGATGCGGCGCGGGCTGGTCACCACCTTGCTCGGCGGCGGCCACGCCCTGTCGATGCAGATGCTGGAGCAGACGGGCGGCTGGCCCGACGCGTTCTTCTTCACGCACGAGGAAACCGACCTCGCCTGGCGGGCGCTCGACGCCGGGTGGGAGATTCTGTACGAGCCCACACTCGTGCTCCAGCACCCCAGGACCTCGCCCGCCCGGCACGCGGTCTACTACCGGATGACCGCCCGCAACCGGGTCTGGCTCGCCAAGCGTCACCTGCCCGCACTCCTCGTCCCCGTCTACCTCGGTGTCTGGACCCTGCTGACCGTCGCCCGGACGCGATCGGCGGCCGGGCTGCGCGCCTGGTTCGGCGGGTTCGCCGAAGGAGTGCGGGTCGATGCCGGACCCCGCAGGCCGATGCGGTGGCGGACCGTCGTACGGATGGCCGCGCTGGGCAGGCCGCCCGTCATCTAGCGCTGAGCGGCGGTGGCCCGCGCCGCCAGCCAGGACAGCCCAGGACGTTCTCCATCCGGCGGGTCGAGGCGTACCCGCCGAGCGGCGACGTCGCGGATGCTGGTGCCCACGCCGGTACCGATGTTGAGGGTCGGGGTGGGCCCGGGGCTGGTCAGCGCGCGCAAGGTGTCCTCGGCGATGTCGTCGTCGTGCGTGAGGTCGCGGACTTGACGGCCGCCCCCGTTCAGCTGCAGCGGCAGTCCGAGGGCGGCGCGGGCAGCGAACCAGGCCACCGCCCAGGAGTGGCTGTTCGGCTTTGCAATCTGCGGTTCCCCGTAGACGGAGAAGTACCGGACGATGCCGTACGAGAGGTCCGGCCGGCCGAGGATGAGCGCGATCTGCTCCTCGCCCCAGGCCTTGGTGTTCCCGTACACCGGCACCGGTCGCATCCGGTCGTCCTCGCGGAACTGGGGCGGGATCCGTCCCTGGACGGCCTCCAACAGTCGGCGCATGGTCAGCAGCTCCTGGCTGTGGGCCTCCTCGGGCTGCCGTCGCCGTAGACACTGGCCGACGACACGAACACCAGAAGGCGGATGCGGGTACTGGCGGCGACGGCGTTCAGGACCGCCTGCGTGCCAGCGGTGTTGGTGCCGATGGGGGCGAGCGGCTCGCGGGTGGTCTCTCCGGCTGGATCCGCCTTGCCGGCGCAGGCCTTGCCGGCAGCCTCGCCGCCGGTGAGACCGTGTGCTGCAGGACGATGAAGGGGCAGCTGCTCGCATTCGACCTCAACACCGGCGTCCGTCCCGCGTCCCGCGCTGGACGTATTCGGCGGCGAAACAGGCCTTCCGCACCTTGGCAACAGCCGGAGGCGTGGTCTTCGCGGGCAGTTCCCGCGGAGAACTCGACAAGGGCGGCCTACACGCGATCAACGCCACGACCGGCGAGCGCGCTTGGGCGCACCGCGAACGCGGAGCCGTACACCAGCATCCGGCACCGACGTTCGGCACCGTGAGCATCAGAACCTTCGGGGGGCGGTTCTACAGGTTCGACGCGATCCGCGGTCACAGCGGAGTACGGACCGGTGTACTTCCTGGCTCGCGACGGCTACGCCTACGCCATCGACCCGGTAACCGGAGAGGCGATGTCCGACTGCACCGGAGGGTGAGGCTCAGGCTGAGGGCGCTTCCCACCCAGGGGTATTCGTCAGCCGGAAGGGCGCCCGTTTCCCCTGCCCGCCCGTCGGGGCGGCCTGGGGTGGCGGACGGTGCGGTGGCGGGCGGCGCGGTGGATGAGCGGCCGGGCAGGCCGCCGCCACAGGATCCGGCCGCTACGGACCCGCCCGGCCCGGCCCCTGCGCCGGATCTCCGAGCGGCTCCAGGACCACGGAACCCGGCAGGGCGGCGGCCATGTCGTGGGCGTAGACCGCGGGCCGCACCCAGATGTACCAGTTGCCAGCGGCGACGACGGTCTGGCCGTACGTCCGGCGCGCCACCGCGATGCCGTCGCCGACCTCGTCCCTGCTGAAGCGGGCCGTGCTCAGCAGGGAGATCTGGTTGGTGACGGTCGTTCCGCGGTGCTGCACCTCGCAGGTGGCGTTCGAGCCGTACGCGTACACGTTGCGCACCGTCACCTTGCAGTCGAAGCCGCCCTTGGCCAGGGCGGCGATCACGTCGTCGACCGTCGCGTACTCGGGACCGGTCGGCACCTGGCTCGGCATCGGCGTCAACGGCTTCGGCTTCGGACCGCGGTCGCCCCCGGCCAGCCCGCAGCCGCTCAGCGTGAGCAGCAGACCCAGCAGCAGCGGGAGTGACTTCCGTGTGTGCATGGGTCAGTTGCTCCTCGGCGGGAGGGGCGCCGGCCCCGGGCTGGGGGAGGGGGTGCCCGGTTCTGCGGGACCGGTTCCCGTTCCGGTGGAAGGCCCGTGCCCTCATGGTAGATCGGGTCGGCGGAGACGTGGTGTCCGGCCGGGGTCTGCGACTCGAGCTGCCGCACGGCCGTGGCCCGTTGCTCGTCCGTCAGCGCGTTCCAGGCCATCGCGTCGTCCAGGTGCGGTTCCAGCCTGTCCCAGTTCTCGCCCCGGGTCCTGATGTCGTTGGCGCGGTTCTCCGACTCGTCGCCGTACTGCTCGTTCAGTTCCCGCACCCCGGGCGTGTCCGCGGCGTAGAGGGTGAACAGCTGTTTGTCGGTCCTCGCTCCGTAGGGCTCCTCCCGCAGGCCCTGGAGGTGGTAGGCGCTCAGGCGGACGTTCTCGTCGGGGTTCTCCTCGATGTACTTGGTCAGCTGCGCGTCGTCGAGATTCCCGAGGTAGGTGCCGTCCGGCAGGGTGAACGCCTCACGGTTGCGCCCCATCACCTCCCGCGCGGTGTCCGACTTCATGTGCGTGATGCCGAGGGACTTGTCGGGCTTGACCGTCTGCTGCAGCGTCCAGTCGAAGATGCGGCCGGCCTGGGCCAGGGGGCCGGTCAGGCCGGGGCTGAAGTTCTGGTACCACTGCTGCTCCTGCCACAGGATCGCCAGCAGCAGCTTGCGGCTGATGCCCGTCTCGGCGGCGGCCCGGTTCACGGCGGCGAACTGGGCCGGAGAGACGTTGATCGGGTGCAGGCCGTCCGTACCGCCCGCCAGAGCCAGCGCGACGGCGAGCGGGGACCCGGGCGTCAGGGCCTCCTTGGCCAGCTGCGGGTCGGAGACCGCGGTCAGCCCCTCGATCGTGCGCAGGGCGCGCGCCGTGTCCGTGTCGGCCTGGGTGGCCTTGCGCAGGGCGTCGGTGATGATCCCCTGTGCGTGGTTGACCGGTTCGAGGTGCTCGGTACTGCCCTGCGGCACCATCACGGGACGGGACAGCTGGACCCGGCCGCTGTCGTCGACCTTCAGGTCGCGGCTGCGGGCGTAGTCCAGGGCGCTGTTCAGGTCCCGCTGCGCGGCTGTGATCGCCTCGGCGAGGTCGTCGTAGGCCTTGGCCATCGCGCGCAGGGCGAGGGCGGACGTCTCGTAGTCGTCGGCGTGCTTCACGAACCGTTCGGCGGCGGCGCGGCCCGACTCGCCGACCCAGCACCGGTCGACCGTCCGGGCGACGTCCTGACGCGCGTACGAGGCGAGGCCGTCGCACTGCTTGGCAACAGCCACCGCGTCGTCGGCCGCGGTCCGCCACTTCTGCGGGTCGGCCTGCTTCAGTTCCGGTACGGAGACCATCAGACGTCCTCCAGTACCCCGCCGGCCGCGCGGAGCCGGTCGGCTATCGCCTGGTCCTCGGCGGTGATGGCGTTCGTACCCGAGGTCAGGGCGCCGGCCGCGCCGTCGACCAGGTCCGCGAGCTCCCTGAGCCTGCGCTGCCAGGCACCGACGCAGTCGTTGCTCGCCGCCCCGGCCACCCACCCGCTGTGGCTGCGGCCCACGGCCTCGGCGTCGTCGAGCGAGGACTTGCCGCGGGCCTCGGCGTTGGCCGCACGGATACCGGCGGCCTTGGCATGCACGGGGCCGTCATGGAGCCCGAGGTCGGGGTCGCCCGTAGCGGCGGCCGGCGAGGCGGAGGGGCTCGGCTGGGGAGTCGGCGCGGGCGAGGGCCCGGCGGAGGCCAAGCGCATGGCCGCTTCCCCCTTCGCCTGCGTCCATTCCGCTGCGAAATCGAACGTCATTTCCCCAGCCTTGCACACCCTGATAGCCCCTGCTGCAGCCTTTTGTGACAGGGCGTCAACCCTGTCGGACCGGCATCGGAGCGGTGTCCGCACAACCCGCGGCCCGCACGGGCGGTGTCTGTCTGGCTGCCGCGCTGCCGTCGACATACCGCTGGCCAGGAAAGCTGGAGGTGGTGCGGCACCCTGCATCCGTTGCGGAGGCGGCACCGCAACCTCCCTCCGGGTCGTGCTTCGACGGGCCACCGGCCGCCTCCTCAAGGTCCCGCTACAACAGATGGCGGGCGAAGAAGGTCCCCACCCGGCGTCGTACCTCGGCGAGGGTCTCAACCGGGCCGCCGGTGCCGACGAGCGCGGCGCGCGTTGTCGCTGTCACAAGACCGGCGGTCTGCAGCCGCGCGACGAGCGAGCCGTAGTCGGTAAACGCCCAGTGGTTCGCCTCAGCGAGCAGCACAGGGTGGCCGGGAAGACTGGCCCAGGAAGACTCGATACGGGCGGCGCCCTCGAAACCGTCGGTGCGGAACAGCAGCAGCGGCCGGTCGGCTTCGACCTGCGTCGGGTACAGGTCGAGGTAGCCCTCCAGGTTCGCCACCGCGCCGACCCTGCGGTCGTGGCGCGCTGCGTACACCGCCGCCGTGCCGCCTGCGGAGTGCCCGTAGAACCCGATCCGGCATGGGTCCATGAACGGGGCGAGCGGCAGGTCGCCGAGCCGGTCCAGGACCAGGCGGAGGTCCGCGATCCGGGTGTCCACCATCGTGCGGAAGATCGCCGGGTCCGGCGGTCCGATCAGGACGGTCGTCCGCAAGCCGGTCGGCAGCTCCACCTGAGAAGCGTCCCCGGGGTGGTCGACGAGGACGACCACTCGGCCATGGCTTGCCAGGTCCTCGGCGAGGGTTGTGCCGAGCGCGCGGGAGTCACCGCCGCCGGGTGAGTACACCAGTACCGGCCGCCGCCCGGGCAGCGGCGGCGCGCCCACGTACCCGTGGGTGAGGACCGCGCCCCAGTCCACCACCCTCGGCTCCGGCAGCCCCGGGTGGCGACCCGGGGCGTACTCGGCGAACACCGCGGCCTCGGCCCGGGTGAGCTGCGGCGCCCGTGAAAAGCCGCGTACTGATCGGGCCGGGTACAGGACGGTCAGCATCAACTCCCGCACGCCGCCCACCCACGGATCGGTACGGGCGGGGTCCGTCAGATGGACCTTCTGCATGCCCACGGGGTACGGGCCCGCGGGCGCGGGCAGCCGGAGGATCAAGCTGCTACCGGAGGCGGACGCAGCCGTGGGCAGCAGGGCGGCGGCACTCCCGAATAGGGTGCCTTTCAGAAGAGTGCGTCGAGAAGTCATACGAAAATCGTGAGGGCGGGGGCCGTCACGAGGCGAAGGTTCAGGCCCTGGCCGAAAGGCTGGCCCAGGAAGAGGAGTTGTGAGGGTGCTGCGAATCCAGTTCACCGCGCAGGACTTCGCCCGGATCCGCTTCGCACCCCGCCCGTCGCCGCTCCAGGAGCTGCACGCCGCTCTGACGACAGCCGTGACCCGGCGTGGCGGACCTCTGTTCGCGCCGTGGCGCGGCCGTGTCCTGCGCTCCCTCCCGGCCGCAACTGCACCGCTCGCCGACCTGGTTCCGGCGGGCCGCCCGCCCTCCTTCATCGACGTCCTCGGCGACACCATGGGCGACGGCTTCGAACAGGTCCACGCCGCCGATCCCGGCCTCGTCCGCTCCGAGCTGGAGCGTGTCTACGGGGAGGTGCCCGCCCCTCGCTGGATCCGCGGCCTGCACGCGGGCGATGAGACGTCCTGGCGCACCCTGCACCGCGCCCAGCAGGCCGCGTACGAGACGGTTCTCGCCCCGGTCTGGTCCGTCGTACAAGATCTGCACCGTGAGGAGTTCACTCGCTACGCCTTGACGGTCGCCGAGCACGGCGTGGCCGCTACGCTGACCGGCCTGGCCCCCGGCAGCCGGCTCCACGAGGGTGTATGGGAATGGCCCGGAGCAGCGCAGGCCCGCGACGTCCGCCTCGACGGGCGCGGCCTGGTTCTGCTGCCCACCTTCCACCACCCGGCGGGCCCGCTTCTTCAGGACGCCCCGGGCCGTTCTGCAGTCCTGACGTACCCAGCCGGCCCCGGGCTCCCGCCCACTGCGGGGCGCCCGGGCGTCCCCGCGGCCGAGACCCTGGCCTCCGTCCTGGGCCGCACCCGGCTGGACGCCCTGCGCCTCCTCGCCGAGCCTCACACCACGACATCTCTGGCCCGGGCCCTCAACGTCAGCAACGCGACAGCCTCATCCCACGCGGCGGTGCTCAGATCGGCCGGCATGGCGACGACGACCCGTACAGGCCGCTCGGTCACCCACCGGCGCACGGCACTCGGCACGCTGGTTGCAGGCACCTGACCGCCGTAGTTCGCCGCAAGAGGGCCCGCAGGCTCATTCCACTCCTTTGAAGCGAAGTCCTTGTCCGCGATCAGCAGCAGGCCGGGCCGGTCGGTGACCGCGTCCGGTTCGCGGTGCAGCATCGCTGTCAGCACCTCGCGCTCGTCGAGCTTCGGGTTCGCCAGGGCCCACAGGATCGGCATCCCGGTCGGGGTGCAGACCAGGTACAGCCGCAGTCCCCAGAAGAACCGGGAGTGGCTGGCGCAGTATCCGTATCCGGCCCAGCCGGCCAGGTCCGACCGCTTCACCGTGGGCCGTGAGCGGCCGCACTCGACCGGGGTGGAGTCGATGATCCAGTGGTTGTCGAACCAGGAGTCGCTGTCCGTCGCGAGGAGCCCTATCGCCCACTTGACCAGCGGGAGCGCGGCCCGTAGCCGCTTGTTTCAGCCCGGTTGTTTGGGCGCGTACGGGAACATCGCGCCCAAGCGGGAGTGGACGAACCGCAGCCACCTGGACTCCGAGGTGAAGCCCAGCATTGCCTGGGCGACGGCGAGGCAGACGAGCTGGGAGTCCGTCAACCGGGGCGGGCGTCCCCGCCGTCGGGTATCCCCGATCGTGTCGTCGATCTTCACGTACAGTGCGGTGAGCAGGGCGTCCAGGTCATTCGTCACAGATCGATCTTGGGCGCCCTGCTTGCGTTCCCAGGGGCACCGCCAGTTTCCAGGATGGCTCCTCTGGGTTGGGTGCGCGCACACTGACATAGGGGGTACGGGGTCATGAGCTGGTACGTGCTGGTGGAAGCCAACAAGTCATGGAGCGGCGACAGCACTTGGGAGCTGGTGGAAAGGATCCCGGTCGAAGGCGGACAGGAGGCGGCTCTCGCCCGGGCCGAGGAGATGAGTCGGACCTACGTGCGAGGCGTCGACTCGGAGAAAGCCGGCCGCCTCGTGTTCCGTACGTCTCCGACGAGCTGGCTCGTTGAGCAGAGCAGGTCGGTCTGGTACGACAGTTCGAACAGCCCCTCCACGCTCTGCGAGCACATGCGCATCTGCGTCGCCGAGCTGGTCCTTGCACGGGAGCCGGTCCCCGCCGATCCGCCCAAGAAGGGCTGGCTGCGCTGACGACCGACCGAGGCCTGATCGAGCTGGTGAGCGTGCTCCGAGGCCGGCTCAATCAGGAAGTCACAACGGCTGCCTTCGACCACTGATCACATTGGAATGACTCGTCTGGGATTCAGTGAACCCGCGCGCTGAATGGAGGCTGGCACGGAAGCGTCCGGTGCGCAGGTCGTCGACGACGGCCGCCATCGTCCGGCGGAAGCGGCGGCGCTGCTCGGGAGTGAGGCGCTCCAGGTCGGCGGTGAAGTGGGGCAGGGCCTCGTACGCGGGCACGGTGAACTCCTTCAGGAAGCCCGAAGCCCCGGCCGGTGGGTGGATTCCAGGGATCGTCGCAACAGGTGATCACTGGCGTGTCTGGCGGCAGTGTAAGCAGGTGGCTTGACTGGGAACTGCTAGCCGAGCCGCTGCTGCGTTGTCGGCGGGAGTGTGCTGCCTGTTCCGGCGAACCCGGGGTTGGGGGGTTCACAGAGTTCCGCCTGACCCCCGATCCTCAGCCCTCCACGGGCAGCAACAGAATGAGCCTCATGAATGACGGATCGCACTGGCCGACGGACAAACTGACCGCGCTCCGACTCGGTAGGAGGCTGGTTGCGGAAGTTCCGGCGTCGCGGCCAGATCGCCGTGCATTCGTGGACATCCGCCCCACGCGGAGCGAGCCCGATGTCCAGGCGCGGGGCGAGGGATGGGTCCGCAGCGATGCTGAACGTGGCTTTCGGCTGGAGCATGGGGAGTACGACCACGAGCGCATGGATGGCTTCGACTACGACATCGGCTCAGCCCTTATCGAGTCCGCCGACGCCCCGGACGAGCCTGAGCTGAACACCGTACTCAACGCATGGGGCGTCCAGCCCGACCTCTTCGTCTATCCCTGGGAAAGCGACGATCCCAGGTAGGCGCTGATCAGCTCAGTATGTCGGCACAGCTGGTGCTTTGCGCCGGCGCCCACGGCCCGCTTGCGTGGCCCGGACCCCAGTCTCGCCTGGTGCCTTTCAGCCCATAACGGACCGACCTCGGCGACGAGTTCGGCGATCACACCGGTCGACAGTCCTGTGATCCGCCGATCGCTGACGATCGCTGCACGAGCCCCCGTTCCCCACCACACGAACATGATCAGGGATCAAGCCCCAGCGCCAACCATGCACGAGCTCGTTAAAGGACCGAGGCGCCATTTCAGTGTCAGGGGCGGTGCCCGAGGTGTAGCGGATGCCACGGTGGGCGCGGTGGTGGCACGTCCCTCGGAAATCTCCGAGCGCCTGCGACGAGAAGCAGGGCGCAGACAGTGGCACCCTGCCGCCCGGCGGTCCAGTACGCCAGCTCAGTCGCCCCCACAGCTCGACCCGCAGCTCGACCCGCAACTGGAGCCGCAACTGGAGCCGCAGCCCCCGCCTCCATGGTGCCGGGGGCCGGAGCCGTTCCCGCGTCCCCGGGGCGAGGAACGGCGGGGCTGGCTCCTGCGGCGCTCCTCCGCCTTGCGCTGTTCCTCCCGGTGGCGCTCGGCCCTCTCCTGGCTTTCGCGGAGCCGCTCACGCTGCCTGGTGGGGCCGTCTGCCGGATCCCACGGGCCCAGCCCGTGCCGGCGGTCCGGGCGGAGCGGGGCAGTGGTGACGGTCTCGTACATCTGCGCCGTCTCCTGGTGGAGGTGGTATTCGGCACAGGCGTACGCGAGGACGACTTCGTCGCCCTCCGCGAGGGTGCCGTAGAGGACCGCTTCGAAGGGCTCGTGCCAGGGGTCGATGTCGTGGTGCCCGTTCACCACTGCGTACGCCGAGCCGCTGCCCAGGAGCCGCGTCCGTGCGCGGGTGTCGCTCTTGCCGGCAACGTACGCGATCAGGGGCGCCGCCGAGCGGGTGCGGGCGTCCGCGCACACCCAGTGGCGCCCGTCGGCCCCGGCACGTACGCCGACGATCAGAGCCGGCTGGAGCTCCTCGTGCAGGCGTCGGGCGGCCAGGTAGGCGAGCTGCCCCCGGCCGTAGACGGTGGTACCGGCCACCAGGAGCACCAGAGCGATGCGTTGCTGCCCCACGGCGTCGAAGGCGGTGCCGGACGCGGTCAGGTCCCCGGACAGGCCGTCGGCCAGGATGGCCGCCGCGAGCAGGCAGAGCGCCAGCCCGAGGTAGACCTGCTGGTGTCCGCGGTGGCCGTCCGCTTCCGGGGTGCCATCGGGCAGCGGGAAGCGCCGCCCTCCCGCGGCAGCGAGGGCCAGCGCCCGCTGCCGGCGCCGGGCCCGCAGCCGCAGCCGGCCTCCGATGGCCGCGACGGCGCAGGCGGCGAGAACGACCAGCCACCCGGCCCGCGCCGGACGGTCCACGTCACCGGACCGGGCCAGAGTGAGAACCGCCTCTCCACCGACGATCACGGCCGCCGGAATGGCCGCGACCGGAACGTACCGATACCACAGGGGCAGGGCGGTCAGCAGCACCAGCCCCGGATACCTCAGCCAGTCCGTCCCGTCTCCGGGGCCTCTGTGCCAGGCCGCGGCCGCGGACGAGAGCCCGAACAGGAGGACGTACGCCGCCGCCACCAGGGCAGCCAGGATCCATCCGCCCACGGCGGGAGCGAGGACGGGCGGTACCGCCGCCCTGCGCCACCGCTCGGCGTCGGCCACAGCCCAGGTGGCGACGCCGCCTCCGGACCCGGGCCGGGAAGCGACACCGTCCCGGCTCACGGACCATGTCCTGACACCCTCCCGGACCCCGGGCCGGCCCCCGGCGCCATCGATCGGCACCATTCCGGCCGGCAAGTACTTGATGTGATACGCCGTCACCGGACCACCGCCACTCGCCCCCGCACGTTCATCCGCACACTCCTGACACTCCTACGCTCGCTCCTCGGTCTTGGTGGTTCACGCCTCAACAGCCCGACCCCTCGGAGAGGCGGCTCTGCTCGGGGAGCAGGACGGCCGGCAACCGGGCCTCCAGCACCAGGTGGCCGGGGGAGCGGCAGGTCGAAATGCCGCTCCATCACCCCGGGGACGGTCCGGTGCACCTCGCCGGTTCGCTCGCCCCTCGTCCGGCATGCCCTGTGCGCGCAGCAACTTCCGTTCTGGTAAAGGACTTCGGGGTCGCCGGTAACCTGGCCGTTGCCCCAGGAGTCGTCCAGGTGCAGATTGAACGAGCACACCTCGCCCTCGCCCTCGGAGATCGCCGGATCGTCCCGGAACTCTCCGAACCAGCCCCCACACGCCCCCGCGAAGGACCACCCGCCGCTCACCCCCAGCCGCAGCCCGCCCCGTCCCAGGCGAGATCGTTGCGTCGGCGAGGCGAGGCTGTGCCCGCTCGGCTGGGTCTCACCAGCGCGCATGAGCTTGGGGCGGGGGAGTGGGGCGGTCAACGAGCCGAGCCGCTCATTTCTCTGAGGGCGCTGACGCTCGACCAGGCGCTGGCGAGGATTATGAGCCCGCCTACGATGAACGTCACGTTTGACGTGGTCGAGTTGTCGGACCTCTGCTCCTCCAGGTTCTTGCTCCCGGTCTGCCTGCCGTTCGAGTAGCTCACGCAGGTGTCGCCCGCCGACATCTTCTTGCCGCCGCAGTCGTCAGACGAGCCCTGGAATCCCACCCAGACGATCGCCACGCCGATGGCAAGGAAGAAGAGACTCGCCAGGAGGTTCTGCGCGGGGGTGTTCTCTCTGCGTGTTGAGGCCATGACATCCAGCTTTCCATCCGTAGGTGTAGGGGTTCCGATCACGAGGCTGCCCCCGGCCGGGGCGGCCGTACAGGTCACGCAGCCGGTCATTGGTGACCGGCGGCCAAGGGAACGTACGGCGAGCCTGGTTCTGCGCGTCGGTCACGCCGGATCCGGTGGCCGGCTCACCCGGTGCCGAAGCTCACCAACGGCGACGACGTGACGACCACGGAGACTGGCACGCCGCTGGCCAGCTGCGGTGGGTAGTTCGGTTCGGGTTGAGCCGAGGCGTGATAGGTGTCACCAAGGCAGGTTCGTTGCCACTTGGCGTCGGCGCCTGGCCGTGCCGGAGCGCGGGCAACGCCGGTGCAGGCCAGTCGCTTCGTACCGCACGATGTGCCGGGTGCTGATGGAGGCCGGACGACGACCCCGAAATCGCGCGGTGCCCCGGGGTTCACCGCCCACGGTTACAGGGCGGTGGCGGCGCGGACCAGTCCCGCGACCGCCGTTGAACGACTGTGTGGGGGCCAGGCGATGACCGTGGTGACGTGGGGGGCATCGGTGACCGGTACGGCGGTGACTCCGTCGCGCAGGCCTGTGCGGCCTGACTCCGGGACGACCGCGCAGGCGCGGCCGAGGGCGATGAGCTGGGTGAGCTGCGTGTGGTCGCGCACCTGCGGTCCGGGCCCGTCCGGGAAGGTGCCGTCGGGGCGGGGCCAGCGGGGCAGGGGAAGGTCGGCAATTGCGGTGACCTCGGCGAGCCGCAGGTGGGGGCGGGTGCTGAGGGGGTGGCCTGCGGGGAGGAACGCGACCTGGCCCTCGGAGTGCAGGTCCTCGGTGTCGAAGCCGGCCGTGTCGTCGAAGGGCCGGTGCAGCAGAGCTACGTCGGCCCGGCCGGTGCGCAGCACCGTAACCTGCTCGCCCGGCCCGCACAGCACGACGTCCACGGCGACGGCGCCGGGCTCGGCGGCGTAGGCCTCGAGGAGTTTGGCCAGCAGTTCATCGGAGGCACCCGCCTTCGCGGCCAGGACCACGGTGGGGCTGCCTGTCGCGGCGAGGGCGGCCCGGCGGGTGCGCCGTTCTGCGGCCTCGATGGCGTCCAGAGCCGCCCGCGCCTCCCGCAGCAGCACCGCCCCGGACTCGGTCAGGGCCACGCCCCGGCTGCCTCGCTCCAGCAGCAGGGCGCCCAGGCTTCGTTCGAGCCCGGCGATCGCCCGTGACAGCGGGGGTTGGGCGATTCCGAGCCGCTGCGCGGCCCGGCCGAAGTGCAGTTCTTCGGCGACCGCGACGAAGTACCTCAGCTCACGTGTCTCCACCCTGCCACCCTAACCGGGCCGGCCAGGAGTGATACCCAGGCGGTATCGCCGCCCACCCAGTCGGTCTTGGACGCCCTGCCCGGCGGGGGAGGAGCATCGGTGTCATGACTGAGACGAACATCGTGAACCACCCCAAGGTCGCGCTGGTGACCGGGGCCAACAAGGGCATCGGGTACGAGATCGCCGCCGGACTCGGCACCCTCGGCTGGACGGTCGGGGTCGGCGCGCGGGACGAGGAACGGCGCGAGGCCGCCGTGGCCAAGCTCCGCGCGGCCGGCGCGGACGTGTTCGGCGTGCCCCTGGACGTAACCGACGACGCGAGCGTGTCCGCGGCGGCCCGCCTGATCGAGGAGCAGGCCGGGCGGCTGGATGCGCTCGTCAACAACGCCGGCATCACCGGCGGTACGCCGCAGGAGCCCACGACGGTCGACGTGGACCGGGTACGGGCGGCCGTGGAGACCAACGTGATCGGCGTCATCCGTGTCACCAACGCCCTGCTCCCTCTGCTGCGCCGCTCGTCGGCGCCGCGCATCGTGAACGTCTCCAGCAGCGTCGGCTCCCTCGCACGCCAGACCACACCTGGCGCCGAAACGGGCCCGATCTCCATCGCGTACGCTCCGTCGAAGACGTTCCTCAACGCCGTCACCGTGCAGTACGCCAAGGAACTGGCCGACACCCGCATCCTGATCAACGCCGTCTGCCCTGGCTTCACGGCGACCGACCTGAACGGCTTCCGGGGAGTGCGCACCCCCCAGCAGGGCGCAGCCGCCGCGATCCGGCTGGCCACCGTATCGGCCGACGGGCCGACGGGCCGCTTCTTCGACGACGAGGGAGAGGTCCCCTGGTGACGCGCTTCCGGTTCGCGCTACCCCCGGGGAGATGACGTACGCGCCTCCTCGTGACCGTCGGCGTCACGCCATGTCGGTACGGCCGCCGAGCCCGAGCCGCCGGCGGACCACGAAGTGAGGGATCGAAGGCACCGTGCGTCTGTGACACGTAGCCTGCCTTCCAGGTGACCACCAGGCTGCTTCGGGCCGGCCCTTCTGCCTGCCTTTTGGGCTCCGCCGGTGACAACTGTCGAGCCTCGGTACACGGGTGCGGTGGATGAGCTCGCCGACTTCAGGGCGCTTTTGCCAAGGGGGGAGGGCGCGGGGCCTCTGTGGAGGTAGTTATGGGCTCGGTTGGAGTGGACGCTGGTGAGGACGACGTGCCTTTGGGCCTGGCCATAGCCGGACGGTGCGCTCGCCTCACGCAGTGACGGAATGAATGACGGCGGTGGTACGGTCGCGGCTCTCGACCAGATCGGTGGACGTACGGTCCGTGCTACCCGCTGCCCCCACCGGCTGGCCCCGCACGCCGGGCGAGGTAGACGGGAGCGACGCACCATCCGCTGGAGTCGATGTGCCGACGAGGCCGGGGAATCGACTTGCCCGCGAAACGCCAGACCGCCTCCACCGGCCAGCGGGCATGGCCGGCCGCCTGGCCACTCCGGCCGGCCAAGCGCCGTACCGCCGGCGAGGCGCTCTCGCCGAACCAGGCTTCGTCCAGTTGTTCCAGGGATTGGGCCTGCACCGCAACTACCACGGACACCGACCCGTCGACACGGAGATCAAGCTCCTCGCCGTCCACCACCTCGGGAAACTCATCACCAGCACCACACAATTCCCCTCTTGACTCCGGGCCCGAGGAAGTCGTGCGACAGCCTCTCGCCTGTCCGGCCCGTGTTCCCAAATCCTCAACTCAACCAGCTCGGTACGCCCACCTGGCTCGAAGAACCGGCAGCCCGCCACCCGTTACCACGTGGGTAAAACGACCATAGGACCCTCGCGCGTCACGTCCGTTTCTTCGCCCACATGCTCGCTTAGCTGCAAGGCCGCCAACTGTGGGCCCGGATCGAGGCTGCGACCAATGCCGACCTGCGAAGCCTCCAGCAATTCGCCAGTACCTGGAAGGCGACATGGAGACTGTCACCGCCGGGCTCGCACAGCCTGGAAATCCGGAGGTGTCGAGGGCCATGTCAATCGGATCAAGATGCTATAGCGCCAAATGTTCGGCCGCGCAGGCTTCGAACTGCTCCGCAAGCGAGTCCTGCTTAAACGACGGCATGTGCGAACCGCTGCCGAGGTCGAATCACACCGGCCCCGGCTCGCTGCCATCGGCCAGCAGCACCTCCACCGAACCCTCGTGCGCGGCCCCCGACGCCGACATCCTTCGTAGGTGGATCGCCGATCCGGGATTCTTTGAGGTGGGGGCGATGCGCTGCGTCAAGGTGCGAGCTCCTGCTTGATCTGTGCGACCTGGGGGCCCGAGTCGGTCTTCGGCATCGCCCAGCGGTACGCCTGCCCAGCGCCATCGGTGTAGAGGAGCATGCCGCCCGCCTGCGTCACCTTGACATCGAAGACGACGCCAGCCCAATCGAATGTCCCGGGCGAGATGAAGCTCGCATTGAAGCTATCAGCGACCACGTTGAAGGCCGAACCGTTGCCCTGCTTGATGGCCTCCCCATCCGGGCCGACCCAACTCCACCCGCCATTACTGATCGGCGAAGTCTGAGCGGTGCCCACCGGAGCCGTCGCTACCACCTTGACCGCGACGAACACGAAGCCTTCGGCCTGCGGCTTCTCGGAGGTCGCCCCGGCCTGCAGGTAGACGATCGAAGTGGGGGTCAGCTCGAGACGCCCGAGGCCGCCAGCTCCGACGGTCTCTGCCCTCGCCCCGAGCGCCAGCGCACCCGCGGACCCAGTCGCCGAAGGCCGTGCGGTCGGATTGGCGTCCGGCTTGGATGGAGCCTCACCGCTGCAGCCGGCGAGGGCAAGCGAAGCGAGGAGGATGGCGGCGATTCGTCTGCGCATGTGCGTCCCCTGGGATCGAGTGGAGCGACCGTAGCGCCAGCGCGCGGACGCGGGGTACGTAGTTCCCGAACTGGTACCCCGCACCTCGCCCTCACCGCTCTCGCGGTGGGGATTTCTTGCTGTTCGGGCTGTTCATCAATCGATCCGTTTCCGCACGACCCGCGAACGGGGTGCACCCATGGCAGAGTCCACTGACCACGCACAGGCCGAGGTCATCAAGCTGTCCCCCCGGCCGCCCTCGCGGCCACGCCGGACTGCGGCCGCTGCCAGGACTACGCGCACCGCCACGACAAGGCCACGGGCCGTTGCGGGGGCGGTCGTCACGGACATGCAGGTGCTCATGAAGCGCTGCGCGGCGGCGGGACGCCGGTGACCGGCCGCCGCCGGTTCAACGTCGGCGACGTGGTGCTCGACGGTGACCGCCAAACACGCGGCGAAGTGGTCAGCATCGACCGCAGTCCGTCCGGTGAGGTGCCGGTGGTGTTCCCGCGGCATCTCCGGGGAGGCGCCACCCACAGCGCCTCCCCACGGACGGGCCGGATGTCCAGGTGGGACGTAGGTCAGTTCGAGTAGTTCACGCAGGTGTCGCCCGCCGACATCTTCTTGCCGCCGCAGTCGTCAGACGAGCCCTGGAATCCCACCCAGACGATCGCCACGCCGATGGCAAGGAAGAAGAGACTCGCCAGGAGGTTCTGCGCGGGGGTGTTCTCTCTGCGTGTTGAGGCCATGACATCCAGCTTTCCATCCGTAGGTGTAGGGGTTCCGATCACGAGGCCCCCGACCGGGGCGGCCGTACAGGTCATGCAGCCGGTCATTGGTGACCGGCGGCCACGGGAACGTACGGCGAGCCTGGTCCTGCGCGTCGGTCATGCCGAGCGCGCCCAGCACCAGGCCGTCCGCCAGGAGGAGGCCGCGCGTTGCGAGTTCATTGACGACCTCCTCTGCGGGCGCAGCCCTCGGGAGACTGTCAGAGCGCGCAGAGCGCTTCGGGCTGCGCCTTTCCCAGGCCCACGCGGTGGCCATGGCGAGCGGACCTGAGCGTACGGCGACGGCCACTCGGTGGCCCGCGGGATTGAATGTGTGGCCCCCGGCGACCGGCCGGACGTCCTCACGTTCTGCGCCAAGCAGGCGTACGCCGCCACCGACGGCGGCAAAGTGGCCATAGGCCGCTCCCCTCCCGGCGCCGGCGGCGTGGTGCACTCCTACGAGGCGGCGATCTACGTCCTCGACCTGGCCGAGCGGATGTTGTAGTCATCGGCGGGCGGGTTCCGTGGGGTAGGGGCGGGCTGGGTTTGTAGGGGCCGGCCCGGTCGGCCATGAAAAGCATCATGATGCCGATGCCGGCCAGTCTGATGATCACCAGGGCCCGGCCGATCGGGTTTCTGGGGTTGTAGTAGTAGCGGTTGGTTCCCCACTTGCTACGTTTGAAGACCGGCTCGTCGTCGTACCGCGCGGGTGGATCCTTCTGTCAGGTGGCATACGCGAGGCGAAGTAGCGCAGCCAGATGCAGAGGGCGGCGATCGCGGAGGTGACGGCGGTGACGATCAGGCCGTACTTGGTGAACTGCCAGAAGGTGATGGGCTGGCGGTTGCGTTCGGCGATGCCGAGGACGTCGACGTTGGCCGCTGGCGCCGATCGTGGTGGCGTTGCCACCGAGGTCGGCTCCCAGCGCCAGGGTCCACTGCATGACGTGTTCGCCGTCACTGCCCATGGACTGCACGAGGTCGCAGGTGACGGGGGCCGTGGTCGCGACGTGGGGGATGTTGTCGACGATGCCGGAGAGCACACGGTGGGGGCGCCGAGCATCATCATGGAGCCGGCCATCTCGCGGCGGCCGATGGCGCTCGCCAGAGCGTGGGAGACCTTACGCCGAGCGCCGGTGGACGGATCCGCCGGGCGGACCGGGGCATGTGGGCGCGCAGCTCGCGCGGGACCGCTCCGGCTCTGGACGCGCAGAAGGCGCTCATCATCGGGGCGGCGCCGAAGGACCGGCAGCACCGAGCGGTGGGCGATCCCTTCCGACTGTGGGCCATGCCGGTCCGCGCCCCCGGCTATATGGGGGAACCGCGGGCCACCGCGGTCTTCCCCGATCGAGTGCGGGCATCGATTGATGAAACGGAGGAGAGACACGATGCCGCTCTATCTATCGAGGTTCAGCTACACACCGGAGACCTGGGCGAGACTGATCGGCCACCCTGAGGACCGCGCCCTGGCCGCTCGGTCGTACATCGAGTCCGTCGGCGGGAAGCTCCACGGCTTCTGGTACGCCTTCGGTACGCACGACGGCTACAACCTCTGGGAAGCTCCGGACAACGTGTCCATGGCCTCGGTCGCGCTGGCGATCAGCGGCGGGGGCGCGCTCAGCTCGTTCGAGACGACTGTTCTCCTGAGCGTCGATGAAACGCTGGATGCCCTGCGCAGAGCTGAGCAGGTCCGGTATCGGCCTCCTGGGCAGTAGCGGTCCGGCCGGCGAAACCTACTGCCTCGGCCGGGCCGCCCCGGGCAGGCATGGCCGCCGGGCCGAGCGCCCACATGCACCCGTGCATCCCTGATCGTGCGGCGGTACGCCAAGTCCCTGGTCCCCGCCCCGGGCGTCTCAGTAGCAGGCCGCGGACGTCGAGTACGGGCGGGGGAGTGAGCTGGCACAGCGTCGGCAAGGACCGGCCGGCGCGGCGCTCCGACCACGCGTGGCGTGACGGTGACTGCTCCTTTGACCAGGGCCGAGACAGCCCCTTCGATGCCCGTCAGGCCGGAGGTCCGGGAAGGTGACCGAGGCGCTTGATGACGCGGTCACGCAGGAGGAGGTACTCCCCTCCGCGTCGGGGGAGGGGTCCCGGCGGGCGCTGGACGACGCGAGCCGCGGTGACGGTCTGCCCGTCCTGGAACTGCTCCCGCGTCAGATCGAGTTCAACGCCGCTGGGCAGCCGGTTCCACCAGTGGAAGCCGTGCTGGTTGCCGTTGAGGTGGACCTCACCGACCATGAGGTCGCCGCCGAAGACGTCGTTGACGACCAAAGCCGTGATGTCGCAGTGACCCCGGGCAGGGTTGTCGGGCCGCCAATCGGCCTGGTCATCGGGCGAGCAGGTATCGGCGGCCCAGCTGACGCGCAGAGCCCTGTCCAGGGCGAGCAGGTTCCAAGGGATCACGCGGTCAGCATCGCAGAGGCCACTGACAGGACGACTCCCGAGGGTGCCACTCGTCAGCCGCCGGCCGGGCACGGCGTGCCGGTTCACCCGCCGACGCGGGCCTGTTCTACGTCGTGGAGGAACTCGGCGACGCGGCTGTTGAAGACCTGCACGGGCATGCCGTGTGCGGCGCCGGGAATGATCCCGTTCCGTACAACCGGAGGCGCCTCGCACGGCCTCGGCTCGGCGCGAATCCATGACGCGGTCGGCGCCACTCAGGAGAACTGGGGCGGGCCCGGTAGTCGAGGCCAACTCCTCGTCACTCATGCGCTGCGGCCGAGGCAGCCGGTTGGCAGCCGGAGTCGGGGGTGAGGGGCCAAGGCGCAAATTCATCGTCAGGCTCTGTTGCGCGGTGTTGCCCTGGTGCCGAGCCGGCCCCGTACGGCGGCGGGTGCGTCGGGCGTGTGGATCGGCGAGAGCAGGCCCAGCCTGGGAAGAACTCGGCGGTGTCGAGCTCAACACCCGCTGGTGCGCCGCGCGCCTGGTCGAGACCGTGCACCGCCTCGACCCCGACAACCGCGCGTTGTCGATGGACCGCCCCCACGACGAGGAGGAGCATCTGGCCCGCATGCTGCTCGCCGGCGCCTGGTACCAGGTGTTGGCCCGCAACCCGTACGGACCCACCTACATCCAGCTGTACCTCACCGCGCTGGAGGACCCCAGCGGCTTCACCCCCCGACCGGCTCTTGACAGCTCCCCAACCAGAACGTGGCCGACGACGTCGTCCACCAGCTCTACCTGACCGCCACCAGCCCCTTGAAGGCGCTGCGCGCCCGCACCCAGGCCCAGGACTGCACCGGCGGGCCCACCTTCCCGGGCGCAGGCATCACCGCCGACGCCGACCACGTGGTCGACTGCCTGCCTCGACTTCAAGAGCACCAAGCACCCCGTCGTCCGGCGACTGTCCAAGCACACCGCGAACCAGCTGATCGGCTATCTGCTCCTCGATACCACCAACCGCTACCGGATCGACACCCTGGGCCTCTACCTCACCCGCTCCGGATCCTCGCAAGCTGGCTCGTGGAGGACTGCCTCAACCTCCTCGGCACCTGCCGGCGCGACCTGCCCACTCTGCGCACCGTCGTCGCTGAACTCCGCGCCAGCTGCCAGGCCGACGCCATCCCGTACGGACCGGAGGAGGACCAGGCCCACGAGCTCCTCGAGCGCCTGGCCCCGGTCGTCGCTGCCGGCCACTGCCCTACCTGCGTCCAGCCTCTGCCCGGCTCCACCGGGCGGCCCCGCAGGTACTGCAACCCCCGGTGCCGCAGCCGCGAACGGACCCTGTGCCGCAAGGGCCTGCTCCCCAGCGGCCCCACTCCGCTGCTCCCACGCCCGCGAAAGGAGCACTTGGAGCCGGCCGAAGGCCGGCAGGTTGTGAGCCCCACACTCGGCTGCGGCAGGTAGGCGTGGGCTGTACGTGCCGACCCAGATTATTAGCTGTCAAATAATCATTAGGGGGCAATTTCCTTCGGCACCCCTATGTGCCACAGACACAATGCGCTGTCATATTCCTGCCAGATTGGCCCCGTTCATCTCGTGCACCCATCAGGGGAAGGCAGGAAAATGGGCAGGTTCAGGTACGGAACCACGGCGTCGGCCATCGCGCTCGCCGCCTTTGGATCGCTCGCGGCCGCGGGAGGCACGGCTCACGCGGAAGCGGGTCAGGACACCATCAGCATGCTGAAGCAGGAGAAGACCCAGTGGTGCTGGGTCGCCTCCGGGCTGACCATCGCCAAGTTCCAGGGCTTCGGCTCCACACAGACGGACTTCTGCAACCGTGCCCAGCCCTACTACGGCTGCAACAACCAGCCCGCCACGCTCGACGACATGGCCAGGGGCTGGAGCAGCCTCGGCATGGCCCATACCGGCTCGGGCCTGAGCAGTGCAGCCACGTTCAACCAGGTGTACACCGACGTCAAGGCGGCACGGCCGATCGGTGCCCGCATCGGTTGGACGTCCGGGGGCGGCCACATGAACGTGGTCTACGGCTTCGACACGTCGAACAACACGATCGCCGTGGCCGACCCGTGGCCGGACACGACCACGTACACGTGGTGGAACTACAACGACTACGTGAGCAACAGCTCGTCCAAGTGGACCCATTCCCGCATCGGTATCTCCCGCTAAGGCAGGCGACATGCGCGACACCAGCGGCACCAAGATGTCCAACCAGCGGGCGGCCTCTCCCTTCTCCCGTCTGTCCATCGTCATTGCAGTGAGTGCGTCCGCAATGTTGTCCGTCGTCGGTCCGACGCACGCGGCCCCGGCCAAGGACCCTCTCCCCGCCGACATCCCCGACTACCAGGCGGCCCTCAACGCGGTGAAGTCCACCGATGTCCACAACGCGGTATGCCGCTTCCTGCGCACTCCGGTGCCCACCGGCGACGTCGGCGGGCCGGTGCAGACGATCCCCGAAACGGCAGAGCCGTGCCAGGGCCTCCCGGTCTTCACGATCAAGGATCCGGTGGCACTGAACGAGATCACCCCCGGGTTCGTGGCAGGCACCGCCAAGCCGCTGCCCACCGAGGCGATCAAACTGACGCAACTGGTCTCCTCGCTCAGCACCACCGTCAACGGCCGCAACGCCACCGTCATGCTCGCCCCCACCCAGGGCGGCGGCTGGCATCTGGCAGCCGTGCGAGACGGCGACAGCGACGCCACATACGCCAGCAAGGCCACCCTGGGCACGATGGTCTTCGCCGAGCCGCAAATCCGCGGCTGGTACCAGCTCAAGCTCACCACCGTCGAGCCCCTCAACGACCAGGCCCGGCAGGGACTCGGCGGCCAGGCGTCGGTGTCACTCAGCGACTACCAGAAGCTGGTCAAGGCCCGCTACGCCGACAAGCTGCCCGGCTCGGAGTACGACACCATCGGCTACTCCAGCGGCTACGGCCTCCAGCGCTCGGAGGACGAAGCCTCGTCCTCCGCCCAGCTCCTTGCCAGCGGTTCCTGCGCGGCACTCGCCCTCGCGGGCGGAGCCGTCGTGCTCCGCCGGCGTCGGCGCGCAAGCACCAACTGAGCACAACCCCGGACCGTCACTCCGCTCCGTCCCGGCATCCAGCCGGGGCGGAGCGGAGTGGCGGTCCGCCGTCGCAGAGGGGCTATGGGCGCGCGCCGTCGTCGACGACCTCGTCGCCAGCGCGTACGCGATCGGCGAGCTGGTGCTCGAAGTCGCCCCGGGCTACCTCTCCGACGAACAGGCCGTCCACGCCTCGACCCTGTTGTGCAACCAGATCGGCGAGGACCTCGAGCACGGCTCGGCCGCCCGCCGCTACGCGATGTCCGGCGACCGCCGCGCCCTGCACCGCGCCGTCCTGTGACTTGCAGGTGCAGGTGCAGGTGCAGGTGCCGGTGCCGGGCATCCGGGCGCATGGCCGCCAAGCTGATCGTCTACCCGCCCGGTGAACGGGGCCGGCGCCGGGTCCGCTACGACGGCGTCGCCGTCGGAGTCGCCCACCGCCCGGCAGACATCCGCGTCTTCCTCGCCGAGGCCGGGCTGGAGAACGCCGATGACGTGGGCCTCACCGGCACCGACTTCGTCGAGTGGAGAGGAGCCGGCCCGAGGAGTGGGGACCCGTCCGTGTGACCGGTGTGGCCGACGGTCTCCCGGAGGTTCGCCTGCTGGAGCAAGGACAGGGTCTGGGCCGCTTCCGGCCGTACGGGGATTTCAGCCTGGCTGTTGACAGTGTTCTCTATCACCATGGGCACGAGGGTGGTCCTCCGGGGCTCCCGGTGAGGGGGAGCTGATGGACGACGTTCGCGGCTGGGACGGCGCACTGGCGGAACTCGAAGCGTTCGCGCGCTCCAACGAGTCCTACCGCTGGCTCGTCGGGCCGCCAGGGTCCGGCAAGACCGCTCTGGGCGAGCGGTTCGCCGCTCACCCGCCGGGGGATGTCGACGTCGTCTCCTTTTTCGCGTCGGGCGCCTCCGGCGGACAGACAAGGCGGTTTCGACAGGAAGTCCATGACCAGCTCGCGGCGTTATTGGGCGAGCCGACTCCGCCGCTCTCCAGACCGAGCACGCTCGACGGCCTCTGGGCCCGTGCCTGTGCGCGGGCCGAAGCGAGCGGCCGGCACCTGCTGCTGCTCGTGGACGGCCTGGACGGGGACCATGAGTCGCCCCCGATCGCGGCCCTGCTGCCCGCCGCGACGGGCTCCCACGGTCACGTTCTGGTCCTCAGTCGCGTCCTGCCCCGGATTCCGGAGGCCGTGCCCCGGTCGCACCCGCTGCGGGACGAGCGACGCTGCCCTCGCGTCCGGTTGTCCGCAAGCCCCCTCGCCACCGCGCTGGCGGACCGTGATGCCCGTACGGTGCTGGGCGCTCTCGCCGTCGGTGGTCCGCTGACCGCGCACGACCTGGCAGCGGTCCTCGCGGCGGGCGGCGGCATGGACGCGCATGACGTGCGGGATGTGCTGCGGACGGTCCCTTCCGGCTTACTGGTGTCGCGTGGCGACCCGGAGTCGTCACAGGAGCGGTTCGACCTCGTCGACGACGCACTGCGCCGGGAGACCGTCGCCGCGCTCGGTCACGCCGAGACCGAGCGGCATCGGGGCGCTCTGCGCGCCTGGGCCGAACAGTTCGCACGGCGGGCTTGGCCGGACGACACCCCGGCGTATCTCCTGGACCATTACCCCGCTGTGCTGGTCGCGGGCGGGGACATCGCCGCGCTCGCCGCCCTCCCCTCGCCCGAGCGGATCGCGCTGTGGCAACGCCGGGCCGGTCACCCCGCCCGTGCCTGGCAGGAAATCACCGACGTCCTGAACGTCCTGGCCGCGACGGAGGCGGACAGCCTGGGCGAGGCATGCGTCCTGGCCATGCGCCGCTATCGGCTGACCGAACGTCCGGGGCATGTGAGCTTCGGCCACCCGCCGGCTCTCCCGGTGGCCTGGGCGGAGCAGGGGGAGTGGTCCTGGGCCGAGTGCCTGGCATCCGTGATCTGGCACTCCGTCCGGGCGTACACGGGCATGGCCGAGGCGGCCGCACGCCGGGGGGACGCCGAGCGCGCCCTCCGCTACGTCGCCCGGGCACGTGCCATCGCCCTCGACGATCCGGCCGGCGGAGTCTGGAACGCCCCATCACTGGCCGCCCTGGCCCGCACCGCGCACGCTTGCGGTGCGCGGACGACGGCCATGGAGTTGCTCCGGGAGGCGGAGCACATCGCCTGTGTCGCGCCGCCCAGCCCCGGTACGGATCTCATGGCCGTGGCCCTGGCCGCAGTCGCCGAGGCCCACCTGGAGATCGGCGACCGCGCCGACGCCCTGCGGATTCTCGGGACCGCCGAGGGCCTGGCCGACAGCGCCGGCGGGCGAAGGGACGACACCCTGGTCAGCATCGCCGCCCGCTCGGCCCAGGTGCGCGGTGCGCGGGAGTGCGTTGTCGCCTTCCCACGGCCCCAGGGGGCGGGTGCGCGGATCCGTGTGTACGCCGAGTTCGCCCGGGGGATCGCCCACAAGGAGGGGGCCAAGGCCGGTGCGGCGCTGTTGCGGGTCGCGGAGCAGATGCTGGCCAGGCTGCCCGCTCCCGTACCGGATGCGACGGACGCCGCCGTACTGCGAGCGGTGCGGGAACGGTTCCTCGCCGTGCTCGACCTGGCCGAGGCCGCGGCGCGGGTGCTCGATTGGGATCTCTGCCTGCGTCTGGTGGAAGAAGCGGCCGGGCAGGGCCGGCAGGGGGCCGCCCGCGTGGCGCATCTGCACCAGCTGCTCGACCGCCCCGATCAGGCCTGGGATCTGCTCGACCGCCTCGTGGACCCGGAGGCGCGGCTGGCTGCGCTGATACGTTGCGCCGAGGTGGCCCACGAGGGCGGCCACTCCGATGCCGCGTCGGTGTATCTGGAACACGCCGTGCAGGCTGCCGCCTCGATCGACCGTCCGCGCCATCAGTCGGACAGCCGGGTCGATCTGGCCGTGGCCCTGGCCCGGTGCGGCAGTCCGGGCCGCGCCGAACAGATCCTGGGCGACCTGGACACGCCCGGAACAGGCCATTTCTGGGAGACTCTGGCAGTGGCCGACGCGGTGGCCCACCACGGTCGGTTCGACCAGGCGGGACCACTGTTCGCGCTGGCCCACTCGAACGGCGACGCCGGTGCGGTGCACCGCATCGCGGCGATCCTGGCGCGGGGCGCGGGACGCGCCGGAGACCATGTGCTCGCCCGGGAGTTCGCCGCGCACGCCGGAGAGAGAAGCTACGTCTTCGCCCTCGAACAGGCCACGATCGGAGCCGCCGAGACGGGGCATTACGCCCTGGCCGAGCGATTGCTGACCCTGGCCCGGTCCGTGGCCAGGACCTCGGTCTCCAGGACCCGGAGGGGTCTGGAGCAGGACCCCGCCGCCGTCGCGGCGTCGGCGGCCCTGCGCGGCGGGGAACCGGAGTGGGCCGGGAGGTTCGCCGACCGGATCCGGATGCCCGACATGTTCAGCGACCAGTCGGGACCGGCGGTGAAGTGCGCCGTCGGGGGAGATCTCGTCGCCGCCGAGTACGAGGCACTGGCGGTCAAGGAGCCGAACAGAGCGCAGGCACTGCTCAGAGTCGCGGAGATCGCAGCCGCCCTGGGGAAGGACGACCATGTCGACCGCCTCCTGGATCTGGCCCGGCGGGCCGCCGACGGATGGACGGCCGCGACCAAAGGCGTACGGGCGCAGCAAGCGGCGGCCGTGGCGGAAGTGGCCGCGCGCACAGGCCGTCCGGACGGCGCCGACGCGATGCTCCGTCCCGCGGACGAACCGCTCGGCAACCGGTGGATCCCGGTGCTCGCCGCCCGTGCCGAGGTACTGGCCCGCGACGGTGATCAGGATGCTGCCGGCGCCCTGCTGGAGGAAGCCTTCGGCAGCCTCGGTTCGCGGAGCCTGGCCAACAAGGAGAGCGAGGTGCGGGCGCTGGTCCTCGCAGCCGTGGCCGTCGATCCCGCGCTCTGCCGCCGCCACATCATGCGCCTGCTGGCGACGCGGACGAGAACCCCGGAGTGGCTCGCGGCCGTGGTGTTCTCCCGGCCCGAACTCGCTCCGCTGGTGGTCGCCCTGCTCGACGGCGACGTGGCGTCCCACGATGCTGTCGCCCGTTGAGAGGAGGCCGAGGCGGGGGGACAACTCAGAGGGCAGCCCGATCGCCTGGCAGAGGACTTCGTCGCTCTCATGCTGCCCGGCAGCCCGATCACCGGATACCCGACGGACGACTGGGCGGCATCCGTTCCCGCCGCGGTCCTGCGCCGCGGGGACGACGGCGCGGCGCCGGCCTGGACGCCGCGGACCGTCGCCCACCTCGCGGCGGCGGCGGACCGCTGGCCGCACGTCGGGGAGAGATATCTGTACCCAGTGGTGAAGGCTGATCCCCGGATCGCCCTGGACGCGGGCTCGGCCGCGGTCGGTGCCCTGGCCAGGATCGCGGACGGCGAGGTGCTGGACGGCAGCCTGCTCGGGGTCCTCGAATCGATCGACACGGTCCTGCCCGCCAACCGGCACATCGACCTCGACGCGGGCATCGCCGCGGTGGCCGAGCGCCTCACCGACCGCCGCCTGGCGGACACCGAATCCCCCGTGGACCGGGCGATCCTGCACAGCCGTCTCGCCGCGCGCTACGCACATGCCGGTCTGGCCGACAAAGCGGTGACCTCTGCTGAGCGGGCCACCACTATGTTCCGCTCGCTGGCCGAGGCCGATCCCCGGGCCCACCGGGCAGGCCTGGCAGGAGCGTTGGTCAACCTCAGCGCGTACCTGCCCCGCATGGGCAGGGAGGCCGAGGAACTGGTGGTGGCACAAGAGGCTGCGGCGATCTCGCGGGAACTGATGGCGGCTGCCCCGGAGAGCGACCCCAGCGTTCTCTCCGGAGCCTTGATCAATCTGGGTTCGGCTCTTCTCCGGCACCGGCGGCCACAGGAGGCTCTGCGGGTCACGCTGGAGGCGGCGGCCATCCTGCTCCAGGGCGACGATGCCACGCGACGGCGTTACGTCGTCCCGGTCGCCACCGCCGCGGACAATCTCGGCCTGATCTTCTCCGCTCTGGAGCGGCCGGAGGACGCGCTGGCGGCGGCCGACAGTGCCATCGAGCTTCTCCAGCTGGTCGCGGAGCACAATCGATCCGCCTGCCTGCCCGATCTCGCCCGGGCGCTGCGCCACCGGGCGATGTGGTTGCGGCAACTCGGACTGCCGCAGGACGCGGCCCTGGCCCTGGAGGAGGTCGTCAGCACCTCAAGACGACTGGTCACTGCCAACGCCGATGCCCATGAACCCGGCCTCGCCGCGGCCCTGGACAATCTCGGCAGCTACCAGGTCGATGCCGGATGGCTGGACGAGGCGGTGCCGACGCTTGAGGAGGCCGTGGACCTCTTCCGCCGGCTGGCCGCGATCAACCCCGACGCCCACGAGCCCGACCTCGCCAAGTCGTTGAACAACCTGAGTGCCGTCTTCGCCCGCCTGGGACGTCTGGACGAGGCGTCGCAGGTGATACGGGAAGCGGTCGACGTGGGCCGCCGACTGGCCGATGTGGACCCTGCTGCCCACATGCCTGACTTCGCGCTGGCCCTGGACAACCTGTGCGCCCTGCTGGGGGGCATGCGGCGCCCCGAGGTGCTGGCCGCCCTGCGGGAGGCGATCGACGTGCGCAGGCGACTGGCCGAAGCTGACCCCGACGTCCAACTCGACCGTCTTCTCGTCCTGTTGCAGGAGTTGGCCACTCGGCTCCGGGCCGCTGGGCGCTTGCGCGAGGCGCTGGTGCCCCTGCGAGAGATGGTCGAGATCCACCGGCGCAGGGCCGGGATCGGCGCCGAGGCCCACCAGGCGGGCCTCGCCAGAAGCCTGGTCAACCTGAGCAGTCTGCTGGCCGACGCTGAGGAGGACGGGGCGCTGTCGGCCGCGCGCGAGGCGCTGGCCGTCTATTGGCGCCTGGTCGCAGCGGATCCCGCGACCCATCTGCCGCATCTCGCCGTGTCCGTGAACAGGCTCAACAGCCTGCTGGTCGAAGGTGAGCGATACGACGAGGCACTCACCGCGGCCGACGAGGTCGTCGGGAACTTGCGCCGCCTCTCTTCGGCCGACCCGGCCGTCTACCGCCCCTTCATCGCCAAGGCGCTGTGGGGAGCGGGCCGACTGAGGGTCGCCCGGGGCAGCGGGCTACAGCAGGCCGGGGCCGCGCTGGAGGAAGCGGTCGCCCTGTTCGTGCAGTTGGCCGCCTACGCGCCGCACGAGTACGCGGACGACCTGAGAGGCGCACTGATCACTTACGCCGCCGTGCTCGACAAGCTCGGCTCCACGGCCAGGGCTGATCGCATCAGGAGGGTCACCCAGACGGAAGCCACCATGGATGCCGTATACGAAGCATTGGCCTGACGATGAACCAACAGCGGAGCGACATCGCGCGCGTCCGGATGAGTCCAGCAGATCACTGCCGGGCATCGTCGTGTATCGGCGTCCCGGGGGTGCCCCACAGCACGCGGCAGCTGGTGCGAGAAGAACCAACTCGGGTGCCGGAGCGAGCGGTGGCAACACCGGTCACAACAGACCCGCCCGGATAGTCGGCCGGCCGGATCACCGGTGGTCGTCGGGACCGCTCGACGCCCATCTTTCTCCCACAGCCGAGTTTGCCGTGCTGGCCGGGCTTGCCGTGAAGGTCCTGCAGGAGCCGGCCGGGGTCCAAAAGTGAGTCCAGGTCGACGCGGCCGCCTTCGCCGCCCGTCCCCGCCCCGCCCGGCACCGGCCGGGCAGGTCGCGGGAACGGCCGCTGGCCGGGCCCCGGCTCCACCCGCACCGCCTTGCAGCAGCTCGCCGTCACCGCCGGCCCAAGAAGTGCTACCCGCTTTCAGGACGCGGCCCTCGGCCACGCGCCGGCCCCACAGGGCGATCGCGGCCGGCTGGTCGCCGGGGCCTCCCTGAGGGCATCATGAAGCCGGTGCACGAGACGTATACGAGCATGTCGATGACGCGGGCGCCGAGGTTGGCGTGTGCGAGTGCCTGTTCGATCACGTGCGGCAGGAGCCGTTTGGCCTCCATCTCGTGACCCGCCGCCCGCGCTCGTCGAGGTCGAGGGCGGTAGCCCGATCGCCGCGCATGGCGGCGGCGTGGGCCTCGCCGTAGAGCGGGTTGAGCAGCCTGAGCGACGGACGCTCCGGGAGCGGGGCCAGGGCCTGGCCCGCGGGGACGTCGGCGACGCCGAGGGATGCCCCTCGTACCCCGAGCGCGATGGCGGCCCGGCCCCGCACCCACACCCGGGTGGCCGGGTCCCCGGATTGGTCGGCGGCGGTGGCGGCCATCCGGTACCAGCGTATGGCGGCGGCCCCGTCGGCGCCGGGGAACGTCGTGGCGTAAAGGGTCATCAGCCGGCTTGCGACGGACCACAGGCGGGGCGTCGAGCCGCTGCTGTACGGCGACGAGTTCGCCGGAGACGCGGCGCTGGATGCCTTGCCACATCGGTCAGGAACGTGCGTCGGAGCATGGGGTCCTCCAGGACGGACAGCGGGACATCCTGCATTCGGGACAGCGCCGCGGTCGGGTGCAGGGGGGGGCGGGGTGTGCCCACGGCACCGGAGGGCACGGAAGATAACGCTTGGGTCACGGTCGGAGACGGCGTGCAGCAGCCGAGGAGCGAGCTCCGTCAGGTACGTCGGGGGAGCCAAGGCGGCTTCGGGAGGGGTGAAGATGCCCAAGAGGCACAGGCCGGGTGGCCATGCGAACTGCTGACGTTCCCGGCTTCACGGCCTTCGTGCAGGCACGGTCCTCGGCACTGTTCAGGACTGCCCTGCTGATCACCGGCGAACGGCACGTGGCCGACGACCTGGTGCAGTCCACCCTGGAGCAGGTGTGCCGGCACTGGCGCAAGGTCCGCTGCGCCGATGCGCCGGAGGCCTACGCGCGCCGGATCCTGGTGAACCTCGCGAACGACCGCTGGCGCAAGCTGCGATGGCGTGCGGAAGTTCGCCTGGACGACGGCATCGGGTGCGGGCAGGTCGATCCGTACAAAGGGCTCGTGGTCCGCGACGAGCTGATGCGCGAACTGCAGTCCCTGCCGGTCGGCATGCGCACCGTCCTGGTGCTGCGGTACTTCGAAGACCTCGACGACGCGGAGATCAGCCGCTTGATGAACATCTCGGCCGGCTCGGTCCGGTCCCAGATCGCCCGGGGCCTGTCGAAGCTCCGGTCGACCGTCGGTACACAGACACTGCGCGCGGGTTCGGAAGGAGCGGCATGAAGGACTTCGACCTGGAGGAGGAGCTGGCCGCGGCCATGCTTCACCGTGCACGGCAGGAACCGCCGCGCAGTTACGACGTGGACGGCCTCATCCGGTCGGTACGGCAGCGCCGCATGCGACGCCTGCAGACGGTTGCGGCGGCGGCCGTGGTGATCGTGGCCCTGGGCGCCGGCTTCCTCTCCCGGGAGGGGCCGGACCGCACACCGGCGCACGCACCGGCGGCCACCGCGCCAAGTTCCGACCTGCCCCCTTCCCCCTCCGTGCCCGGCGAAGCGCCCCGGGCCGACCCGGCCCGGACGACGAACGCCCTGTTCCTCTCCGCTCTGCGCCACCAGAACCCCGCCACCCGCTCACAGGTGGATCCGGCCGAAGTGGCGGCGCTGTTCGCCGACCGGTACACGTACGAGCGGATCTGGGGCCCCGACTCCCGGGGCGTGACCTGCGGCGCCGCGGTCGACGGCGTGCTGGTGGCGGGCGAGGTCCTGCTGTACCAGGGGACCGAACCGCTCGACCGGAGCCCTTCCCTCGCCTTCGACGGCGTCACGGGGAAGGTGACCGACCTGACCTGCGCGGCGAACGCCGGGGGCGGCAAGGGCGGTGACCCTACGGTGTCCGGCTTTTACGGTGGACTGGTGGCGGCCACCAAGTCCGGTGACTCCACGGCACTGGAGACGCTCGGGAAGCAGTTCGTGACCGGGCACCTCCGATCCGCCGGCGCCCAGGGGCCGACCGCCGGCACCTGTTCCTTCACCACACCCCCCTTCTGGCTCGCCGACAACCCTTCGTCGGGAACCCTCACCCACGGATGGACTGTGAACCTCGGCGGCGCCGCCTCCTTCCCGATCGACATCGACGAGAACGCGAAGATCGCCAAATCCTGCGGCGGATGAGCCGTACCGCGGCAGTCGCCGAACCGGCCACCGGCAGCCGCCGCCGCCCGCAGCGGACGGGCCCGGATGCGCCCGCACGGCGGCGCATCCGGGCCCCCTGACCCGCCCTTCCCGTACCCGGCAGGCCTTGCCGTACTCCGACCAGGCCCTGACACACCCCGGCTCGCCCCGGCATGCCCTGCCGCGCCGAGGGGCGATGTCCGCGGGCCCGGACATCCGAAAGCCCGTGCCCGTATGAAGCGCCGGACGCCCCTCCTCCTCCCCCTGCTCGTGGGCGCCACCCTGGCGGCTGTCTGCGGACAGTCCAACAGCGCACATCAGTAGCTTGCTGGTCACCGGGCGCTGCTGTTCACCCCGGCCGGGCCGGGGTGGGCGCGTGGTGGTGCACATCCGGCGCCGGGGGCCGCGGTGCCGTCACCCCTGTGGCTGACGGTGGCGGGCGGGCCGAGTGGGGGCGTGGTCGACTGGGCGGGTGCGCGGTGCGGCGCGGGTCGTAAGGGCGGGCCTGGAGGCGGTCATGGCGGAGGGCGGATCGTACGCGCGGATCGCGGTGGTCACCGGGGCGGCGCGCGGCGTGGGAGCGGCGGTGGCACGCCGGCTGGCCCTGCGGGGCATGCGGCTGGCACTGCTGGGCCGGGAGCTTGACTCGTTGCGCAAGGTCGCGGCCGGGCTGCCGACCGAGGCGCACTGCTTCGAGGTCGACGTCACCGACGAAGCGGCGCTCCAGGGCGCGGCCCGCTGCGTCGGCGCACGGATGGGCCCCGCCTCGGTGGTGATCGCCAACGCGGGAATCGCCGCCGCGGGTCCGTTCGCTACGTGCGAGGCATCGCTGTTCGACCGGGTGGTCGAGGTCAACCTGATCGGGAGCGCCAACACCGCCCGCGTCTTCCTGCCCCAACTCACCTCCACCAGGGGATATTTTCTCCAGGTGGCATCCACCGCCGCGTTCGGTTCGGCGCCGCTGATGAGCGCCTATTGCGCGTCGAAGGCGGGCGTGGAGTCGTTCGCCCAGGCCCTGCGTACCGAGGTGCGTCCCGCGGGCGTGGGGGTGGGCATCGCGTACCTGCACTGGACCGGCACCGACATGATCGCGGCCCTCGACGACCACCCGGTCCTGCGGGCCCTGCGTTCCCATCAGCCCGCGCCCGCCCGCCGCGTGCACAGTCCCGAGCGGGTCGCCGGATGGCTGGTGCGCGGGGTGGAGCGGCGCGCGGTCAGCGTCTACGCCCCACCTTGGCTGCGTCTGGTACAACCCTTGCGTCCGGTGCTGCCGCTGGTGGTGTCGGCGGTGGCACGGCGGTCGTTGTCGGCGCTGCCGTTGGAGGAGCTGGAGCGGACCACCGGGGTGCTCGGCGCGGGCGGTGCCGCCGACCTGCGGGCGCGCGGAGCGGTACTGCCGGTGCGGCCGGTGGCTCCGCCCCAGACCTGACCGGCACGGGGCGTGCGCGTCCGCGTCCCGGGCCGGGCCGTCGAACAGGACTACCTCGTACAGGCCGCGGTGTACACCGCCACCGGACCACCCTTCAGCTTCCTGCTCGTCGGCGATGCCACTGGCTTCATACCGGCGATGCTGCTGGAGACCCTCGGCTCCTACGTAACCCAGCCTGCTCGCACCGCGCGCCGAGGCCGAGGATCGAGTGCGGCGGACCAAGACCTCGGGGTTCTACTGCACCTGCTTCAGCAGTTCCTCGTCGAAGTGGTGCATCCACCAATGTGCGGAGCCACACCAAAGGCGAGCATCGCTCCTGATGTGCCAGGTGGGGCCTGTCCTCAGAGAGGGGCGACGGCACACGCGCCGGGGCGGACGCGGTCATCTGGTACACCCGCTTCCGCCCCGACCCTGTCTCACCTCGCCCCCGCAGGACCTGCGCGGGGCCGCGCGGGACACATCACCACCGACGGCACCCGAGCCTTGCCGGTGTGCTGGGCCGACGTCCCGGCGCAACGTCGTGGACGCCCTGCTCGGTACCACGGACCGTCGCCGCCTTCTACGACTGCCTGCCGGTCCGCGAAGGCCACCCCGGGCCTCCGCAGTTCACGGCAGGGCCGGGTTACACGTCCGGAGAGCTCAGCGGCGCGGACCCGATGTGTTCCATGGGGGCACAACGGACCTGGTAGCGGCCGTTGGGGACGTTTTCGACCGCGGCGAGCTGCACGGTGAGCGGCCCGGCCCATTCGTAGCCCCGGCGCTCGCCGTGGTGCTCCAACCGGTCGGTCAGCTCCTGCCCCACGACGGTGAGGTGCGGGCCGATGCCGGTGTATACGGCTGGAGGAAGCTCGACGATGTACACGTTCGGCACCACGGTGCGGTGTGAACTGCATACGACGGCCTGCTCGTCGCACGTTCGGAGCAGCGCCTGGACCACCTCAGCCTCCCCCGCCTCACTGCCGAACAGCTTCTCCGCGAGTGCCTGTTCGGCCTGTTCGATCGCCCGCTCCCAGCCTTTCAACGTGTCCATGAGCTGCACCTGCCCCGGTTCCGCGACGTCACGCGCCCGGCACTGCACCGGCTGACCTGCAGGATGCCCATGCGGTTGGCCTCGCTGCATGACCTCCGCAGGGTCGTGCCCGCACGCAGAGCCGACGTCAGTGAGGCGTAGCGTCGTGACGGTGCCGTACGCCCGGGCAGGCAGTCATCAGCTCTGGGCGCGCAGGCCGCCGGGGAGAGGGCACTGCCGCCGAGGTGATGACCGATCACCGACAGCGACATCATCGACCCGCCCGCCGTGCATTCGAGTTGGCGGACGGGCGCCCATGTCAGATTGGCGCAGCGTGCGGGGTGTGCTCGTTCTGCGGCGAAGGGGCGCGGCGGCGCCGTGGGTATCGCCCCTTCCAGGAAGCTCCTGCGGGGTGGACGCGCTCGAGCTGGCTCGATGCTCGGCGGGGCCGTCAGTCTTCGTCTGGCAGCGGGACGTGGCCCGCCGCTTTCTGGACTGTGGTCTCCAGCTCGTCGCGGTCCAGACCGAGCGTCTCCGCGTAGTGGTCCAGGGCCGTGTCCAGCAGCCACCAGGGCTCGCGCGCGTCTTCCCAGGCATCCCGCCACGTCACGTGCTGCTCGTCGGTCCATTGGCCCGCGTCGCCGAGTTCTGCCTGCAGTCGCGTCAACTCGGCTTGCGCTTCGTCGGTTGCTTGCTGCAGCTCGACCAGTTCGTCCAGTGCGTCCAACAGTTCGGTTTCCATTCGGGGATTCTAGGCGTCGAGGGCCGCCCGGCTCGCACTGCCGCCGGACCGCTGGACCGCCGCATGTGAGGTACGGGCCGGCGGCAGCGGCTGGGCACCGGCGCCGGCCCGTGCGGCGTACCTGGTATTGGAGCGCCTCCCGGGACGGGGACTGCTGTGAGTGTCCCCGGTCCTGGACGGGCTCGCGCTGTCCGAGGCGGAGGCCAAGGCGGTGACGCTTCTGGGGCGCGCGGTCGTGACGACGGCCGTCATGTACTGTCGGCGCCCGTTGCCGGAACACCTCCTGGCGATGCACGTCCGCCCACGCGCTGAGGTGCCGGACACCAAGAGTGGGCAGGAGTTGAGTCAACGGTCAGCCAGCCGTGGATGAGGGGCCTCACCCGTGGATTCCGCGCCGGTGTCGTCGGTGCCGACCGGGCCGCGGGGAAGCAGCCGGTCCAGCCACCTCGGCAGCCACCAGTTGGTCCGGCCCAGGAGTGTCATCGTCGCCGGTACCAGCACCATGCGGACGACCGTGGCGTCGATGAAGATCGCGGTGGCCAGTCCGAGCCCGAACATCTTGGCTGACGGGTCCTCGGCGACGGCGAAGGACAGGAAGACCGCCACCATGATGAGGGCCGCCGAGGTGATGATCCGGGCGGTGCCCGAGACGCCCTCCACGATCGCTGTGGCGTTGTCGCCGGTGCGCACGTATTCCTCACGCACGCGCGAGAGGAGGAACACCTCGTAGTCCATGGACAGGCCGAACAGGATGGCGAAGAGGAACATCGGGATGAACGACACGATCGGAACTGTCGCTTCCAGCCCGATGAGTGCGCCTCCCCAGCCCCACTGGAAGACCGCGACCATGACGCCGTAGGCCGCGCCGATGCTCAGCAGATTCAGCAGTACCGCCTTGAGCGGTACGAGTACCGAGCGGAAGACCAGCATCAGCAGCAGGAACGACGTCGCCAGCACGGCGGCGACGAACATCGGCAGGCGTTGGCTGGTGCGTCGGCCCACGTCGGACAAACTCGCGGCGGCGCCGCCGACGTGGGCCCTGGCCGGGCCGGGCCCGATCGCCTCGGGCAGTACGTCGGTGCGCAGCCGGGCGATGGTGTCGGCCGTGGCCTTGTCCTGAGGGCTGGTGGTCGGGAACACCACGAGGGTCGCGATGCCGGTGGCCCGGTCGATGTGCGTCGGCGCGACGGATGCGATGCCCGGATCCGCCGCGACCGATGCGACGAGTCGGTCCAGTGCTCCCGGATCACCGGCGGGGTCCGCGGCGATGACCAGGGGACCGTTGGTGCCCGGCCCGAACCCCTCGGCGACGAGGTCGTACGCGCGGCGCTCGGTACGGCTCTGAGGCAGCGACCCGTCGTCGGGCAGGCCGACTCGCAGGCCGAGCACCGGCAGCGTCGCCGTCAGCAGCAGCCCCGCCGCGCCGACCGCGTACGGCACCGGGTGCCGGCTGACGTGCCCGATCCATCGCCGCCACCCGGCTGCGGGGAGGGCGCCCGCCTCCGTGTCCCGCCGCCGGCCGAGCCGCCCCGCCCGAAGAGCCCGGCCGATCCGGCCGGCCCGGCCCAGGCGCGGGCCGGCCGCGCCGAGGAAGGCCGGCAGCAGCGTCACCGACGCGATCACCATGGTCAGGACGACGATCGAGACGGCGAGCCCGCCCACCGTCATGAACGGTACGTTCGCGACCGCCAGGCCCAGGATCGATACGACGACGGTGCCGCCGGCGAAGACCACCGGCCTCCCCGCCGTGGCCACCGCTCGCCCCGCCGCCTCGCGGGGATCGAACCCGCACGCGAGGTACTCCCGATGCCTGGCGAGCACGAACAGCGCGTAGTCGATGCCCACTCCGAGCCCGACCATGCTGCCCAGGACCGGCGCGAAGGTAGGGACGTCCGTCATCCCCGCCAGTACCGTCATCGTGGCGACGCCGACGGTCAGCCCGAAGACCGCCATGCCGATCGGCAGCGCGGCGGCGACGAGCGAACCGAACGCCAGGAACAGGATCGCGGCCGCGGCGAGGAGGCCGATCAGCTCGCTCGCGCCGCCGTCGGGGTCGGAGAAGGCGTAGAAGAGGTTCCCGCCCATCTCGATGCGCAGGGGCAGTTCGGCACGCAGCCGGTCGCCGAGATCGACGAGGGCGCCGAGGTCTTCGGCCGACAGCCGGCTCTGGTCGGGGTACTGCACCCGGACGACCGCGATCCGCCCGTCGGCCGAGACGAGGCCGCCGCGCACGGCGGTGTCCCCGCCCACGTCGAGCGCCCCCGCCGGGTCGCTCGTGCCGAGCACGTGCGGCAGTCGCTGCACCTCGGCCTGCAGGCGCGTGAGAGCGGTCCGCGCGCCGTCGTCGTCGAAGAACGTCGCACGGCCGTCGAGGGGGGTGACGACCACCTGGGCGGTCATCCCCTCCTGGCCGGTGCCGGCCCGCTCGATCAGTTCCGCCGCCCGCTGGGAGTCCAGCCCCGGAGCGGTCATCGAGTCCGCGGTCCGCCCGCCGAAGGCGACGGCGGCGAGGACGGCGAGCGTGGCGACGATCAGCCATGCAGCGATCACCCGCCAGGGACGGCGGGCGGCGCCAGCGCCGAGGCGCGACAGGGCTTTCGAGAGCATCGGGTCCTCCAACCACCTCGTCGGCCGTCCTTGTACGGCCGCCGATGCCGAGGGTCGTCGCCACGGCGCTCCGCGGCATCGGCCCGCGGGCCACGAATCCGTCGGCCCCAAGTCGGAGTGACAGCCCGTCCTTTCGGCCGATGCGTGGCGCGGCAGGGTCTCTACGCTGAGTACCGTGCTCCGAGACGACCTGCGAACCCTGTGGACCGAACCCCGGCCGCCCGACGTGCCCGCCCGGGTCCGGCGGGACTGGGCGCTGCTCGCCGCGGGCCTTGCCGGTGTGGCCTTGGAGGCCGCCCTGCGCGAGGACGTCGTGTGGCGGCCGGTGGCGGTGGTGTTCGCCGTATGGCCGTGCCTGCTGCTCCTGTGGCGCCGGACCCGCCCGCTGGCGACGGTGACGCTGGCGTTCGGCTCGGTGGCCCTGCTTCCGGTGGCATCGCTCGTCGCCGCACCGCGCGAGCCCGTCGGCCTGTACACCGCCGGCGCGGTCGTGCTCGTGCTGGTGTACGCGCTGCCCCGGTGGGGATCGGGACGCGAGATCGTGCTGGGCGGCGCGGTGATCCTCGCGGTCGGCACGCTGTGTGTCCTCATGGACGAGACCCCGGTCGTGGAAAAGGTCGTGGGCCTGGTCTTCCTGCTGCTGCCCGGCGTGGTCGGGGCTGCCGTGCGGTTCCGGGGGACCGCTCGCGAGAGGCAGTTGGAGCAGGTTCGCTCCCGCGAGCGCGAGCAGCTCGCCCGGGAACTGCACGACACGGTGGCCCACCACGTCTCGGCCATGGTGATCCTCGCCCAGGCGGGCCGGGTGCTCGCGGGCACCGACGCGTCCGCCGCCGTCGAGGCGCTGGAGGGGGTCGAGGAGGAAGGGGCGCGCACGCTGGAGGAAATGCGCGCCATGGTCGCCGCGCTGCGCGACCGCGGGGTCGGCGCCGAGCTGGCGCCCCCTGCAGGAGTCGCTGATCTGGAGCGCCTGGTGCGCACCCCGGGTGGCCGCCTCAGGGTCGTCCTGGGGCTCGACGGCGAACTGGACACGCTGCCCCCGGCCGTGGACGCGGCCGTCTACCGGATCGTGCAGGAGTCGGTGACCAACGCGCTGCGCCATGCGGTCGACGCGACCGAGGTCGTCGTCCGGGTCGCCGCCGAACGGCACGCCGTACGGGTGAGCGTGCGCGACAACGGCCGGCGCACCGGCCGAGGCCGTGCCGGATACGGACTTACCGGACTGCGGGAGCGCGCGACCCTGCTGGGCGGCACACTACGAGCCGGCCCGGGTACCGACCGGGGCTGGCACGTCGAAGCCGAACTGCCGCGAGCGAGGAGCGAGAGCGGTGTCCATTCGCGTCCTCGTCGCTGACGACCAGACGATCATCCGCACCGGGCTGCGGATCATGCTGAACGCCCAGCCCGGCATCGAGGTGGTCGGCGAGGCCACCGACGGACAGGAAGCGGTACGTCTGGCCCGCGAACTACGCCCCGATGTCTGCCTGTTCGACATCCGCATGCCCGTACTCGACGGGCTGGAGGCCACCCGGCTGGTCGCCGGGCCGGGCGTCGCCGACCCGCTGGCGGTGGTCGTCATCACCACGTTCGACCTCGACGAGTACGTCTACGGCTCCCTGCGGGCCGGCGCCCGCGGATTCCTCCTCAAGGACACGGGACCGGACCTTCTGGCGCAGGCCGTACGGTCGGCGTCCGACGGCGAGGCGCTCATCGCGCCCAGCGTCACCGTCCGTCTGCTCCAGGCATTCGCGGACCTGCCGGCCGGGCGGGCCGTCGCCCAACCGGTCTCGCCCGTCACCGCCCGCGAGGAGCAGGTGCTCCTCGCCGTCGCTCGCGGGCTGACCAACACCGAGATCGCCGATGCACTGCACATCAGCCTCAGCACGGTGAAGACGCATCTGGCGAGCCTGATGGCCAAACTCGGCGCCCGCAACCGGGTCGAGATCGCGATGTGGGCCTACGAAACGCGCCGTATCCTCCCCAGCACCTGAGCCGAGTGCCGGGCCATGTCCCATGAGAGCCTGACCTGGGGCCTTCATGGCCGCCGGTGGGCCTCGGGGCGGATGTGCAGGCCAAGCCGGCTGCCGTGCACGCGGGGTGCCGACGAGGTTCCTGTCGCTGTCGCCGACGGCGGGTACGGGGACACCGCTGCCTTCCGCCTCGACCTGCAGGAACGAGGGCTGCACTACGTGGTGGGTGTCTCCACGACCGTGACCGCTCAGCCGGGCGAGGCGGTCCCGCTCACTGCCTCCCACATCGGCACCGGCCGCCCGCCGGCGGCGAAGTATCCGGAGTCGGCAAGGAGCGTGATATCGCTGGCCATCGACGCGGGGAAGTGTACGGCCACACCGGTGCAGTGACGTGAGGGATCCCAGCCCGGCACGGGTCGCAGCGGTTTCAAGCGGATGTACTCACGCGTCCGACAAAGCGCCGCTGACCTGGCCCGGGCGTGGCGAGGGGAGACTTCGGCGCTTCCCCCTTGCCACGCCCAACGGGCGTCGTCAGCTGCTCGCGGAGGTGACCTGCGGGGCGGGCTCGTGCTTGAAGTTGGCCTGGCCGAAGTTCTTCGTCACGGCCGCGTCCCAGGAGCCGTCCTGGACCATCCTCTTGAGGGCGGCATTGATCTTGCCGTGCAGATCCTTGTTGCCCTTCTTGATGCCGATGCCGTAGCTCTCGTTGCTCAGGTTCAGCCCGACGAGCCGGAACTTGCCCGTGTTGCCCTTCTGGGCGGCGTAACCGGCCAGGATCGCGTTGTCCGTGGTCATGGCGTCGACCACGCCGTCCTGGAGGGCGATCAGGCACTCCGAGTAGCCGTCGAGCTCCAGCAGGGTGGCCTTCGGCGCCAGGTTCTGCTTGATGTTCTGCGCCGAGGTGGAGCCGACGGTGGAGCAGAGCTTCCTGTTGTTGAGGTCCTCGGCCTTGGTGATTGTGGGGTCGTCGGCGCGGACGAGCAGGTCCTGGTGGGCCGTGAAGTACGGGCCCGCGAAGTCGACCTTCTCCCGGCGCTTGTTGTTGATCGAGTAGGTCGCGGCGATGAACTTGACCTCGTTGTACTGGAGCAGCAGCTCGCGTTCGGAGCTGTCGACCCGCTTGAACTCGATCTGCTCCGGCTTGTAGCCGAGCTCCTTGGCGATGTACCTGGAGACGTCCACGTCGAAGCCGGAGAAGTTGCCCCCTGCCTCGCGGAGGCCGACACCGGGCTGGTCAAAGGCGATGCCGATGGAGAGGGTTCCCTTGGGTCCTTCGTCGCCGCCGCAGCCGGTGGCGGTCAGGGCGAGGCCGATCACAGCGGCCATCGCACCAGCCTTGGGGACCTTCATGTTGCAACTCTTTCCTCGGGGACGCGGGACGCGGAGCGGGATCGCCGGTGCGCGTGCCGCGGGGTACGTAGAAGCGTCAAGACGCGTGTAAGAGGAAGCTAAGAATGCTGCCGCCGCGGTGTCACTGGATCTTGGCGAAACTTGAGGTAACGATCCGGCTCGGACGGCGTTTCTACGGCGATTATGGCTTCGAACGGGATGAAGAGGGGCGTTCGCGGCAACAGGTTCGGTACGGACCAATGGAGATCCATCTTTCCTTGGTGAAGGACTGTAGATACGTTTCATCCGGACATTGCGGCCGCCGCAGTCCCGCACCCACGCCCTGCCCAGGGCAGGGGAGTTCCCGCTGTGCCGGGTCGAGGACTACCCGGACACCGTGCCGCCCGAGTGGCCGGCCGCCGCCGTACCCGCCTACCGAGCCTTCCTCGACCAGCGCCGGGCCGTCCGGCCCGCCGTGGAGTACCGCGAGCCCACCGACGACGAATGGCGGCGCGAGTTCCAGCAGCACTTCCACACCCGCACGCTCGAACTGGGTGATTGCGCCCGCCCCTACGGAACCCAGCGCCGGCTACTTCGAGTCCACCCGGAATGATGCCCGCTCAGACCGCCAGCGCGTAGTCCGGACAATCATCGGACATGGCCTTGAACGCGACGTCCGGCCGGCGCAGGAGCCCGGCGGCTGGAGGTGCTGGCGTCCTCCTCGAGGACTTGACTACGCCGATGCGCAACAAGAAGGGATCCTCTGCGATCACGGCGCGTACGGCAGTTGCACGGTGATGACGGTCGGGCCCCCGGCGGGGCTGAGGCAGGAGAACGTGCCGTCGACGGACGCGACGCGCTTGGCGAGCCCGACGAGTCCGGTGCCGCCAGCCGCCGCGAGATCCGCGCCGCCCGCTCCGTCGTCCGCGACGACCACCAGCAGTGTCTCCCCTCGCTGCTCCACGGTCACGTCCGCCCGGGTCGCCCGGGCGTGTTTGACGACGTTCGTCAGCGCTTCGGAGACCACGAAGTACGCGACGGCCTCGACCGTGGGGGAGGGGCGCCGCGGCAGGTCCACCGCCAGGTGTACCGGGATCGGGAGGCGGGCCGCGACCCCGGACAGCGCGGGGTCGAGGCCGCGGTCCTCAAGGACGGCCGGATGCAGGCCGCGGACCAGGTTGTTCAGCTCGGCGATCGCCTCCTTCGCCTCGCGGTGTGCCTCGTCGATCACCTTGCGGGCGTCCTCCGGCAGGTCGCCGAGGGTGGACTTGGCAAGGCCCAGGTTGACGGCGAGCGAGACGAGTCGCTGCTGTGCACCGTCGTGCAGGTCGCGCTCGATCCGCCGCCGCTCGGCGTCGGCGGCGTCGAGCACGCCGGCTCGGCTCTCGGCGAGGTCGGCGACCCGGCGGGCGAGCTTCTCCGCGTGGCTGGGGCCGAGCAGGACCTCGGCCGCCCGGGATTCCAGCCGCACCAGAGCCCCGGTCAGCCGGGGCCCCAGGAACAGCAGGGCGAGGCCGCCGACGGTGATGTACGCGGCCTGCGTGGTGTACCCAAGATCGGTGACCCGCCACTGCGGGGGCAGTGCCCAGATCCACACGTACATGGAGGCGGCCACGAGGGCGGCGGCCCAGACGGTGAGGACGGCGAGGTCCAGGACGGCGAAGAGCGGACCCGCCGCGGCGTGGTAACAGGCCTGCCGCCACAAGGTCCGTGTGGTCAGCCGGCGCACTACCCACTTCCAGTTGCGTCCCGGCCCGGGTACGGCGGGGCGCGGGAGGTCCTTGCCGACGAGCGCCCGGTAGCGCCGCCGCTGCCCGGCGGTCAGCAGGGGTGTCACCACGAGCGTGAGCAGGACGGGCAGCGGAGTCACGGCCGGCACCAACGCCGCCAGCGTGCCGAGCAGCCAGAGCCACAGTGGCACCACGGCGAGGTGGAGCGGCAGGCCGGCGGCGACGAGCGCGATCCGGTGTCCCGCGCCGCGGAATGGACGGCCCAGCACCAGCCGTAGCCACGTAGTGAGTTGCATGCCTCACACATTAAAGCCGCAGGTCAACCACGTGCCATGGCGCTTTCACCAGGTTCAGGGGTGCACTTACCTCCACCCCGGGTCGGAAACCTGCGTGACTGACGGCGGCCTGGTGTGCGGCGCAGGGTGGAGCACATGAAAGGCAGAGCCAGCGGGGAGCGAGGAAAGACGATGCGTCACCTGGTGTTGTGCGATCCCGAATTGGGCGGTGCCGAGGACTTCGACCGCGCCGCGGTCATCTCGCTCCACGAAAACGCGGACGAACCGCGCCCGGTGCGGGGCCTGCGGCGGACCGGGTGGCTGCTGGTCGCCTTCGGGCTCGCCCTGCTGCCGTGGCTGTACGTGCTGGCCACCAGCCTGCCGGCCACCGCGAGCGTGGCCCACTGGCCCGTCGCGTGGATCGGGCTCGACGCGCTGGAGGCGCTCGGCCTGATCACCACTGGCATCCTCGCCACCCGCGGCGACCGGCGGCACGCCCTGGCAGCCGCCGCGACCGCGACGCTGCTTGTGGTGGACGCCTGGCTCGACACCACGACCGCGGCGCCGGGCGGCGACTTCGCCACCGCGGCCGCCATGGCGCTCGGCGCAGAGCTGCCGCTCGCCGTTCTGTGCGGCCGACTGGCGCTGCGGGCGCTGAGCCGGCACGAGTGACGCCGACCGCCCAGCACACGGCGAACTGGCCGCAGGCCCGCGGCAGCTCCGTGCACGGGCCGGCTTGAGCTACGACGAACCCGCCGACAAGACCGGACTGCCGCCGGCCACGCTCAAGCGCGCCGCGGCCGGCAAGACCGTCCCGGCCGAGGAGACAGTGCAGAGGCTCGCCCCCGCGTGCGGGGGCGACCTGGACGCGCTGCCCCGGCTCTGACTGAACGGGAGGATCGCCGACCGGGGCAGACTCGCGCAGCGGGCGCAAACTAGCACTTCCGCAGCTCCTCGACGGCCGCCAGGAGGTGAGCGCAGCCCGGGAGTACTTCTACGAAGCAGCTGGCGCGCCCCGCTGCGCCGCCTCGCCGACCTTGCGGGAGGCGCCCGCCTGCTGCCAGTCAGCTCTGCAACGCTGATCGTCACCCGCCAAGCCCTGCCGGTCAGCCGTCAGCAGATGCTGGCCTTCCAGCGCACGTGTGCCAGACCGTGGACTTCAGAAAGCCGCCGGCCGAGTTCGACCTTGAAGCATTCGCCGCGAAGACTGCGGTCACCCGCAACGAGGTCCGGGCCCCCCTAGCTCCATAGACCCGAGGACGGCGGGCTCCCTACCGTTGCCCTCACTCCGACTGGCGGTGTTTCACAGAGCCCGCCGCCGGGCCCGCCCGCAGGCCTGGGATTGGGGTGGCGTGCCCGGGGAAGGCCCCACGGGTCTGCCTGGGACAGCTAGGGTCGGGTACGGGTACAGCCCGTGTCGATATGGTGTGCATGGGTGAGGCCCGGCGCCCAGGCGCTCGGGAGGCAGTACCGCCGGGCCGCCCCAAGCAGGGAGTCGGCCGTAGACGGAGCGGGGAGACCAGCGCCCGGCGGCTTCTGAGCCCGTCCCCAGAGTGCGCTGGCCTCTGGAGTGGGGCGCGCTCGCGTCCGCCGCCTCGACCAGCTCGACGGCCTGCCAGCATGAATCAGTATGCGTGCGCTGCCGATGCTTCGCAGGTCGTTGAGTCAGGTCTCCCCGGCTGCTGGAGATCGACGCAATACCCACGAACGACCGGACGAAGCCCGACGGCTGCAATGGCTCGGCGAGGTCACCAACCTTCAGGAGAGCCTGCGGCACATCGTCGACAAGAGGCGCCAGGGCGAACGCCTACGTCGACAGCACGCAGACCAGGTGAGTCAGGAGAGAACGCGCTCAGCTGACCCGATGGCGCTCACGCCACAGCGCTGCCGCCCGGGAGTCCTCCACGAGGACCCAGCTGTCGAAGTCTTCGCGCACGAACCCGGGGTCGACGGGCATGAGCCTGATCTGCGGACGGTCATCCATCCACCAGATCTCGAAGTCCGCCGCCGTGCCGACGGCCGGCCAGCGTGTCGCGTCCCGCGGCAGCATGAGTACGTCGACGAAGCCGGTGACGGCAAGCCCCAGGTCGACACCCGTCCCGGTGACGCCGGGACGGTGAACCCAGTCCACTGTTCCGGCCAGCCGCTGGCCAAGTCGAAGCTGTCCGCGCAGCTCGTCCCAGGCTTCGTCGAGGGAAGTCATCGCAGCCATCTTGCAGCATGCGCCCTCGAGTCCTCCATTTGGCCCCCGACCAGTAGTGCGGTGAAAAATCCGGTGGATGGCCGCCCTGCCCGAGTACGACAGCCGGAACGCGAACAGGCAGCAGGTCACCAGCTCGCCAGCCAGCCACACCGTCACGTCGCCGAAGTCGACCTCCGCCTCCGCTCCCGGCTTGTGCGTCTGCGTGACGAAGGCTTCCACCACACCCCGGCCGGCCTGGACCCGGACCTCCTCGCGCCGGTCAGCGACGTAGCCACGGACCATCTGGTACGAGATCTCGTCCGCACCATGCTCGTCCAGCAGCCGCTCGAAGATCCGCTTCACCGTGTGCCGCTGCTTGCGCGGGGCATCCAGATCGGCCCGCAGCATCTCGTCTATCAAAGGCTGGTACGGATCCAGCCGCGTCGGCCGCGTCGGCCGCGGCGGCAGCGCCCAGGCGCTCCCGGCGACGCCCGCCCCGATTCCGCCGAATCCAAGACCTGCCCGCAGGGCTGCGGCCGTCTTCGCCAGGCTGAACGGTTACCTCGGCACCTTCGGGCGCGTCATGATCACGACGGATATTCGCGCGAGGAAGGTAACAACATGACCGGATCAGGTCCGCACGACGTATTGGCGGGAGCCTTCGAAGAGCAGCGTGAGCGCCTGGTGGCGGTCGCCCACCGGATGCTCGGGTCGCGGGCGGACGCCGAGGACGCGGTGCAGGAGGCGTGGATCCGGCTGGCGCGCCAGGACGCGGCCGCGATCGACAACCTGGCCGGCTGGCTGACCACCGTGGTCGGCCGAGTCTGCATCGACGCGCTGCGCTCTCGCAAGACCCGGCCCGATCTGTCGTACGAGGACCGGCTGCCCGAGCTGGTGGTGTCCGTGGACGACGGGGCGGCACCCGAGGAGGACGCGATGCTCTCCGAATCGGTCGGGCTGGCAATGCTGGTGGTACTTGACGCCCTCCCGCCCACCGAGCGGCTGGCGTTCGTACTGCATGACATGTTCGCGGTGCCCTTCGCCGAGATCGGCGAGATCATCGACCGATCCACCGACGCGACCAAGATGCTCGCCAGCCGGGCCCGCCGCAAGGTGCAGGGCACACCGCTGCCAGAGGACGAGCCGCGGCGGCAGCGCGCAGTGGTCGACGCATTTCTTGCCGCGGCGCGGAACGGGGACTTCGAAGGGCTCGTACGGCTGCTCGATCCGAAGGTGACCTGGCGCACGTACCATCCGCAGGGCGTGATGACCACGGTCGGGGCGGCCGAGGTCGCCGAACCGATCCTGCGCGGCGCCCGGTCGATGACCTCGGTGCTCCCGGTTCTGGTCAACGGCGAGCCCGGGTTCGTGGCCTGGGGCGCGAACGGCAAGGTGCTCGGCGTGGTGATGTGCACCGTGGTCGACGGCCGGATCGTCGAGCTCCTGACCGTGAGCGACCGCAAGCGCCTCGACGCCATGGGTCTGCCCGCGCGACCCGAGTAGAACACGTCGAGCGCGTGGGGTTGTTACGTCTTGGCAGGGCGCTTCGTCGTAGTGGTGCAAGCATCCGAAGACGAAGGAGACCGCGATGGAAACCCGGATCAACCCCATGCACAACGAGGTCGGGGCGAAGTGGGTCAAGCACATCATCTCGTCGAACAAGGCCATCACCGAGTCGGCGCTGCCGAAGGCGGTACAGGAGCTGGTGAAGATCCGCGCCAGCCAGATCAACGGCTGCGGCGGCTGCCTCGACATGCACACCAAGGACGCTGCGGCCGCCGGCGAGAGCGCGGTGCGGATCAACCTGGTCGGGGCGTGGCGAGAGACGACCGTCTACACCGACGCGGAGCGGGCGGCGCTGGAACTCACCGAGCAGGGCACCCGCCTCGCCGACTCCAGCGGCGTCACCGATGAGGCGTGGGGGAACGCGGCGAAGCACTACGACGAGGACCAGCTCATGGCCCTGGCGGCCCTGATCTGCGTGATCAACGCCTTCAACCGGCTGAACGTGATCACCCGGACGCCCGGCGGCGAGTACCAGCCCGGCCAGTTCGCCTGACGCGGACATTCCCCCTCGGGCTCTCAGGCGGACCCGGGATCCCGGGTCCGCCGGCGACCGCCATACCCCTACTTTCGCCAAGGACAGGACTCATGAACACCGCACTGTGGATCACCACCGGCCTGCTGACTGCCGTCTTCCTGTTCTCCGGCCTCGGGAAGCTGTTCGTCCCGAGGGAGAAGATGGCCTCGATGGCCGAGGCCGCGCGCTGGGCCCTCGACTTCAAGCCCGGCACCCTCAAGGCCATCGGAGCACTCGAGATCCTCGGTGCCGTGGGCCTGGTCCTGCCCGCCCTGCTCGGCATCGCGCCGATACTGGTACCGCTGGCGGCCGGCGGCCTGGCGCTGATCATGACCGGCGCCACGATGGTGCGAATGCGCCGCGGCGAGACCAAAGCCGCGCTGGGGGACGGGGCCTACTTCGCCCTGACCGCCTTCGTGGCGATCGGCCGCTTCGCACTGGAACCCTTCACCGGCTGACCTGCCAGTCACCCGGGCCATCTGGGTGAACGTGACGAGCTGACGGCATCGCAATCCCCCTGGCTCGCGAGACATCCACCTCACGAGCAACACTTGCACGTGCACGAGGTGCCCCGCGTTGACGCCGACGGACTCCCGCTCCCCTGGACCAGCCAGTCCGGCTGTGCACTGAGCGGGACGCAACCCACGCCAAGCTCAGCGCACCGCGAGGGCCACCGCGCCGTGCGGTCCGAGCTCCGCGGCCGCTACCCCCGCCGCCCGTGGCCGCAGGACCCGGCTGCGGCCGAGCCGACCCGGCGGCTCAATACGCGCAACCGGGGAACGCCACGGGCAGCCCGGGGTCAGCCGCCACCCGAGCCGGCCGAGGCCGAACCACCGGACGTCCAGCCGGAGGAGTTGCGCTGCGGCCGATCGCGCGTGCTGCGCTCGGTACGCAGCACCACCACGACCCCAGCCGGGCCGAGCAAGGCCTTCAGCGCGTCGGCGAGCCGCTGCGGGTCGCCGTCGAGCGGGAGCGCGAGCTGCTCCCGGTCACCCAGCAGGACGAGTTCCAGCTCGAGCGTGGAGACGGCCGGCTTGTAGTCCCCCTGGTACGGCTCCACCACCTTGTGCGTCAGCCGCACCTCGCGCAGGGCCTTGACGGGCAGCCAGTCGTCCGGCCCGCCGCCCCGGACCAACCGCAAAGACGCGGGCACCCCCGTCGGCGCGAACTCCACCCGCAGGATGTCCTGGGCCCGGGAAGAGGCCAGCGCCAGCCAGCCGATCAGGTACTCCAGCCCGGCGATCACCCCCACCACCACGAACACGGTCGACGCCCGCGCCCCGGCCAGCGCCATCCCGAAGGCGACGCACAGGGTCGGCACGCCCAGAGCGAGCGGAGTGATCAGCGCCGGCCCTGCCGAGGTCAGCACGTTCCACGTCGGCCCTGCCGGGCCGCCGCGCAGGACCAGATCCGTCGAGTCGGGGCCTTGTCTCAGCAAGGGATCGGTGGCCATGCCTCCAGCGTAGGACCGGTCCGCAAGAGCGCCTCGACCACATCCGGCCGATGGGCCACGACTTCCGACGGCCGTAACCCACAGCCGACGGGCGCGGCGGGCACCCAGGGCTCGAACCACGGGTCGGGCCCCTGCTCGGCGGCGTCCATCAGCGGGTAGCGGTGGCGCCGTCCAGGGTCTCGTGGATGTGTCGGCGTGGCCGCCGTGGTGTGCGGTCAGTTCCGCGTAACCCTGTCCGGAGAAGACCTCAATGACGGAACGTCCGGTCTTCAAGGCAGCCTCGGCCTGCTGCTCGTCCCACGCGCTGAGGTGGGCCGTGGAACCCGCGGAGCAATTGTCAAATCTTGTGGATCACTTGTGCCTGCATCAGCGCTGACAGTAGGAAGCTGGTCTTCCCGCAGTTGGGCCCCTTACGGCCTGTCGGTGCCCAGGGATGCCTGTGCGAAGATCGCGCAGTGAATGATCTACGCTTCCGTCTCGCTGACGACGCTGATCTTGCCGCTGTGGCGCATCTGCGCGACGAGGCTCTCGCTGGCTGTTTGCCCAAGGAGTCGTTGATCAGTGGCGGCCTGGTGAGCTGGGCGAGGATCACTTCCGCAGGATCATGCAGAGCGGGGAGATATGGCTCGCGGAGGCTGCTGGTCGCGTGGTCGGGGCCTGGGAGCTCTGGTGGGAGGACGAGGACGCCTGGGGATCGCAGCCGCCGACGGCTGGCTACGTACACCGGCTGATGGTGGCCCACGGATGCGTTCCGCCCGGAACAGGGCGGAAGCTTCTGCAAGTGGCAGAGCGCCGCGTGGCCGAGGCGGGTCGAGTGTTGGTTCGTCTGGACTGCCTGGCCACCAACGAGCGCCTGAATGCGTACTATCTGGGCGCTGGCTACCGGGTTGTCGGGCATAAGGAGGGCAAGCCGCAGCCGGGCGGTATTCCCAAGTCGTTCACGCTCCTCGAAAAGTCCGTAGGGGATAAGTCGGGGCAGGTCAAAGCACCTGCAAGGGTCAATCCTTGAGGAGCGCCTGGCTAAGCGGTGGCTGCAGCCCGGCGATGAGAGCCGGCAGCTTCCGCATGTCGTAGAAGACGATTGTGTCGTGGCCTTCGAGACGTTCGGCCGGGGTGAGTCCGCCGGCGTAGCCGAAGGCTCGCATGCCGGCGGCGCGGGCAGCGTGGACGCCGGGCTGGCTGTCCTCGACCACCACGCAGGCTTCGGGATCGACGCCCATCTGCTGGGCGGCGTGCAGGAAAAGGTCCGGGGCCGGCTTGCCGCAGGAGACTTCGGTGGAACTGAAGATGCGGCCTGCGAAGCGTTCGTAGAGTCCGGTGCGGCCGAGGGTGTGCCGCATCTTGTCGTGGGAGCCGCTGGAGGCGACGCACGTCGGCAGGGTGAGCGCGTCGAGTGCTTCCGGCAAGCCGTCGATGGGGGCAAGCTCGGCGTCGACGGCCTCCCGGTGGAGCTGCTCGAACCTCTGCGACCAGACCGCCGCCGTGTCCGGGCCGAGCTGAACGGCGACCTGCTCGTGGATGGCGGCGTGCGAGCGCCCGATGAACCGGTCCACGACCTCGTCCTCGGTCAGCGGCCAACCCAGCTCGGCTCCGAGGGTGACCTGGACGCGTGCGGCGATGCGCTCGCTGTCGACCAGCACGCCGTCGCAGTCGAATATGACGAGTTCAATGGGCTTGATCATCCCCGCAGCATAGGCCCTGCTGTTCACGCTGCGGCGACCTCCTCGCGCTCGACCAAGATGCCGTTCCTGAACGTCGCGCCGGAGCGGACCAGGGCGACGAGGGAGGCTCCGGTGATGGCACGCCAGCGGGCCTGGGCAGACTCGATCAGCTTGAACACCATGGCCAAGGCGGCCGACGGGCTGCCGGCACCGCGGGTGACCTTGGTCCGCAGCTTGACAGTGGAGAACGTGGACTCGATGGGGTTTGTTGTCCGAAGGTGGATCCAGTGCTCTGCCGGGAAGTCGTAGAACGCCAGGAGCTCGTCCCGGTCCTCGGTGATCTTCGCGACGGCCTTGGGCCACTTGACGCCATAGGTCTTCGCGAAGCCCTCGATCGCCTTCTCGGCGTGGGCGCGGTCCTGGGCGTTGTAGATCTCCTGCATCGCCTTCGTCGCACTGGGCTGCACAGACTTCGAGAGACAGTTTGTGACATTCCGGGCTTTGTGAACCCAGCAGCGCTGATGCCGGGCGGCCGGGAACACCTCGGCCAGGGCCTTCCAGAGTCCCACCGCGCCGTCGCCGATGACCAGTTCGGGGTCGCGCATGCCGCGGCGGCGGCAGTCACGCAGCAGGTCGGCCCAAGATTCGGTGGACTCCCGCAGGCCCTCGGCCAGGGCGATGAGCTCCTTGGTGCCGTCCAGCCGCACCCCGAGCAGCACCAGCACGCAGGAGTGCGCCTGGCCGAGCCTCACTTTGGGGTGCACGCCGTCGGCCCAGACGTAGACGAAGTCGCGGTCCGCGAGGTCGCGCTCCTGGAAGGCGGAGTGGTCGTCGGTCCACTGCTTCGTCAGCCGGGTCACGGTCGCCGGCGACAGCCCGGCGGCCGAGCCGAGGAACTGCTCCAGTGCCGGGACGAAGTCCCCGGTGACGACAGTCCGTGCAGGTAGAGCAGCGGCAGCACCTCGGAGATCTTCGGGGACTTGCGGCACCACGGGGCAAGGATCTTGGAGGAGAATCGCTTGCGCTCACCGGTGGCCTCGTCGACGCGGCGGTCGTTGACCCGCGGTGCCTGCACCTCGACCGGGCCCGCGGCAGTGACCACGGTGCGTGGCCGGTGGTGGCCGTTGCGGACCACCAGCCGGTGTCCGCGTTCGTCCCTCTCGGCGGCCAACTCGGCTATGTACTGGTTCACTTCGGCCTCCAGCGCGGCGGCCAGCATCCGACGGGCGCCCTCGCGGACGATCTCGTCGATCAGAGAACCGGACTCGGCGGAACCCTCGGCGGTGACTGCGCTCAGCACGGGAGCACCTTCCTGACCTGCGCTGCAACGCAGGTCTACTCGGTGACTTCTCGATCAATCACCCTGGAAGGTACGCCCGTCGCGTGCTCCCAGGAGCTGATCCACAAGTCCTGAGCATTGCTCGAACCCGCGCTCCAGGCGGCCTTCAGGAGAAGTGGCGGCCTGAGAGTTTCGACGGCGGCCGTCCCCTTCGAACCACCCTCACGGACCAGCCCGTTCCGCTGGTCGGAGGGGAACGACCGGTCCGTCGCGCGAGGAGGCGGAGAGGGCCCGTGTCGTAGCGGCATGTGCTGACTCCCTTCCTTCACCGGGCCACACGCCGAGGCCGAGGCCATCGCCGCCCGGTCTGCCTCGCGGGGCGGTGAGCGGTCGAGGCCGCGGTGCCGCTGCCAAGCCGTGGGGCTCCTGATCTTGCCGGACACCAACCCCGCCCAGGGCGTCCCGACTACGCTTGCCTTGATCATGACCAAGATCGAACGAGGGGGTGCTCCCATGCCGTACGAGACCGGCGCGAAGGTGAAGCTGACCAGGGATGTGCAGGTCACCGCGAACGACACGCCGGGCAGGATCGGCTTCGCCGGTCCACTGTGGCTGGCCGAGGGCTTGGAGGGCATCGTCACCGGCTCGGCGAAGGAAGCCGACAGCATGGCCCAGCAAGGGCTGGCGGAATTCGAACGGCAAGTACGCGGAGCCCAGTTCGACGGCTTCACGGCCGGTGTGATCGACAACCTTCGCCAGCAGATCATCCAGCACGGAGGGCACGACGCCGGAGTCGGCGATCAGATCAGATACAGGGTGCGCTTCGAAAACGGGTTCGTTCTGGGGGGTCTCGAAGAAGGCTGGCTGACCGGAGCCTGACCACTACTCGCCACCGTGCCCACGACCCCAACTGACGTCGTGCTGGACGCCGAGAACCACTTCGTTCTCCGCCTCGCCCCGGAAGCAGGTCATCACTCCAATTCGGGTGACCGAGCTGCCGTCGCCGGCGCGGGCGCTGCCGAAGTCCAGAACGCGGGGCCCGCCCGGGGACAAAATTGACGTCCTGCGGCTTGACGTCGCGGTGCACCACCTCGGCGTCGTGAATCGCAGCCGGGCCTGCCCAGTGCCGGTGGCCAGCGCGTACAGGGAGCCGCCCGCGAGGGGCCGGTGGCTGGGCAGGTGCTGGTTCAGGGTGGGGCCGGGCACGTACTCGGCCGCCGGCCACGGGGCCTCGGCCTCCGGGTCGGCGGCCAGGTGCGGTATCAGGCAGGACCCGGACACGCGGGCCGAGAGCTGCACCTCGCGGCACAACCGGGCTCGGAACTCCGGGTCCAGAGACCCCCCCCCCCGCAGCACGCACTCCTTCCGCTATCTCGCCGCCGACGACTACAGGTCTCCGCCATCGGCGGCGGCGAACCTCTCCGACCACTTGGCGATCGCCACCGAGCCGGTACCAGTCGCCCGGTACACGCCGCTGCTCACCTGTGCGACCACGGAGCCGTTGGCCGCCACACAGAAATCGGGCTGTGCCCACGCAGCTTTCGGTATGAGGGCAATGGACTCCGTAGCGGTCGCAGTTACGCATACGGAGCGCAGCACAGCACCCCCAGCCCTCTTCACAGGTGGTGCGCCGGGCCGGTGGTTGACGTCGGGTCACCACTGGGCGATGAGCGGTGTGTCCGATCCCTGTTGCCGCCACGCTTCGGTGAGGCGGGAGAGGCGGGCGGGAGCAGCGATGCCGCGCACGGTGGCGATCTTTCCGCCCGCGAGGTCGAAGGTCACGGAGCCGACTACCTGATCGTCGACCACGGTGAGGATGGCGGGGGTGCCGTTGACGACCGCGTAGTGCATGGCGGGCGTGCCGCCGGCCAGTCGCCGCTTCGCGGGGCTGGGTTTGAATCCGGCCCGCGCGACGCGGGCGACACGCTCCGGGGTGTCGAACCGCAGCAGCTTCTCGGCCAGGCCGGCGCCGTCGGAGATCGCGATCACGTCATCGGTGAGCAGCGCCACCAGCCGTTCGGTGCGGCCTGAGGAGGCGGCGGCGAGGAATTCCTCGACGATCCTGCGGGCGGACGCCGCGTCCACCTCGCCGCCGCCGCGGCGGACGGCGGTGACCCGCCGCCGAGCCCGGTGGAGGTGTTGCTGGCTCGCGGACTCGCTGATGTCGAGGATCTCGGCGATCTCGGCGTGGCCGTAGGAGAACGCTTCGCGCAGGACGTAAACGGCCCGCTCGTGGGGTGACAGTCGCTCCATGAGTGTCAGTACGGCCAGGGAGACCGATTCACGCTGCTCGAAGGTGTCGGCCGGGCCGAGCATCGGATCGCCGTCGAGGAGCGGTTCGGGCAGCCAAGCGCCGGCGCTGCGTTCACGGCGGGCCTGTGCCGAGCGGAGCCGGTCGAGGCAGAGGTTGGTGACGACCTTGGTCAGCCATGCCACCGGCACCCTGATCCGCTGCCGGTCGGCGGCCTGCCAGTGCAGGAACGCGTCCTGCACGACGTCCTCGGCGTCGACGGCGGAGCCGAGGAGCCGATAGGCCAGCGAGGCCAGCCGGCTCCGGCCGGCCTCGAATCGATCGGTGTCGAAGCGATCAGCGGCGGAGCTGTCCACATGAACCACCCTAGACGATCTTGCGGAGGCGAAGGAAGGGCTCAGACTGCCGCACGGGCAGTCGGGTCCTCGACAGTGGCCGCGGCGGTGCGGCGGGTGCGCACCCCGCCGGCAAGGCAGAGCACCGATCCGAGCGTGAGCCAGGCCGCCAGGACGGCGGCGGAGCGGATGGCGCCGTGACCGTCGAAGAAGGCGGTGGAACGCAGCAGTTGACCGCCTGCCCCGGGTGGAAGCAGTTGGCCCAGGGTGCCGGACCAGCCGGGGAGCATCTCCGGTGCGGTCGCGGTGCCCGACAGGGGGTTGCCGATGAGCATCATGGTGGCGGCGCTGAGGCCGAAGCCGACGTACCCGAGCAGTGACTCGAGACCGAGGACGGTCAGGGAAATGGCCGCGACGGTCAGGGCGATGGCGCCGCAGTTGGCCCAGTACGAGCCGTCGAGTGAGCAGAACCAGAACTGCAGGACCGCCGCCACGGCAAGGCCGCCGGTCACGGCGAAGGCGAGCGCTCCGGTGACGCGGCGGACGGTGCCACGGACGAGCCTGGTCAGGAGCAGGGCGGCGAGCAGGCCGCCCATGACCAACGGCAGGGCCCCGGCGACCAGTCCGGTGCCGCGAGGGTCGTGGGCAGGCAGGGGGACGAGGTCTCGGGCGGCGGGCGCCGGGCCGGTTTCCCGTGCCTGGCCGAGGATGGTTGCAATGCCGTTCAGGGTCTGCGCTACGGCCGTGCTCCCGGCGGAGGCGGTGATGACCTGTGGGATGCCGGAGCTGAGGTCGATCGCCCCGTACACCTCACGGTCGCGGATCAGTCGCTCGGCGGCGGCGGTGTCGGCGACCTCGGTGACCTCGAAGCCGCCGGGAAGGCGTTGGTCGAGTACGGACGTGATCCGCTCGACGGCGGGGGCGGGCCCGGCGACGGCGATCGGCACGTCATGCACCGACGAGCGTACCGACGGCCAGGCGAAGGCGGTGAGCAGCAGACTGATGCCCACCGTGAGCAGGGCGACCGCCCTGGCCACGGTCGGCCAGGGCGAGGCCGGCACATCGGCTGCGGGCACGGCCGCCTGAGTGGATCCGACTCGCACGGCTACGCCACCGCCGTCTCTGCGGACGATGCGACCGGCGCGGCAGCCAGGCGGCGCTTGCGCTTGGGAAGGCCGAATGTCGGGTGCGAGGTGGCCCACAGCGACATCCTGACGATGCCCGCCTTGATCCGCGCGGCTTTGCGGCCACCCATGAACTTCGGCTTCGGCTGTCCTTCGTCGCCGACCATCTGAAGGATCCCGTCCCGCCGCCCGAGGCTTATGTGGTTGCCCACGTACTCCAGCTTGGTGTTCGCGATCTCACGGCCGGTCAGGCGTCCCACGATCGCGTCCACGGCCTGCCGGCCGGTATAGCCGGCCGAGGCGCAGGACATCGGCATCGGGCGGCCGTTGTCGCCGATGGCGTAGGCGCTGTCGCCGACGGCGTAGACGTTCGGGTGCGAGACCGACCGCATGGCGCGGTCGACCACGATCCGACCGTTCTCGGTGACCTCGATCCCGCCGGTGGCCGCGAGGGGGCTGACCGCGAACCCGGCCGTCCACACGGTCGCGTCGGACGCCAGGACTGTGCCGTCGGCGCACAGCACCCGCGCTGCTTCGACGGCTTCGACCTCGGTGCGTTCCCAGACGGTGATACCCAGCCGCTCGCATGACCGGCGGAGGTGGCCGCGAGCTCCTGCCGAGAGCTGGGCCCCCAGCTCCCCGCGGGCGACCAGCGCCACCGACAGGCCGGGCCGGGACTCGGCTATCTCGGTGGCGGTCTCGATGCCGGTCAACCCGTCGCCGACGACCACCACCCGCCCTCCGTCGCCCAGGCCGGCCAGGCGTTCGCGCAGCCGCAGCGCGGAGGGCCGGGCGGCGACGTCGAACGCGTGGTCGGCGACGCCGTGGACGCCGTGGACATCGCCGTGACTGCCGAGCGCGTAGACGAGCGTGTCGTATCCGAGCTCGCCGCCACCGTCGGCGTCGGCCACGGCGACGACCTGCCGCTCGGGGTCGACGGCGGTGACACGGGCCAGGCGCAGCCGGACCCCCGTACCCGCGAAGACGTCGGCAAGCTTGGGGGCCTCGATATCCTGGCCGGCCGCGAGCTGGTGCAGCCGCAGCCGCTGGACGAAGTCCGGCTCGGCATTGACCACGGTGATCTCGGCGTCCTCCCGGGACAGTCGACGGGCCAGGGTCCCGGCCGCGTAGGCCCCGGCGTATCCGGCGCCGAGGACGACGATGCGGTGCTGTTTCATGTCTCGCTCCTGTCGCTCTGCCTGCTCTCGGTGGCTTGAGCGGCGCAGCGCCCCGATCCCTGACAGGAATCAACTGTGATGTGGGTCACGCCGCGGAGGGGGGGTGCATCCTGCTGCGCACGATGCCGGGGCGGTGCAGATGCGGGCCGAGCTGAACGAGGCGGTCCGAGGCCGATCAGGAGCTCGAGATCGGTGGCTCGCATGTTGCGGTGTCGCGTATTCGCAGGCCGCTCGACGCGCCCGACGTGGTGAGTGATCGCCTGGGGGATCGGGGAGTCGGGGCGTCCTTGCTGATGCCGAGGCGAAGTCCCGCCACAAGAAGCCGAAGAATGTCCGCCGGTACTTCAGGCCCTCCGGAGGCCATCGACGAGCTGACCCGCCTGCTGGCCCCCGGGGAAGCCCGGCGCTGGTCCGGCCGCAGTACGGCCGGTCAGGTGAGGGCGGGGCCGCGGCATTCGACGAGGACGACGTCGCGCGGTGTGCCGTGGTGGCGGCCGATGCGTTGGGGGGGGGCAGATGATGCGGAAGCCGGCGCGCTGGTGGAGGACGAGGCTGGCGATGTTCTCGGGGCAGACGCCGGACTGCACCGTCCAGATGCGAGCGGCGTCGGTGGAGGCGAGCAGCCTTGAACATTCGCGACAGCTCGGCCGCGGTTTCCTCGCCCCAGCGGCTAGCGGGCCATCGGCGCGCAGCAGCCGGCGTCTACGTCCGTACGTCTGCGCGGTGTGGCGGAAACCGGTTCGGGGCTGCGATGGAAGCGGCTGTTACGGAGCTGTATGCGCATTCGGCGCACAGCACCGGCTGGCGTGAATGAGCTGTTTGTCTGGCTGGTAATCCTCTTTGTGGTGCGGGCAGGGCTGTTCCGGCTTGGCAGTGGGACGGTGTCAATTGGCAATTGACGCTTGCAGTTGGCAAGGGAGAGTTACGGATATGTCCGCATTGGGAAACGGCCGTCATGAGTTGTGGCGGTTGACGGCGGGGGCGGGTCAGGGTGTGGGTCCTCGGCAGGACGCCGGGAACCGCACGGAGCCCGCCCGGCCTGCATGAGGCCGGGCCGGCTGATCAGAAGGAGTCATCTGCATGTCAGCTTCCCTCGCCACCCGCCGTACCGTCGCCGCGGTCCTGGCCGCCGGTGCACTGATCGGGGCGGCCGCTGTTCCGGCCGTCGCCCACGACGACGACCGGCGTGACCACCGCGGCGGGTACGCCTCGATCGTCATCGGCGACGTCCAGCCCGGCAGCCGCGGACGCGACAACCGGGCCCTGAACCGTGAGTGGGTCGAGGTGAGGAACACCGGCCGGCACTCCGTCAACCTCCACGGCTTCACCCTCACCGACCGTGACGGCAACCGCTACCGCTTCGCCGGGCTCCGTCTCGAGGGACACTCCAGTGTCAAGGTCCACACCGGCTACGGCCGCGACACCCACCGCGACGTCTACCAGGACCGCCGCCACCAGATCTGGGACGAGCGCGACACTGCCACCCTCCGCGACGACCGCGGCCGCGTCGTGGACACCGAGACCTGGGGCCGCCACGGACACCGCGACCCCCGCTGATCCGACCCGGCAGCCACACCGTCGGGGGCCGTGACTGCCGGCCACCAGCAGCAGCGGCGTGCCGCGGCAAGCAGCCGCGGCACGCAACACCCCCACCCCCAACGGCCCGACCGGCTCGGCCCCGCCAAGTCCCCAATCCGGCGTGTCGTACGGGGCTGGGAAGGGCGAGTGGTCGGACGAGACAGGGCCCGAGAGGGCTCGAATCGCGCCCCGTCGGCTTGGCCGTCCCCCCCGTTCGACGGGACGGGTTCGCTCCGGCGGCCCCCACCGCGGCTGCAGCGGTGCCCAGAGCTGATGTGGAAGCAGCCGATCCAGGAAGGTCTTTTTGTGGAGCCATGGAACTGTGATCCGTCCGAGGTCACGATCCCTCAGCTGGACCTGGACCCCTACCGTTTCCCAGGCGCAGACACCGACCTGCCGACCGTCCACGCCGCCCCGGCGCAGAGCCGTCCAGGTGACACGGACTGGCAGTGTTCTCCGGCCGGGGAAGGCCATCAGGCTCACCGCCCGCCGTCCGACCCGCGCCCGGCCTGGTCCATCACGCCCATGGACCGTCGGAGACTGGACCTGCAAGCGGCCCTGACCGCCGCCGGTATCTCCCCACTCCCCGGCGACCTGGAAGCCATCTGCATCCTGTCGTCACTCGACGACGAAACCCACGCAGCGCTCGTCCGCTGGATCACCCCAAGCGCGCCGAACGCCCCACGCGCGTTGTCTGCCGGGGACCATCGGACCTGGCCTGGAGGGCAGTAGGGCCATTCCGGAACCCGCCGGCGGGGGCCAACTGCTTCGCTGCCCGGCATCAGCCGCAACGACCTGTCTGCTCATGCACCCCTCGCAGGGCGGCCCGTGTGTGGGCTCCTGGAACATGAGCATGGCCCCAGCGATTGACCCGAAGCCAGCGCGTAACGGCGCGGCCGCCCGGGCCGGGGGGCGAGTGGCGGTCGTTCGCTGTACCCGCGGGTACCGGCGCGCATCGGGCACAGCTTCGATAGATGTGAACCGATCGGGTCCTGACGGCCACACGGCACGCAACGATGTGTCCGCACCACATTGCCGATCGGATCCTGGCTGGCCGGGAATGTACCGTTCCGACTTTCCTGCCGGTGTTTTACTGGCTGGTGATCAGTCGACCACCGTTTCTGTGTCAGCCAAGCGGGCTGCCTCGTACTCAGGTCGGCAGGCACGGGTGCCGCACTTCGGGAGGCGGCGCCGGGGAAACCGGCGCAGTGGCGCCGCGCTCTGCTGGACTTCGTGCCGCAGCGGATGCGCGGCCCGACGGCAGCCGGGCGTCCTCCCCCCGGGTGTGGGTTAGGTTCCCCTCGTGACTGATGATCGCGGACGACTGCTGGCCGGCCGGTACCGGCTGTCCCAACTGCTGGGCCAGGGCGGCATGGGAACCGTCTGGCGGGCCCACGACGAGCAACTCGACCGGGAGGTCGCTCTCAAGGAGCTCCGCCTGCCCGACGATCTCAACGCTGTCCAGCGGGAGACCTGGATGGCTCGGCTGGACCGGGAGGCGCGCGCGGCGGCCCGGCTCAAACACCCGGGCGTCATCACCGTCCACGACCGGATATCCGACGATGCCGGCCGCCCGTGGATCGTGATGGAACTCGTCCACGGCCGTTCCCTGGACGACCTGATCAAGCAGGACGGCCCGCTGCCGCCGGCCCGGGTCGCCGGGATCGGACGGCAGGTCCTGGACGCCCTACGCGCCGTGCACGCCACAGGCGTTACACACCGGGACATCAAGCCCGCCAACGTGCTGCTCGAAGGCGACAGGGCGGTGCTGACCGACTTCGGGATCGCCGCTGTCGAGGGCGAGCCCGGCCTCACTCGCTCGGGAGCCCTGATGGGGACACCGGCCTACATGTCCCCCGAGCAGGTGCGCGGCCTTGCGGCAACACCTGAATCCGACCTGTGGTCCCTGGGCGCGACGCTGTTCACCGCGGTGGAGGGACACCCGCCGTTCAGCGGCTCCGGCTCCTGGGCCGTGTTCGTCGCCGTCGCCACCGAAGAGCCGGCCATCCCCACCCGCGCAGGCAAGCTCGCCCCGGTCCTTTCGGGCCTGCTGCGCAAAGACCCGACACAGCGCCTCACTGCTGAGGAGGCCTACGCAATGCTCACCGGCCCAGCGGGCGAGGCCGCGCCTGCCCAGCCGGACCCCGCATCGACCTCAGCGTCCACACTGCACCTGGGGACAGCCCCGGCTGACGGCTCAGGAGGAAGCCGCCTGTCTCCGGCGGTTCCGGGCCCTGGCCGCGCTGCCCGGCGGCGGGCGTATCTCCTGGGCGGCCTCGTGGCGGTCGTCGTGGCCGTCCTGGCGGCTATGCCCTGGTGGTTACCGCAGCTCAAAGCCACCGGTGAAGATGACGGCCGCACCCGTGCCAGCGGCTCCACGGCGCCCATCCGCCCTACCGCCTCCCCGTCCCTTTCCCCTCCCGCACCCACCACGGCGGCCCCGCTCACCGCCGAAACCAGCCCCCACCCCGACCCGAACTCCACCTCTCCCGCCACCCGCCGGCCCACCCACACCCCTCTCGATCGTGGGGCCATCGAGCGCGTCTTCACGCTCTACATGAACGGGCTGGCCGACCAGGACATGACCTCCCTGCGGAAGGGAACCTGCCCGCGCCTGCGCTCCACCCTCCTGGGCTTCGCTCTGAACGGCTACTACGTCCACCGCTGGGAACTCCAGCCTTACGACATTCCCGAGGGAAGGGACGAGCTCAGCGTGGAAGCGAAGATCACTCGACGGGACCCGGAGACGGGCGAGCTCGCGGGCGACGTCCTCAACCAATGGATCATCGAGCGGACTCCGGACCAGCAGTACTACGTATGCGGCTGGCTCAACGGGGAATGACCCGCCGCAGACGGCTGCCGCAGGAGGGGGCAGTCCCCGGACCAGGCGCTGCGGTGTGGGCGCTGGTGTACGAGCAGCAACCCGACGGCGCCTGGGCAACGGGCCCCTGCGAGGTCCACCAATCCCGGCCCGGCGAGCTCCCCCTGCTCGACATGTACCTCACCGGCGTCACCCCGCGGCAACGACCAGGAGCTCCGCAGTTCGAGGACCCAGCAGCCGGGACGGTTACACCCCCACCCCCGGGCGCCGCCACCGCCACGGCGGGCGGTGGCGGCACATCGCTGGACACAGGAGACGGTCGGCGGTGGGCACGACCTCGTACGCTCCGACGGACGCGATGTTCACGATGTGCTACCGGCCTTGGACAAGCATCACCGGAAGGGCTGCGGCGATCCCGTGCAGGACTCCCCGCAGGTTCACGTCGAACACCCGGTCCCAGTCCTGGGTCCGGAGCTCCTCCAGCGGGGAGAGCGGCATGATGCCGGCGTTGTTGCCCCTCCGTCCAGGCGTGGTGAGACTCCCCGAATCTCCTTGCCTCCTGCTTGCCCGTTCCCCAGATGTGCTCACCTGGATTGTCCACCCTTGATACGGCGCTTGGGCGGGGCGACGTCCAGGTCAGATACGGGCGATCAGCGCGTACCTCTCGTCGGTGACGGGTCCGCCCCACAGCTCAGGGTCGCCGCTGAGCGGCTCGATGTGGAGGCTGGCAACGAAGGGACGGACGACGGCGGCAAGATCCGAGGCGGTGATGCCGCCGTGCCAGGGAAGTGATTCGGCTCCTGCCACGTAGGGCACGCCGCTCTGCCCGGCTTCCCGCCACCGTCCCTCGATCAGTACCAGCCGGCCACCGGGTCGCAGCCGGGCGACCCATTCGCGCAGCGCGGCCTCGGGGTCGGGCAGGGTCCACAACAGATGCCGCGAGAGCAGGACGTCATACCGTTCCGCGCCGGTCGGTGGAACGGCGGCGTCACCGACGAGGAATCGGCCAGGAAGGCCTGCGGCCGTGATCTTGGCTCTGGCCTGCTCCACCATCCGTGGCGCCAGGTCCACGCCGGTGACGCGGTGTTGGGCCTCTGCCAACAGCAAAGACAGCGATCCGGTACCGCAGCCGACATCGAGGACATCGGCCGGCCCTTCGGGCACCCAGGAGTTCAAGAGTCGGGCCCAGGCAGCCCGGGTGTGCTCATGGCGCAGGCCGTGGTCCGGCTCGTCGTCGAAAGCAGGCGCGGCAGCGTCCCAGTACGCGGTAATGGCAGGTGTGGGATCAGACATGGCGGTGATCATGCCAGCCGCCACTGACATTGGTACTCGTACGCGGTTCCGGTGGTCGTGGCTCTGCCACAAGACTGTCCTGACCGCCCTGAAGAGTCTCGCGCGACGCGTCCAGGCCCTGGCCGCCGAGCACGACGAACTCACGGCCGTACTGACGGTGTGGTCACCGAACACAGCCTGCGGGCTGCCTACGGCGTCGGCCCGGACAACGCAATCCAGCTGTTGATCACCGCCGGGGAAATCCCGACTGCCTGCCAAACCGAGGCCTCGTTTGCAGCCCTGTGCGGCGTCGCCCCGTCCCGGCCTCCAGCGGCAAAACCAACTGTCACTGCCTCGCACGCGGCGGCGACCGGTATCCGCCGGATCAGGGAGAAGATGACCGATGCGATCGCGCTCGCCAAGCTCTACGGCACCGCCGACTTCGACCGCGCGCTCGGCGCCGCCGCGATGGTCGGACGGTTCACGGAGGGCGACCTGCCGCCGATCCTGGACCACCAGGCCGAGCGCGACCACTCCGAGCCGACCCGCCGCAGCGAGACCCACAGTCTGCAGCCGGGCACCTCCGCCTGGTCAGGATTCGGCTCGACCTGAGCCCTCGGGTTCCTCGTCGACCAGGCGGCAGGAGAACGGGAAAGCCTCCAAGAATTCCTGCTGCACCGGGTCCTGGTCGGCCTCGGCAAGATCTGCGACGACGGTCAGGAACCGGTCGCGCTGGTCCTGCGGCGCCGCCCCAGTACCCAGGCGACGCTCTCCATCATCTGAACCGCGGAGTCGGGGGCGACCTCGTCGTCCTCGCAGCTGTCGAACCGGCCCCGTGCGCCGACCGGCATCGGCTACATGTGGTTCGTCGCCGTCACCATCCCGCGGCCCGGCCCAACACGCCCCCCGGGGCCGTACACGCCACCCTCGTCCGCGGCCTGAGAGGGCGACACAGCCATTCAGGAGCCTCCTACGAGGAGGGCTGACGTGCGGCTGGACGTACCCCGTCCCGGCGTAGCCGCCCGAGGACGACGCCCACGACGAGCAGCAGAAGACAGGTGCCCGCCGCAGCGTGCACCAGGAGCAGGTCAAGGCGGTCGGCCTCCAGGTACGCGCCGACGGCCAGCGCCACCAGCGCGCACACGCCGCGGTCGACGATGGACTCCACCGACAGCAGGGTCGCCCGGTAGGGGGTCGGCGGGATGGCCGCGTTGATCAGGTTGCGTTGCACCGGATAGGCAAGGCCCGCCGCGGCGGCGAACACGCACAGCCACAGGATCGTGCCCAGCCCTCCCGACAGGGTGGTGGCCGCGAGCGTGAGCGCCATGACGACGCTGAGGACGGTCACCGCGGTGATGTCGGACAGTCGGCTGCGCAACCAGCCGGTTCTGGCCGAACCGACGGCCTCGGCGACCGTCATCGCCGACAGCACCGCACCGTGGTCGGCGACGGGGAGGTTCTTCTCGAGGAGCAGCGGTTGGAAGAGGTTGACCTGGCAGATGCGGGCGAGCGTGAACAGGGCCACGCCCTGCACCATCAAAGGTCCGAGGGACCGTGACGTGCCGAGCACTTTCGCGGCATGGCGGGTCGAGGCGAGGAGCCCGACGCGGTCCGCGGGCGGGCGAGCGCCCCCGCTGGGCGCCTCGATCGCCGGGAGGGCCGCGGCGCAGGCCAGCGAACCGAGTGCGGACAGCGCGGTCAGCACGTAAGGGGCTTCGTGCCGGACGTGCATCAGGACGCCTACCAGGGGCCAGCAGGCGATCTTCGCCCAGAGGCCGAGCGCTCGGGCGGTGCCCTCGGCCTGTACGTAGTGTGCGTCCGCACCGTGCTCGTGCAGGTACTCGTACAGGTAGGCGCTGGAGGCCCCCGACACCAGCGAGCGGGCGGCGGCTATGGCCAGGAAGTGCGCCATGAAGCCCGCGAAGGACGGCGAGGCGACCGGAAGGAGGTTCGCCGCGACCATGGCGGCCGCCCCGAGCTGCATGCAGCGGCGCTGTCCGATGCGGTCGGCGAGGAAGCCGGTGGGGATCTCCAGCAGGCAGAACGCCACGTAGTAGACGCTCTGGATGCCGAAGATCTGGCTGTCCGACAGGCCTGCCTGCTTCTGGTACTGGTAGAAGACCGGCATCCACCACAGCAGGTTGAACAACAGCTGGAAACCGTTGTTGAGCCGGATCACGCGGAGCACCGCGGCCGGTGGACGGTCGCGGCGCTTCACGCGCGCACGCAGGGACACGGGCATGGGCATCGGCGTGGCCCTTCGGGTGGGCGGGACAGGGGGGAAGCGCGGGCGGCTCAGGCGCTGTACGGGCGCAGCTGGAGGATGTGGGGCACGCCTCCCGGCCCGAGCAGCCACTCGATGTCGAGCGGCCCCGCGAAGGTGTAGTCCGTGGCGAAATGGGACTGGAGCAGGCGGCCCGCCAAGGCCAGCCGGCCCAGGTGGGCCCTCGTCTCCTGGGGCAGGTCCTCTGTGGCCGCGCCCAGCGAGATGGTGCGGCCGCCGCCCTCGACCGTGTTGTACAGGTACTGCAGGGGCATCGTCCGGCCGTCGACGACGTCGGCCGTGGACCCGTGCGCACAGTTGAGGTACACGTTGCGGAAGTCGGCCCGGTTAGTCGGATTGCAGGTGACCATGACACCTCCGAGCGGGGACTGCTCGTAGCGCTGGACGATCACCCCCATGTAGGTGTCGTCCAGGGAGATGCCGGCCTGATGGGGCAGCCGCACGCTGCGCGGGGAGAGTAACGAGGCCCATACCTGGCGGATGGCGTCCAGTAGCCCTGGCAGGTCGGTGACCTTGGTGTGGGACTCGTAGATCCCGGCCGCGGAGAAGCCCGGCAGGTCCTCGGCGTTCGATGAGGACCGCACGGCGAAGCGGCCCGTCCCCGCCAGGTGCTCGACCAGCTGTGTGTCCAGGGCGCGCACCAGCTCTTCGGGCACGGGAAGGGTGCGCACCAAGTGCTGGAGTTGGAGGCAGACCGTGTCCACGGCGTCCATGGCGTTCAGTTCCAGGGCCATCTTCAGCTTGCCGATGCTCTGTTGCACGGCCGGCGAGGAGTCCAGGAAGCGCTGTTGGACGGAGAAGGGGACGGCGATGCCCGCCGGCGCTTGGACGTGCCGGGTCAGGAACTCGCCCGCGTACTGGGCGAGGTCGCCGTCCTCGGGCATCCCGAGCCGGGCGGCCAGGTGGCCGAGGAGGTCGGGGCGGGGCGGGCGGGGCACGGAGTAGTAGCCGGTCAGCCGGCCCGAGCCGTGGCGCAGGACGTGGTGCAGTTCGCCGAGGTTGGCCGCCTTGGTGCCGTAGCGGTTGCGGTCGTGGGCGCGTAACGCGGACAGCGGCACGAGCGGAACGTCCGTCACGTGCGGGGCGTCGAGGCGGACCCGCTGCGTGTGCCACGTCGGTTCGGCGAGGTCCGAGGGCTCCTCGGCGCGCTGGATGACGTAGGCGTCGGCGGTGACCTCGTAATGGACCCAGGCACCGTCCAGTTTCTCGTCGGCGATCGTGTCGAGGACTCCGCGGACGATGGCGTTGGGGATGCCCCAGCCGGCGGCCAGCATGTTGGTGTGCGACAGCGGGGTGGTGGGTTGGGCGTTGATCAGACCGGCGAGCCGCGGGATGTCGTCGGGGACCACCGGCATGGCGACGATGTCGTACCAGGTGAGGTCCCCGCGGGCGGCCAGGTACTCCTCGCCCGAGGTGAAGGCGCGGAGCCGGCCGGTGGCCGAGGCGAGCGTCAACGGTACGAAGGGCGCGGTCGCCAGGAGCGCGTGACCCCGCGCGCGGGGCACCACGGTCTCCGGCACTGCCGAGAGGGCGTTCTCCTGTCCGTGGTTGGCGGGCTTCACCAGCAGCTCCAGGCCGGGGTCGAGGTGGGCCCGTACGAAGGTGTGGAACTCGATCAACAGATCAGTGCCCATGGTGTCGGCCTCGGTGGTCTCCAGGACCATGAACGGCTCGTCCTGCGCCGGACCGCCCCGGGAGTGCAGCGACAGGACACCGAGGAGGAAGCGCCGCGCGGGGTCCTGGTAGACGTCGTGGTTGAAGCGGTCGAGTTCGGCGTCGAGCTGCTCGAGCGTCAGCCCCTGGATCTCGGTGGCTATGTAGTTGACGTGGAAGGAGTGCACGGTGCTGTCAAGGACGTGCCAGCGGCCCTGGGCGCGGTCCACGACGACCTTCACGTACGGATGTCCGCCCAGCACCCCGGCCAGCTGCTCGAACAGGGGGAGCGTGAGCAGGGTGTCCACGGCGGCGCCCCGGGGGGACGGGGCGGCAGCGATGGTTCCGGCGTTGGTCATGCGGTGCTCCCGGGCGTCGGTCGGTCGGCGGACAGGACGGAGGGCGTGGTGGGGGCGGCGGCTGCGACGGCAGCTTCGGGCGTGACGGGCGGCGCGGTCAGGGCGTTCGGCAGTGCCGCGAGGATCCGGCCGCAGTCGGCCAGCAGTGCCGGACCGGACTCGGCGGTGAGAAAGCACAGTGCGGCCATGGAGTTGGCCCCTCCTGCCTCCTCGTACGGCGGGACCGGGCTGCCCGGCGTGAGGCTGTGCTCGCGCACCAGCTCCACACGGGTTCCCGGCGCGACCAGGGCGGGCCAGTCGACCGCATCGAAGTCCCAGGCCGGGTGGTCGGTCCAGGGCCGGCCTTCGGCGTCGACGGCGAGGATGACGAGGGATCCGGCGGCGCCCTTGCCCTCGGTCAGCATCCGCTGCGGGTAGGCGACCTCCCGGCCGAGCAACTGGCGCACCAGCATGCCGATCATGTCGAGCCCGAAGACGGTCTCCACCTGCCGTGTGGTCATCACCCCACCGAAACGGGCCGCGGCCTCGATCAACCACATGGCCCCGTCCGCGCCGAGTTTGATCTCGGTGTGGGTGGCGCAGGTGTCGAGGCCGAGCGCGTCGACGGCGGCGCGCGACACCTCCTCGATCCGGTGCTGCAAGGCGTTCGGGAGGGCGGCGGCCGGAGCCAGGCTCGCCCGCTCGGTGAAGGGCGCGATGGTGGGCATCCGGCCGGTGATGCACAGCGGGTGGTAGTGGCCGTCGGCGACGATTCCCTCCACGCTGACGTAGTCGCCCCACCCGTCCCCGTCGAACCAGCCGGAGGCGTCTCCGGGCACGATCTCCTCCAGCAGGAAATCACTGACGCCCTGGTCCGCGGCGTGCAGTTCCGCATACCCCTGCGCGGAGGACGCTTCCATCACGGAACGTCCGGTCTTCCAGGCCGCCTCGGCCTGCTGCTCGTCCCACACGCTGAGGTGGGCCGTGGAACCCGCGCTCCAGGCGGCCTTCAGGAGGAGCGGCGGCCTGAGGGTTTCGAAGGCGGCCGTGATGTCCTCCGGAGCGTGGATCTCCGCGAACCCCGGTACGGGCACCCCGGCGTCCCGCCAGATCCGGCGCATCAGGCGCTTGTCGCGTGCCCTCGCGACCCGCTCGCCGGCACCGCGCAGACCCAGCCGCAGGTTCGCGTGGGCGACGGCCACCACCGCGTACTCCGACAGGGTCAGCACCGCCTCGGCGCCGACGCGGCGAGCGTGGGAGCAGATGAGATCGACCAGATCCGCCCCCTCGCCCGGCGGGGCGGTGGTGACCGACGCGCACCCGGGCAACCACACCGACTCGGTGGCACGGGGCAACGGCGCGAGCGCCAGGACGTGAACCTCGGCGTGGGCGACGATGCGCGGGACCGCGTATTCCAGAGGAGGGCCGCCCTTGGCATAGACGAAGAGGATCGGGGTCATGCTGCTCCTCGGGTCGAGGGGGACGCCAATGGTGCGCCGGCGTCGTCGGCGGACGAATCCGTACGCGGTGTAACCGCGAACGGACCAGGGTGACTGGACCGTGACCAAAGCGGTGAACGCACGGATGTACGCCTACTCGGTTGGGTGTTCGCCAAACAATCACGCTCACCATGTGGAGCCGGGACGAGGGTGTTTCAGCCATTCGCGCGAAGCACGCGATCGCCATCCAGCGCCTGAGGCCGCTGTTGGCGCCGGAGCGGGCCCCGCGGCCAGCCGCCGACGTCGAACGATTCGGATCCGCGGATATACCCCGCATGCGGCTGGGGGCGCTTTCGTCTGCCCGGCCAGTGGTCCAGGTCACCTTGAGCGGTCGCTCAAACTCGCCTAGGGTCCCGTTTGAGCGACCGCTCAAACGGCAGACGCAGGGGGAGGGGCGGGCGTGAGCCTGTACGTCGAGACCGTCATCAGGACGGAGATGGACGAGCTCTGGGCGCGCACTCAGGAGCCGGCCCAACACCAGCGCTGGGACCTGCGCTTCACCACCATCGACCACCTCCCGCGCGCCGACGGCGAACCGCAGCGCTTCCGGTACGCGACCCGCGTACTGCCCTTCCTCTCCGTCGCGGGCACCGGGATCTCCGCCGGCGAACGCCACCGGCTCGACGGGAGCCGGGTGTCGGCCCTGCGCTTCGCCTCGGCCCATCCGCTCTCGCTGCTCGCCGAGGGCAGCGGGTACTGGCGCTATGTGCCCGGCCCCGACGGGATCCGCTTCCTGACCGGCTACGACTACCGCCCGCGCTGGGGCCGCTTCGGCGCCCTCGCCGACCGGCTGCTGTTCCGGCCGCTCATGGGTTGGGGCACCGCCTGGTCCTTCGACCGGCTGCGGCTGTGGTGCGAACGCGGAACCCCGCCCGGACTCGTCCTCGCCCGAGCCCTCGGGGAGACCGCCCTGCGGGCGCTGCTCTGCGCGGTCGCCCTGGCCTGCGCGCCGCTCGGCGCCGCCCTTCTCGTCCTCGCTGCCGCGCTGCTCCTGCCCCCGCTGCCCGGCACCCCGGCCGCCCGCCGCTGCCTGCGCAGGCCGCCGGGCCGCCCGGCCGCCCCCGCCCCCCGCCTGCTGACCTCCCTGGAGCCGTCATGACCTCGATCTTCCGTGCGCACATGGGCGCCGACTTCGACCGCCTGCACCCGCAGATCCAGCGCCGCTTCTCGGTCGGGCTGGAGAGCGGCGAAGGGTCCATAGGGCGCGGCATGATGGACCGGATCTGGCACGGGCGCCGCTTCGTGAAGCCGTTCCTGCGGATCGGAGGGACGCGCAACATCCTGGTTCCGCGGGAGGGGCGCGACGTCCCGTTCGTCATCGAGAACATGCCGTACCTCGACTCCTTCGGACGCGAGACCGTCACCTTCGTACGGACCTTCCGGCTGCCCGGCGGACCCCACCGCTTCGACGCCACGATGGTGCACAGCCCCGAACGGGACTGCATCCTCGATTACCTGGGCACCCACCAGCACCTGGCCAGCGACCTCCACATGAGCGCGGAGCCCGACGGCTCGCTGCTCATCCGCTCCGGCGAGCACCGCTTCCGCGAGGGTCCCGTCGACGTCCGCGTCCCCGGACTCATCGGCGGCGACGCCGAGGTGCGCGAATCCTTCGACGAGGCCACCGGCCGGTTCCGGATCCGGGTGCGCGTGGTCAACCGGCACTTCGGCCCGCTCTTCGGTTACGAGGGGTCCTTCACGGCCGAGTACGTGGACGTCGCCGCGCACGGGGTCCGCCGCGACCTGCGGCCCGTGCGCGAGGAGGTCCGCGCGTGAGCGCCGCCACCAAGGAGAAGCTGCTCGAAGGGACCCTGCGCACCCTGGTCGAGCAGGGCATCGCCAAGACCTCGGCCCGCACCATCGCCGCCACCGCCGGGGTGGGGCAGGGTCTGATCTTCTACCACTTCGGCTCCGTCGACGCACTGCTCGGGGCGGCATGCCGGTTCGGGGCCGAGCAGCGGGTGGCCCGCTACCGCCCCCGGCTCGCGGAGCTGGACAGCCTCCCCGGGCTGCTGGAGTTCGCCCGCGAGATGCACGCCGAGGAACGGGCCGGCGGACACGTCGCCGTGCTCGGGCAGTTGCTGGCGGCCGGACAGAGCTCGCCCGCCCTCGCGGCCGCCACCGCGGCCGGGCTCGGCCTGTGGATCGAGGAGCTGGAGACGGTGCTCACCCGGCTGCTCGCCGCCACTCCGCTGGCCGGGTTCATCGACCCGGCGGGGCTCGCACGGGCCACCGCCGCCTCCTTCGTCGGCATCGAGCTCTACGAAGGGGTCGACCCGCAGGGTGCCGGGCGTGCGCTCGACGCCCTGGAACAGCTCGCCGGACTCGCCCAGCTCCTGGAGGGACTCGGGCCGCTCAGCCAGCGCGCGGTACGGCACGGCCTGCGCCGCGGCACCCGCACCTAGACGAGTAGGTCCGAAGTCTTGTCGTCCGGTCCGGAACCCTCGGCCGCCCTGCCAACAGCTTCGGCGCCGCAACCGGCAGCAACGGCGCTATCAGCGAACACAGTTCGTCCGAGACGTCCTATGGCCGAGAGTTCCTCATTGCCACGAACGGGCCAACGAGCAACCGAGCCGACAGTCACATGATCAACGGCCTCTGTGAGGACCTCTAAGGCGCAGGCCCAGCAGCAGAAGGCGGCACGAAACGTCGAGAAGCTGACCAGCCCCGACGGGTAGACCACCACGCGCAGGCCCGAGACGGTGTACCGCGTGAGGCCAGGTCGGCGCTGCTGATCAGCCCACCACGCCAGCAAGGCGCTGGGCAGATGCCAGCTGGGGCGAAATGGATCGCCCCACTCGTCTACCCAGCGCCAGGAGTCCGCGATCGGGCGCTGGGCTGCCAGCTGGAGAAGTCAACAGCCAAAGTCACCGCCACGAGTGAACGGACGTTAGCCCGATGACGAGACTGGCCGCACGGCCCATCCTCCCAGGAGAGGAAGCTGCGATCTTTGCCCAGGCGGACGAGCTCAACGCCCACATCGCTCGGCTCCTCGAGCACTACGGGTAGGCTTGTAGGTATGGGTTGACTGGGAGAACATACTCGGTGCGAGCGGTAACGGCCTCGCCGATGCCTACGACAGGGCGGTCTCCGCGGTCGTCTATAGCGATGACCCGGTGGAGGACCGACGGCCACTGCCAGTCGGCGAAGAGCACGACGACACAGACGGGTTGCGCTGAACTGAGCGCACGCACGAAACGCCCCGGCAAGCCGGGCGTTTCGCCGTCTCAGAGATCGTGTCAGGTCAGGGGTCGGTCAAGAGGCGGTCGAGCTCAACTCTGCGCCTCTTGGAAAGTTCCGGCCAGCTGACGACGAGTTCCACAGTTAGTGGCTCCGCTCCACAGGTCGACCCGTAATTGATCCGGCGCCGTCTGGCCGTTGGGCATTCAATGCCGACGCGGGCCTGCAGCGGCTCGTCGAGGACATCAAGGTCCCGCAGGCAGGTCAGCACGGTGTCGCCGGGGCCGCGGCAGAGCTCCGTGGTCACGCCCAGACGGAAGTCCCGGATCTCGTCCGCGCGGAGACCGGCCGGACGGACGAGAGGTGTGCTGGGAACGCGTGCAACCTCCTCGGCGTCGGCCCGCCTCGTAAGGCAATCGGAACCCGGCGCCGATCAGTTTCCGGTCGGCCGGATTGAACCTCAGCTCGTCGGGAGCGTCCCACAGCAACGCTGGAAGAGACGCCGAGGAACGCGACGCACCGGCCGACGAGATCGATGGCGACCCACAAGACGCCCGACGTCAATAAGTGGCTGCTGGCCACCCGCGGTTGCACCGCACTTCACGCCCACCAGGGCGTCGTGGCTGAACCTGGTGGAGCGATGGTTCGCCGAACTCACACAGAAGAAGCTCAAGCGCGGCGTCCACCGCTCCGTCCAGGCCCTCGAACGCGAATCCGAGCCTGGCGCGCCGACTGGAACGACCACCCCAGGCCCTTCCTGGAGAAAGACCGCCGATGAGATCCTCGACAAGGTCGCCGCCCACTGCAGACGAATCACTGACTCAGATCACTAGCCGTCGCCGCCTTCTCCCACCGAGCAGATCACGGCGATGAGGACCAGGACGGTGGCGGCGAGCCGTACGACCTCGGCGCCGGTCCACCCCTGGTGCAGGGCGGCCACGACGACGCCGGTGAAGGCGTACGGCCACGACCGGCGCGGTGGGCGGGTGAGCTGCGACATGGGAGCCTCCGGGTTCGGTGATCGGCTGAACTCACAGGCTGGTCCGTGATGGGATTGTCCACCTCAGCCCGGGGACGCTGCCGCAGGTGGCGGATCGGACATCGGTGACAACGCCCCGGTTGTCTGCGAGACAAGGCGGGGAGGCGGGCCGATGGCGCGTCCGTTGGGGGAGTTGCAGGGCGCCACGGCGGAGGCGAACGAACTAGCCCGCTGGCTCAGGAAGATCACGAACGGGGTGGGCGTCCGGCAGCTGGAGAGCGACTTTCCGTACAGCAAGTCGCTGTGGACGCAGTTCCGCAACGGCAGCCGCCTCATACCCCCGAAGCTCTTGGAGCAGGTGGCGGCCCGGTACCTGCACGAGCCCGCCCTGCGTGAGCGCCAGCTCGCCGAGGGGCGTCGCCTCCTGGAGGAGGCGCTGCGCAGCGTCGCGCCGGCCCGGGCGCCGGAGGGCGGCCCGGCGCCCACCGCGGCGACCGGGCGGAGGCGCGGTGATCCGGTCGCGCAGGGGCTGCTGCGGCTCGATGATGCGCGGCTGCGCCAGATCGAGGCGATGCGCCGGCTCCACGAGTCCGAGCGCCGGTGCGACCGGTTGCAGGACCTGGTGTCCGAACTCGAACGGCGCTGCCGCGTGCTCGAACACGAGCGGGACCGGGCGCGTGACGACGTACGGGCCGAGCTCCAGCGCCACGTCCGGATGTCCGCGGAGTACCGCCGGCAGGCCGACCTCAAACTCAAGCGCGCCCGGCGCGCGAGGGAGGAGGCGTACGAGCTGAGGCTGGCCGCCGAGGCGCAGGTGACCCGCGCTCAGTTGGAGGTCCTGCAGCGGACCGGAGCGGAGGCGGACGGGGCCGCTCCTCCCGCTCCCGCCGCGCCCCACGTCGTGGCAGCGGATGCCGCGGGGGCCCTGTCCCTCCTGGAGGACGTCGCGCCCGAGCTGCACGCCATCGACGAGGAACTGGACGAGAACGACCAGGGGATGGACGCGCTCCGCGTCCAGCTGCGGCTCCCCGCCGTGGAGCGTTCCGCGGGCGACTCCCGGATCGTGCCGGGCGTGGTGGAGCGGGAGGAGAGAGGGGAGCGGGGGGAGAGAGGGGAGCGGGGGGAGCGGGAGGAGACCCGGACTCCCGGGATCGTCCGCGTCCCGAGGCGAGACAACGCGGACGGCCAAGACAACCAGGAATTTGTCCGAACCGCTGCACGGCGCTCGGAAGGCCGGCACCGCCGACGCAGGACCACCGCCGCGTGCCTCGCACTCGTGACGACGCTGTGGCTCTCGCTCGGCTGGGATCCGCCGCCCGCGGGGACGGCACGCGATCCGCTGCGGGCGGCGAACGGCGGCCGGCTGAGGATCGGTGTGGCGATCGACGCCCCCGGGCTGAGCGAGCGCGACGGCGGCGGCCGGCTCCACGGCTTCGAAGTGGACATGGCCGAGGCGCTCGCCCGGCGGCTCGGCTTCGACAGCGACGAGGTCGTCCTGACGGCCCTGGACGCGGACGAACGGGCCGCGGCCGTCCAGGACGGGCGGGTCGACCTCGTCATCGCCCGCGTCGAGGTGAGCGCCGCGCGCAGGGACGAGGTCAGGCTCGTCGGACCGTACCTGCGGACCTACCACGGGGTCCTGGTCAGGAAGGGCGACACGTCCGTCGCGCGCTTCGAGAACCTGGCCGGCCGACGCGTGTGCACGCGCATGTACTCCACGTCCCAGGAGGCCCTGATCAAGGACAACGGGGCCGTGGTAGTGGCCCGGCCCGACACACGCGGTTGCGTGGCCGCCCTCCGGACCCGGAAGGTCGATGCGGTCGTCGACGACCAAGTCGCCCTCTTCGGCTACACGGAGGCGTACGACGACCTCGAGGTGCCGCCCGCCGCGACCGACGGACAACAGGCCGGCTTCTACGCGATCGCTCTGCCGAGGCAGACCCCGGACGCGTCGTGCACGGCTGTGTTCCGCGCGCTCCAGGGCTACGTACGGGGCCCGTGGAAAACGGACTTCCAGACCCGGCTGGAGAGCGTGGTGAAGGCGTTCCCCACGACGTGGAACGCCTTCACCCCATCTGAAGGCGACATGAACGAGCGCTCCTCCTGCGGCTCCTGACCCGTCTGCCCGCGAGGCCTCCGGCGCCCGGCTCCCGAGGGTCGTGCACGGGCCGGGGCGACGGCGAGGTCACCCAGGTGGGCGGCACCATCTCCGAAGGTTCAGCCAGGACGCGCGGGTCGGTGTGAATTGCACGTGGAGCCGCCGGTGGCCCGGACCCGGACGACTCATACCCGACCAACGACGAATCTCTGACTCGGGTCACTGGCCCCGGCTGGTTCCCAGGCATGTTCCAGGCATCCGCTGCTGGACCAGTGTCCCTCGCTGACCTCATTCCGGACTGCCTGGCGGGATTCGGTCACCAAAGGCCGTTTCTATGGTCCTGGCCCGCCGATGGGGCGATGTTGTAGGCCGTGCACGTCGCACTTGGTGACGCGACGTCGAAGGCAGGGGGATTCGATGGACACTCGGGATGTCATACGTCTAGTAGGGCGTCGGGCCGCACTGCGGTACGGGCTCGCCGGATTCTTGGCCGCCACTATGGCTGCCTGTTCGCGTGGCGGCGACTCCACCAGCTTCAAGTTCCAGACCTTGGACGCGTTCCTCCAAGGGAGTTGGGACTTAGAGGCCGAGACCGGAGACAGGGCCAAAATCACGGTGTCGCAAGGCGGGAACTGGGTGGTGACAGGAGGCGAGGGGGACCAGCAGTGGTCCACGGAAGGAACGTGGTCCCTCGCGGCCGGCGATCTCTCGACGGTCATCACGCGGCGGAATTCGAGGGCCAGCAAGCCGCAGAAGCCACACGTCGTCCACGACGTGCCCAAGGATGTGGAGAAGGTGCTGGCAGGCACGTACACCATCTCGGGGGACTGACAGACGGCCAGGAGGAGGGCTACCGGAGAATGCAGGTCAGCTACAGCAAGGACAAGGTGGTGCTGACATTTCCCGACCACGCCGAGTCCGGGCAGACTCGGGTGGTTACCTGCACCCGTGTCCCCGAGGCGCCCTGACGCCCCATCGCCAGCCGGGGCAACGACCGCGACGGTCCACCCCCTCCGCACAACCTGCTGACACATCCGGTGGGGAGTACCGCTGACGCTCGCCTGGCAGACGGGGGCCTGGTCAGAGCAGGGCCCTACAACCACCACTGCTGCCACACCGCACTCGGGGGTAACCCACCCATCCGCCGCGTAAACAACGGTCTGGGTCAATACAGCTAGGCCGTGGCCAGTTCGTCCAGCAGTCTGCGGAGCTTGTTCGGGTCGGCCCCGAGGAGTTCGCCCTTCTTCTCTCCGTTCAAGTAGGTCTGGAAGGTGGGCATGGCCCTGATGCCGGCCTCCTCGGACACGTCCGGAACTTGGTCGACGTCGATGACCGCGAACCTGATGGTGCGGTACTCCCACTCTGTCGAGAAGCCGGGCCCTGACCCCGGATTTTGGACACCGGAGACACTTGGATCTTGATGGTCCAGGAGAACGGAGTCCCCCGTGGGGATGAAGCACTATCCCGCCGAGTTCAAGGCGGACGCGGTCGCGTTGTACCGGTCGAGGCCAGGAGCGACGATCAAGTCCGTCGCCACCGATCTCGGAGTGAACACCGAGACGCTGCGGAACTGGATCAGGGCTGCCGACGAGCGCCGCGCCGGCGCCCACTCCGCGCCGCTGGCCGCTGCGCAAGCCAGCGGTGACGACGTTCAGGCAGAGCTGGCCGCCGCCCGGAAGAGGATCCGTGAGCTGGAGGAAGAGCGCGACATCCTCCGCAAGGCGGCCCGGTATTTCGCAGGGGAGACGCGCTGGTGAACCGCTGCCAGTTCGTTGACGATCATCAGCGCCGATTCGGCGTCACGCGGCTGTGCTCGTCGCTGGGGATCTCTCGCTCGAGCTTCTACTATTGGCGCCGCACCGCGGCCGCGCGGACTGCCCGCCAGGCCGCCGAGGCCGAGCTCGCTGCCCGGATACGCAGGGTCCACCAGGACTCCGACGGCACCTACGGAGCCCCCAGGATCACCGCCGAACTCCGCGACGAGGGCGAACGAATCAACCACAAACGCGTCGCGAGAATCATGCGGACCATCGGACTGGAGGGAGTCCGTCTGCGCCGCCGGCACCGGACCACCACCCCGGACCCGGCCGCGGCAAAGGCGCCGGATCTGATCGGCCGTGACTTCACCGCGGCCGCGGTGAACACGAAGTACGTCGGCGACATCACATACCTCCCGGTCAGCGGCGCGAAGCCGCTCTATCTCGCGACCGTCATCGACCTCGCCTCACGCAGGCTGGCCGGGTGGGCGATCGCCGACCACATGCGCACCGAGCTCGTCGTCGATGCCCTGGCGGCAGCCGAGCGGACCCGAGGGAGCCTGGCCGGAGCGGTGATGCACACCGATCACGGCTCGCAATATACGAGTAGGACTTTCGTTGAAATCTGCAGGTCAGCAGGGGTCCGGCAGAGCATGGGAGCAATCGGGTCCAGCGCGGACAACGCCGCCGCAGAAAGCTTCAACGCCGCCTTCAAGAGAGAGACACTCAAGGGCCGCAAAGGCTGGTCGAGCGAGCGTGAGGCCAGGCTCGACGCCTTCCGCTGGCTGACCCGATACAACACCCGCCGTCGGCACTCCCGCCTCGGTCAGCGGTCCCCGATCGCCTACGAGAACGACATCCAACCAGCAGCAACTACCCTGGCCCAAGCCGCATAGACGTGTTCAAAATCCGGGGTCAAGGCCCGCCCTCGAATCTGGGCTTGATGAGTTTGCAGGGGCCGCACCAGACCGCCGTGAAATCAACGATGACTTTCGGGTTGGTCTGGAGCAGCCTGTTGAACTGCTCTGCGCTGGTCACGTTGATGACTGCTCGCCCGTACGTAGCAGCGGTGGGAGCCTTGGCCTCCTGCGTCGCCCCGAGCGTCGCGCCTTGAGCCGCGGGGCGGGGAGCGGCTGACGATGCACTGGCGTGCGGGGCGGCAGTGAGCGTTACACCGAGAAAGACGGCGGCGGCCCGGCACAGCCGACGCCAGCCTGGGGCTGCCGGGGGAAGGATGGTGGATGCGGGCGTCTGGGGATCTGACTTCATGTGGTCAACGGGTACCGGTCTCCGTCGCGGAACGTGAGAAAGACCGCCGTTGAGTCACGCGGAAGGGGATCAACACTCGTCCCAATAGCGCAGGCGGACGGGCTCAGGCACCTCGTGTGTTGCCTCACGGAGCCTTTCGTGCTCCGTAGGCGGCACCAGCAGTCACGGGGCCGGCGTGGCGGGGCCAGCCGGGGTCCTGCGTGGCGGCATCCCGCTGCTGGCGGTCCACGGGCCGCGGTGCACGACCTGTGCATCGAAGTTGTCCGTCTGGGCCACCTATCGTGCCCCGTTACAGCACTGGCCGGTTACCACACGTGCCGGCTCGCACGCGTAATCGAACATGCGAAGTAGTAGGAGTGACGTCGTCCGCCTGCCGAAGAGCTTGCCATGACGACCCCCGTACCGGCACCGGCCAGACCCCAGCCCGCCACCTGGGCGCTTCCCAGGCCGGAGCCTGCGCCCGGTGGCTTGTTGACCGCACTCACGGTGCTCACGCCGCGTCGCCGTGATTCGGGCCGTTGATGAGCTGGGATGCCAGGTCGTTTGCGACCGCGGAGGATTGGAGTTCTCAAGCGCCGCTTTACGGAAGTTCCGTTCGCAATAGAGGCGGGCCACGGCCATGGAGACATCAGCGTGGCCCGCCATGCCGTCTGCTGGCCGCGGCCGTTTCAGGCTTGGTTTCCAGGCTGGAGTCTCAGCTGTTGGCCAGGGTGCGGTCCAGAAGGGGGAGCAGGCGATCCCAGTGGCGCTTCAGCCCGGAGGCGCTGTAAGCGTCGGTGTCGGACATGGTGAAGCCGTGGAGGGTGCCGGGGTAGATCTCGGAGGTGTAGCCGACACCTGCTGCATCCAGGGCCTGGTTGAGCTCGCCGAGGGCCTCAGGTGTCATGTCGCCTTCGGCGTGGCCGAGATGGATCTGGGCGGTGAGCTTGGAGAAGAGGTCGGGCCCGTCGGCGCCCACGGGGCCGTGGAACGCGGCGACGGCCGCCACCTGGTCGGGATGGGCCGCAGCGGTGCGCATCGCGTAGAGGCCCCCTATGCAGTAGCCGGTCACCGCGACGGGTCCGGCGCCGACCTCGGGCTGAGTGGTGAGGAACCTGAGGTAGGCGTCGGCGTCGCTCAGGACACGTTCGGCGGTGTGCGCCTCGATCAGGGGCATCAGCTGGGCGAAGACCGCGGACCGGGCCTCCCCTCCGATGTACTCGGGAAGCTCGACCAGCGGTGCCGGGCCATGCCGGTAGAAGGAGTTGGGGACGAGCACGTAGTAGCCGTGCCCGGCCAGTTCGCGGGCCATCTCCCGCAGCACGGGCCGGATGCCGAAGCCGTCCGCGTACATCAGCACCCCTGGGTGCCGTTCACCGTGGTCGGGGAAGGTGGCGAAGGCGTCGGCCTGACCGTCCGCGGTGGGAATCCGCAGCGTCTTGGTGGGCATGAGTACTCCTGTCGTGGTTGACGTGCAGAGCCTGTGATCAACACGACGGAGGCGGAGCACGCGCGGCAACGCAAGAGCCTCGATCGAACAGCGGGCCCAAACCGGCCCGTACGGCGCTCAGAAGAGCACCGGGTCACCAATCCGTGTGTGGCGCAAGGCCGTCCCGGTATTCATAGCCGCACAGCGTAGCCCACCGATAGGACATCGAGAATCCCGTTCGACGGACACCACTCAGGATCGGAAAGACAACGGCTTCTTAGGTGGGTCTGACTTGTCGGGCCGGTCTGGGCGAGGTGCCGTCTGTGACCAGACCGCTGGCCGCCGCTGATTACCTGGGTCGTCCAGTGCGGTCGTCGTACTCCTCGCGGGCGGCGATGACTTCTCCGATGTGCAGCACGGACCACTCCGTGAGCGCCTTCAGCGGTTCCCGTAGCGTCTGGCCGAGCGCGGTCAGCTCATACTCCACGTGCGGCGGCACCTCTGGGTAGACGGTCCGGCTGACCAGCCCGTCGCGTTCGAGGGTGCGCAGCGTCTGGGTGAGCATCTTCTCGCTCACGCCCGCCAGCGCCTGCCGGAGGTGACCGAACCGGGAGGTCCCGTTCCGGCCGAGTTCGCCGAGCACGAGGACCGCCCACTTGCTGCCGATCTGGTCGAGCAGGTCCCGCGACGGGCAGCCGCGATCGTACGGATCGAATGACGGCATGGGCCCGGTCACATTCTCGACAGCAGCCATACGGCTCACCTCATTGCTTTCGCTGCGGTAAGTACCGTACCAAGAAGTGGCTACTCCCCAACAGAGAGTGTCCAGGTCATTCTGTGTTCCATCCCGCGGCGGACGGACCGCGGCAGGCGTGCGAGGCACGCGCGGAAGGAAGGAATGACCATCATGCCGATCGTCGTCACCGGAGCCACCGGCCAGCTGGGCAGGCTCACCGTCGAGGCACTGCTGCGGCGCGGGATCCCGGCCGCGGACATCATCGCGACCGGCCGGGACATCGCCGGGATCAAGGATCTGGCCGACCGAGGCATCACGGTACGCCGCGCCGACTTCGCGGACACCGACGGGCTGGCCGAGGCATTCGCGGGGGCGGAAAGGCTGCTGCTGGTCTCGGCCTCGGTCCCCGTGGGCGAGCGGGTCGCCAACCACCGCCGCGTGATCGACGCCGCGGCATCCGCAGGCGTGTCGCTAGTGGCGTACACGAGCACGACGCACGCGGACACGGCCACCACCGTCATCGGTGCCACGCACGGCGAGACCGAGGCGTACCTGCGGGACCGCGGAATCCCCAGCGTGATGCTGCGCAACGGCTGGTACCTGGAGAACTACACCAGCCAACTGCCGCAGATCCTGCAGAACGGCGCGGTCGTCGGCGCCGCAGGCGGGGGGCGGATCAGCGCCGCGTCCCGCGCCGACTACGCCGAGGCCGCAGCGGTCGTCCTCACCACTGAAGGCCACACCGGCGCCGTGTACGAGCTCGGCGGCGACGAATCCTTCACCCTGACTGAGCTCGCCGCCGCGATCTCCGCTGCGGCCGGAAAGCAGGTTACCTACGCCGACCTCCCGGTGGCCGACTTTGTGCAGGTACTGGCCTCCGCGGGCCTACCCGCCGAGCTGGCAGAGGTCCTCGCTGACGCTGACCGCGGTATGAACCGCGGCGAGATGTACACCGACTCCGGCGACTTGCGCCGCCTGATCGGCCGCCGGCCCGTGACCCTGGCCGAGGCACTCGCGGCCGCCCTGCACGACTGAGGTTGAACTTGTGATGTGGCCGGGTTGCTCAGGTGGGTCTGACGTCAGGCCGGTCTCGGCGAGGCAGCCGTCTATGGGTTCACTGCGGTACTGGATGTGCCGTAGGCCGAGCCGGATGCGCTGGACGAGGTGTTCAGGGGTACAGAATGCGACGTTGGAGAGCCAGCCGCGTCGCAGGAGGGACCAGATCCCCTCGACCGGGTTGAGGTCGGGTGCGTAGGGCGGCAGATGGTAGATGGTCAGCCAGTCCCGGGCCTCGGCGAACTTTTGCAGGTCGGCGGCCTTACGGACGTTGCGGTTGTGCCAGACGAGAACGATCGGGCCACCGAGCTGCTGGTGTGCTGCGATCAACAGGTCCCGGGAGTCGCGCCAGGAGAAGCTCCTGCGCCCATCGCGACGGCCGTCGCCATGGCGGGCCAGTAGATGAGCCTGGAGCGGCGACCGGCTTTGTAGCAGGTCAGCGCGGCGATGGAGATCCGTCTGCAGGAGCGGCCGCGGACCCGCACCACCGGGGCCCGGCCTCGCGCTGTGACCAGGTCTTCGCGTGCGGCGGCGTCATGGAGAATCCGGCTTCGTCCTCGAAGACGAGCCAGGCTCCGCGGGCCGCCGCGAGTCCTCCTCGCAGGGCCACACCTCCTTGACCCACCCGGCCACCACCCCGTCGTCCCGCTCCATGGCCCGTCGGGCCGGGACCTGCCAGGACCAGCCGTTACGCGCCAGGGACCTCATGTGGCTGGACTACGAGAGCGACTGGAACGCCTGGCTGACCGGAGTGGGGCGGCCGCCTGGCCCACGGGCCGTCGGCCGGGCCCGCCTGCCGGGCCGACGGCCGTGGACCTGACGACCGCTCAACCGTAAGACTCCTCCTGCCTTGCGCACGGGAAAAGCATGAAGTGGACGCGGGCCGCGCCCCCTACGATCACCCGCATGCGACTTCGACGACTGTTGCACGTGTTCATGATCCTCGCTGTGGCACTGGCAGGGTGGGCCGGCGGCACCAGCGGGATCGCGTCGGCGCTGGAGGAAGGGCCGCGGCCGACGGATCGTCAACTGCTCTTCTTCAACCACGCCTACGGCGTGCTCGACCGGGAGACCGCCGACGCCATCGAGCACTCCGCCTACCTGCGCTACTTCGCGGACTTCCAGGTCCGCACCACGACCGGCTCGGGCGGCGAGACCTGGACCGGCCGCTACCTGAGGGGACGCGAGACCTACCTCGAACTGTTCGGCGTCGGTGACGTCCCAGGCCAGGACGGCACCCTGGGCGCCGGCGGAATGGGGATCTCCGCAGAACGGGCCGGCGACCTCGCCACGGTCACTGCCCGCCTCCACGACCAGGGCGTGCCGAACCCGATCACCTTCCGCCAGACCCGGGACTTCGGCGACGGGACCCCGGTGCCCTGGTTCGACGCCGTCTTCACCACCGGCCAGTACGACGGCTTCGGCGCTTGGGGCATGGAATACCTCCCGGAGTACTTCGCCGACCCACGCAGCGACACCGAACCGGCCTCGTACCCCGGCGACGTCGGCCGCGAACGGTACCTGCCCGACGGCTACCGCGACCACCTGATGCGCGACGTGACCTCGATCCGCCTCGCGGTCACCGCCCGCGACCTGGCCGCCACCCTGCCCCTGCTCCGGGCGGGCGGCTTCATGGTGCGCGAACTCCCCAACGGCAGCGCCTTGGCGCAGGGCGGGGGGACCACTATCCACCTGGTCCCCGTGGCACGCGAGCAGGCCGGGCTGCGCGAGGTCGAGATGTCCCTCAACCACCCGGTGGCGCACCGCCACGAGGAGCGCATCGGCCACTCCACCCTTGTGGTCGGCCCCGGCGCCCGCGCCGTGTGGACCTTCGGGGCCGCGAGGTAGCGGGGCCCCTCCCGCGTCGCCCGGATCCCCGTGCCCTCATGGGCCGACCGGTGCACCGCCCAGGGCCGGACGGCCCTGGGCGGTCCTCGTTTCCGGCGGGCGGCTGGAGAGAACGGACCCGCGGCCGCCGGGTCGGGCGGCCGCCGTCACGCGAGCGACGGGGAAGGCCGATGACCATGCCCAGGCCCTGCAGGCGGACCGTCGGCGCGCCCGCGCACTGGCCGCCGGATGCACGGCGGGCGACGACTGGGACTCAGGGGGCCCGGTGTTGGCCCGGGCATGATGGGCCGCGACGGCTGCTCGTGGGGGCCGGGCATGAGGGGCGGACCCTACTGGCAGCGCGGCGACGGGACCCCGGTGACGTTGGACCAGGCCCCGTGTCGCCAGTCTCTGAAAAATGACCCTCAGCCAGTTCTTGGGTTCTAAGACCCTGTCCTGTGTGGTGAGGCGGTCGTTGAGCCGGTCATGGGGCGGGGTACGTGGAGTCGGATTGTTCCGGACGGTCTGTGGGAGATCGCGGAGCCGCTGATCCCACCCTCTCGGGTGCGGCCGCAGGGCGGCGGTACGCAGGACACGCCTGATGAGACGTTGTTCGCCGCCATCATCTACGTGCTGGTGAGTGGGTGCGCCTGGCGGTCACTGCCACCGTGCTTTGGGATATCGAAGTCGACCGCGCATCGCCGGTTCCTGATCTGGTCGCGGGCCGGGGTCTGGGGCCGGCTGCATGAGGAGATACTGCACCGGCTCGACGACGCCGGCCTGCTCGACCTGTCCCGTGCAGTCCTCGATTCCGCCCACGTCCGCGCCAAAAAAGGGGGGCGAACATACAGGTCCGAGCCTCGTGGACCGCGGTAGGCCGGGTTCCAAGATGCACGTCCTGTCGGACGCGAACGGACTGCCCCTGGTCGTCGGTCTCTCCTCGGCCAACGTCCACGACAGTCAGGCCCTGCAGCCGATGGTGCTCGGTCACCAAACGAGACACGACCCCCACCGCGGCCGTCACTTCACGCCCCGACGCCTGCACGCAGACAAGGCATACGACATACCTGAACTGCGAAAATGGCTACGCGGCAAGCGAATCGGCGTCCGCATCGCCCGCAAAGGCATCGAGTCCTCGCAACGACTCGGGCGCCGCAGGTGGGTGATCGAGCGGACCATGTCCTGGCTGACCGGCTACCGCCGGCTCAACCACCGCTACGAGCGCAATCCCCGCAACTACCTGGCCTTTCCCGGCCTCGCCGCCGCCCTCTGCTGCTACAAACGACTCGTCCGCCTCACCACATAGGACACGGTCTAAGACGGATTCAACCGGTCGTCGCAACACCTTGATTTCGGAGGTGTTCAAGATCGCTACGGAGGACTGGAGCCGGAAGACCGGCGATGCGCCCGAGGAGCTTTGGCGGCAGTGGAGTGCCGACCGGGCGCTGAGGCCGGCGCTGCGCTCGCCTGGCCGGCCTGATCCGTCGCGGGTGGTGCAGCGGCCGTTCTGGCGACTGATCGCCACGGGCATCACGACGGCTGAGGCATCGCTGGCGGCCGGGGTTTCGGTACCGGTCGGCTCTCGGTGGTTCCGTCACGCTGGCGGCATCCCGCCGATCTCTCTGGCCGAGCCCACCGGCCGCTACCTGTCCTTCGAGGAGCGCGAGGAGATCGCGATTCTGCGTGCCCAGGACAAGGGCGTGCGAGAGATCGCCCGCGCGGTCGGGCGCGACCCGGGGAGGATCTCGCGCGAGTTGCGTCGCAACGCCGCCACCCGCAGCGGGAAGCAGGAGTATCGGGCCACGGTCGCTCAGTGGAAGGCGCCGCAGGCCGCGAAGCGCCCGAAGGCAGCCAAGCTCGGGGGCAACGACAGGTTGCGTGAATACGTGCAGGAACGGGTCGCCGGCAGTGTCCGTCGTCCCGACGGCTCGGGTGTCACCGGGCCCAAGACGCCCGCGTGGAAGGGGCTGAACAAGCCGCACCGGCAGGACAGAAGATGGGCGACGGCATGGAGCCCGGAACAGATCTCACGGCGGCTTCGCGTCGATTTCCCCGATGATGAGTCCATGCGCATCAGCCACGAAGCGATCTGCCAGGCGCTGTTCATCGAGGGCCGCGGTGCGCTCAAACGGGAGCTGGTCGCGTTTCTGCGGACCGGCCGGGCGTTGAGTACTCCCCGCGCACGGTCGCAGAACAGGCCGCAAGGGCATGTCACCGAGGACGTCGTCCTCAGCCAACGCCCCGCCGAGGCCGCGCACCGCGCGGTCCCCGGACACTGGGAAGGCCATCTGATCATCGGGACCGGCCGCTCCGCGATCGGCACGCTCGTCGAGCGCAGCAGCCGCTCCACACTCCTGGTGCACTTGCCCCGGCTCGAAGGCTGGGGCGAGAATCCGCCGGTGAAGAACGGCACCTCGCTCGGGGGCTACGGCGCGATCGCGATGAACGCGGCGCTCACCACGTCGATGGCACAGCTGCCCGAGCAGCTGCGCAAGACCCTTACCTCGGACCGAGGCAAGGAACTCTCCGGCCATGCCCAGTTCGCCCTCGATACCGGGACGAAGGTGTTCTTCGCCGATCCGCACTCGCCCTGGCAACGACCGACGAACGAGAACACCAAAGGGCTACGGGCTGCTGCGTCAGTACTTCCCGAAAGGCATAGACCTCTCCCGGTGGTCGTCCGCGGACCTCGAAGCCGTCGCCCTGGCCATCAACAACCGGCCCCGCAAAATCCTCGGCTGGAAGACCCCGGCGGAGGTGTTCGAGGAACAGCTACGCTCGCTACAACAGCCCGGTGTTGCAACCACCAGTTGAACTCGCCCAGTTTCGGTCCCGGAAGCTCGTCCGGGCGCTCGACCGCCACCGGAGGGCAGGTTCGGTAGGGAGAGTCGGGGCAGCGGGCGACAACGCGGCCATGGAGTCCTTCTTCAGCCTGCCGCCTGCTGCAGAAGAACGTCCTCGACCGCCGGAAGTGGACCACCCGCGAGGAACTGCGTCGCCATCGTGACCTGGATCGAGCGGACCTACCACCGACGCCGTCGGCAAGCGGCACTTGGCCGGCTGACCCCCTTCGAATACGAGACCGTCTGACCACACCGGCCCTCCAAGCCGCGTGACCCAACCTGTCACCCGAGCCTGCACCAGACCCGTCGTTCTTTGCAGCGCTAGCATCAGACACATTCGAGCTTGCCGGAAATGGGATTGAATTCGGCTTTCTGTCCGGGCCAGCAGCACTTGCCCTTGTCGCAGTTCTTCCCCTGGGGGCAGGGAACGTTGTTCTCGCAGCACTCACCAGGTGGGCAGCAGGCCTGGGATGCGCACGAAAATCCTGGCGGACAACACTGTTCCTCGTATACGACCGTCGGCTCCCCACCGGGCTCACCTCCCGGCTCACCTCCTGGCGCACCTTCCTTGCGTACCCTGCACGCGACTCGCCCCTGGGGGCAGCAATCGTGTGTTGCTGTGAGGTACCGTTCCTGAGGGCAGCAACCCGTCGGCGTACATTGCTCTCCCTCGCAGCATTTGCCGCCACCGCAGAGAACACCGGGATTGCAGCACTTATCGCCTACGCATATATCCCCTGCCTTACAGCATTCTTCGCCACAGGCGACACCGCCCTGAGTGCAAATGATTCCGTCTGTGCACGTGGTCCCTGGGGCTGGCGTATAGCACACGCCGTCGCAGCATTTCTGGCCGGGTGGACAGCATTTGCTACGAACGCCCCACTTGCCATAACAGCATGTGTACCCGGCGTCACAGCACTTGCCCCCACAGCATTCCCTCCCGGGTGAACAGCAGCTGATGATTGATTGCCCTGACGGGTATTCGTAGCCGTAGCAGCAACTGCTCCCGTAGGGGCAGCAGCGGCGTTGTCCGAAGTCCGTAAAGCAGAGCTCTCCGTAACAAGGCGGGGGTAGGGTGTCGTCGCACTGCAGCTTGCAAAGCTGTTTACATTCGTAGCTGGACAACTCTTCAGGGCAGTCACGTTTGCAGTCGTCGCAGCTGTCGGCGAGCGTTACGTACTGGTTGGAACGCCGCTGGCCAAGGGCTGACCGGTATGAGGCGCTGGTACGGTACAGAGAGGCATCCGCCGTAGCGGTCGGGACTGACATGTCAACCGACCTCCTCTCGCCGTCACCGGTCGTAGTACGGAGACAGCTTCGTGACCAGGAAGGGGAACTCTTCTGTTACGTCGACTCGGACGAAGTATTTCTCTGTCACGTCGGTTGTCCGGTTGGTGTAGGAGAACACCACGTCTTGAACGCTCCTGCTGCCACTGAGCCGCGATAGCCGTGTTTCGATTGCTGTCAGGGCAAGTCCCGATGCGAAGGCATGAGCGGTATGCGCATAGATCTGCGCGTACCGCACCGCGCAATAATTGAGGGCGCGATGCCCGTCGGATGAGCCGGCGTTGTCGGCAATCTGCATCAATCGCTCAAAGAGTTCCCGAGAGGCCGACCGGAACGACTCCTCGTCGAGGTCGTCCGGTTTGGGCAGACCCGCTACGAGCGAGTCTGTGTCGAATGCGTAGACCTGATCGAACGACACCAGGGGAAGCATGAGACCGTTGCACAGGTCGGGCGGGGCGAAGGGCCCTCGTATGCCGATCACTACATGGAGATCGCTCGTCTGTGGTGACGCACCGACCGCGTCCACGAGCAGGTCATAGTCCGCAGTATCACGCGGTCGCAGGATGTAGGTGTCAATCCCCTGAACCGCCAGTACGTAACACAAATGCTTGGCGAGGTAACGGCTCTGGGGATCTGACAGAATGGCGTGCATGGCCTGCCTGTCTGTCAGGTTAGCTGTCTCGGCGCGGCCAGTCGCCTGTGCGAACTCCTTTTCTATCCCGAGGCTAGGGATGCGGGCCTCAATATGGCCCAACGCATAAACGAACGCAGGGTACGCTTCGAAAGGGCGGACTGTGCCGTCGGCTGCAGGGACGGCCGGACCGCAACCACCACAGCCACAGGGCGGCTTGTTGCGGGGCTGCACCGGTTCGGCAACCTTCGACGAAGCGAGGTACCCACCGGGGGTCTCGCCAGAGGTTTCGCTACGCCTAGCACGCTCGAGCGCTGAATCGGGCGCAACAGGGGACGATTCTGCAGAGGACAGCGTAGGTTCTTCCATGAGATCAACGTTCCTTCCTGTCAATGCTGCAACCAGCGCGGTATCAGCTTCGTGGTGCGAGCAGCGACTCAAATGCACGCCAGGCGTTCATCAGGGGCGGCACGACCGATGTGCGGCGCGACGGGTCCCCTCTCAACGCGGAGATCAGTTCCTCAGGCGCGGTCTTCGGAAGCTCGGACCAGATGAGAGCCAGGGCGCCGGTGACAATGGCTGCCGCTGCGCTGGTACCGCCGAACGGCTGGACCCTTCCGGCATGGCCTAGGCTCATTAAACCGTCCGTCACAGCGCCGATCCCCCGCTGACCGATGGACCGTCCGATGTTGGTCATCCGC
>NZ_JBVJKF010000017.1:0-178098 GCF_055585365.1 Streptomyces sp. NPDC053432
GCGTTTCAGACTCTATCAGAGTCTTTCTCGCTCGCTTTCCGGGTCTTCGCTTTCGCGTTTTCCCTTCCGGCGTTTCCGACTCTATCAGACTCTTTCGGGCCTGACTCCCAGTCAGAGGGGCTTGCCTTCGGGGCTGTTGGGCCCTTCCGGCGAGTGAGACAGTAGCGGATTCCCCGCCCCCGAACCTAATCGGCGGCGGCGTCCTCGGACGCGGATTCCTCATTCGCAAATACGCATGAAAACGAGACGACGAAGTGCGTCGTTTCGTTCGAGTGTGTAGTGCGGGATGGCTGTCCGGGGACCGACCGGGGTCGGCGCTCACGTCGGACAACTCGAAGAACCTTACGGACCTGGGACACCTGTGTCAACCCCCGGCTGGGCGGGTCACACGGGCCGGTGAAACCTCACGACGAACTGACCTCCCGCCGTCTACCCTCGACGCATGACTACGCATGCGCTCACGCTCAGCCTTCGCTGGTGGGCCGCCTGACGGCGGCCGACCTTCCACGCGAGCACGCATGCGCTCACGGCCGCCGCCTCGGCGGCCGTTTCTGTTTCTCCCCTCCCGGGAGTGGCTCGGTCGCCCGGCGCGACGGCTTCGGCGTCACCACTCACACACGACAGGGAGAGCAGGACATGACGAGGATCTTCAGCGGGATCACGCCGTCGGGGCATCTGACGCTGGGCAACTACCTGGGGGCCATCCGGCAGTGGGTCGCCGCCGAGCAGCCCGCCGGGGGCGCGCTGTTCTGCGTGGTGGACCTGCACGCGCTGACCACCGAGCACGATCCGGCGCGCGTGGGGCGGCTGAGCAGGCAGGCCGCGACGCTGTTCCTCGCCGCCGGGCTGGATCCGCGGCGGTGCACCCTCTTCGTACAGAGCCATGTCGACGAGCACACCCGGCTCTCGTACCTGCTGGAGTGCACCGCAACCGACGGGGAGCTGCGGCGGATGATCCAGTACCGGGAGAAGGCGGCGAAGGCCGAGGCCGCCGGGCAGGGGGTACGGCTGTCCCTGCTGACGTATCCGGTGCTGATGGCCGCCGACATCCTGGCCTACGGGGCGGACGAGGTGCCGGTCGGCGAGGACCAGCGACAGCACGTGGAGCTGACGCGGGACCTGGCCGTCCGGTTCAACCAGCGGTACGGACACACCTTCACCGTGCCGAAGGCGACGGTCCCGATGGTCGCCGCGCGGGTCATGGACCTCCAGCAGCCCACCGCGAAGATGGGGAAGTCCGCCGAGAGCGGCGCCGGGATCGTCTACCTGCTCGACGAGCCGGCGGTGATCACCAAGAAGGTGATGCGGGCCGTGACGGACAGCGGGGACGACGGGGTGGTCTACGACCGGGCCACCCGGCCCGGGGTGGCGAACCTGCTGGACGTGCTGGCCGCCTGCACGGGTGGGGAACCGGAGAAGCTCGCCGCGCAGTACGGCCAGTACGGGCCGCTGAAGCGGGACGTCGCCGAGGCGGTGGTGGAGCTGCTGCGTCCACTGCAGGAGCGGCACGCGGAGCTGGCGGCCGATCCGGGCGAGGTGGAGCGGGTGCTGCGGGAGGGGGCCGGGCGGGCCCGGGCCATCGCGCGGCCGGTGGTGGACCGGGCCTACCGGGCCATCGGGCTGCTGGCGCCCTGACGGCGGGACGGGAATGCGGCAGGGCCCGGCATCGCCGGGCCCTGCCGCAAGGTCGCCGTAGGGTCCCCTTCGGGTGCCCCTCGGGTGGCCTTCGGGTCAGTTGCTGCCGCCGGCGAGTTCGCGGCTGCGGTCGCGGGCGGCTTCGAGGGCGGCGATCAGGGCGGCTCGTACGCCGTGCTTCTCCAGCTCGACGATGGCGTTGATGGTCGTGCCGGCCGGGGAGGTGACGGCCTCGCGGAGCTTGACCGGGTGCTCGCCGCTGTCGCGGAGCATCACGGCGGCGCCGATCGCGGCCTGGACGATCAGGTCGTGGGCCTGGGCGCGGGGCAGGCCGAGGAGGATGCCGGCATCGGTCATCGCCTCGACGAGGTAGTAGAAGTACGCGGGTCCGGAGCCGGAGAGGGCGGTGGCCGCGTCCTGCTGGGACTCGGGGACGCGCAGGGTCTTGCCGACGCCGCCGAAGATCTCCTCGGTGTGGGCGAGGTGCTCCGCGGTGGCGTGGCTGCCGGCCGAGATGACGGACATGGCCTCGTCGACGAGGGCGGGGGTGTTCGTCATGACGCGGACGACGGGGGTGCCGGGGGCGAGCCGTTCCTCGAAGAAGGAGGTGGGGATGCCCGCGGCGCCGCTGATGACCAGGCGGTCGGCGGGGACGTGCGGGGCGAGCTCTTCGAGGAGCTTGCCCATGTCCTGCGGCTTGACGGTGAGGATGAGGGTGTCGGCGCGCTTGGCGGCCTCGGCGTTGGAGACCGCCTCGACGCCGTAGCGGCGGCTGAGTTCCTCGGCGCGTTCGGCGCGGCGGGCAGTGACGAGGAGTTTCGAGGCGGGCCGCCCGCCGCGGATCATTCCGCTGAGCAGGGCCTCGCCGATCTTGCCGGTACCGAGGACTGCCACTGTCTGGGTCATGCCCGATTCACCTCGCCGAACTGTTCTGGCTGCTCTGACTGTTCCGACTGCTCTGACTCTCGTCCACATCCTTGCACCCGGGCCGGGCAGCGGGCGGGAGTGTCCGGAGTGCGGTCAGCCCCTCCGGGTGGTCACGGGGTGCGGCGGCGGAGGGTGGCCGCGCCGAGGGCGAGTACGAGCAGGGCGCAGGCGGCGACGATCACGGCGTCGCGGACGAAGTCGGCGGTCATGTCGGTGTGGGTGAGGACCTGGGTCATGCCGTCGACGGCGTAGGACATGGGCAGAACGTCCGAGATGCCCTCGAGGACCGGGTGCATGGTGCTGCGGGCCGCGAAGAGGCCGCAGAGGAGCAGCTGGGGGAAGATCACGGCCGGCATGAACTGGACGGCCTGGAACTCGGAGGCGGCGAAGGCGGAGACGAAGAGGCCGAGGGCCGTGCCGAGGAGGGCGTCGAGCAGGGCGACGAGCAGGAGCAGCCAGGGCGAGCCGATGACGTCGAGACCGAGCAGCCAGAGGGCGAGGGCGGTGGCGAGGAGGGACTGGACGACGGCGACGGCCCCGAAGGCGAGGGCGTAGCCGGCGATGAGGTCGCCCTTGCCCAGCGGCATGGCGAGGAGCCGTTCGAGGGTGCCGGAGGTCCGCTCGCGGAGGGTCGCGATGGAGGTCACCAGGAACATGGTGATGAGGGGGAAGATCCCGAGGAGTGACGCGCCGATGCTGTCGAAGGTGCGGGGGCTGCCGTCGAAGACGAAGCGCAGCAGGGTCAGCATCAGGACGGGGACCAGCAGCATCAGCGCGATGGAACGCGGGTCGTGGCGGAGCTGGCGCAGGACGCGGCCGGCGGTGGCGAGGGTACGGGCGCCGTTCATCGCTGGTTCTCCCTTGCGAGGGCGTTGGCTTCGTCGACCAGGCGGAGGAAGCCCTCTTCGACGGTGGCGGAGGCGGTACGGGTGCGCAGTGCGTCGGGGGTGTCCTGCGCGAGGATGCGGCCCTCGCGCATGAGGAGCAGGTCGTGGCAGCGCTCGGCCTCGTCCATGACGTGGGAGGAGACAAGGATCGTGGCGCCGCGGGCGGCGGCGATGTCGTGGAAGAGGTTCCACAGGTCGCGGCGCAGGACGGGGTCGAGGCCGACGGTGGGTTCGTCGAGGACGAGCAGCTCGGGGGTGCCGAGCAGGGCGACGGCGAGGGAGACGCGGCTGCGCTGGCCGCCTGAGAGGTTGCCGGCGAGGGCTCCGGCGCGGGTGGTGAGGTCGACGTCTTCGATCGCGCGGGCCACGGCGTCGGCGCGGCGGTCCGCCGCCGGCCGGCCGGGGTCGAGGATCGCGGCGAAGTAGTCGAGGTTCTGCCGGACGGTGAGGTCGTCGTAGACGGAGGGGGCCTGGGTGACGTAGCCGATGCGGGAGCGGAGCTCGGGGTGGCCGGCGGGGCGGCCGAGGACGTCGAGGGTGCCGGTGACGTGGGCCTGGGTGCCGACGACGGCGCGCATGAGGGTGGACTTCCCGCAGCCGGAGGGGCCGAGGAGGCCGGTGATGCGGCCGCGGGGGACGTCGAAGGCGATGCCGTCGAGGACGGTGCGCGGGGTGCGGCCGGTGCCGCGGCGGACGGTGAGGTCTTCGGCGTGGACGGCGGGGGCGGCGAGTGCGGCGGCCGGGGCCGCCGGGACGGCGGGATCCGGGTCCGCGGCGGCCCGGTCGCGCGGGTTATTCATCATGTGATGAATAATGCTCCTGGGGGTGCCAGGGCGTCAATCGGCCGGGGGTGGACGCTCGGACGCGCTACTTCTTGCGCTTGGGGCGGCGCGCTGCGGGGTTGCCCGTACGGGCACTGCGGCGGCGCTCGAACTCGGTCCTGGCCCGCTCGTACTCGGTGCGGCGGAGCTTCTCGCCGGGGGCCTCGGTGAGGGAGCGCAGGAAGTACGCGACGAGGGAGCCGATGAAACCGATCGTCTTGAGGCCCTTGAGGGCGGCCTCGTCGGAGGACGGGGCGGGGCGGCGGCCGAAGGACTCCCAGGTCTTGGCGAAGGCGATGGCGCTGGCGATCGCGAAGAGGACGACGACGGAGATGCTGAGGAACGGGCCGACGTCGCCGATCTCCAGACCCTCGTAGGCGAGGCGGAGCAGGTACGCGGCGACGACGGCGGCGAGGAGCGAGCCGACGGCCAGGCCGACGCGGCGCAGCGCGTAGCCGCCGTCGTGGTTCACCCAGGTGGTGCCGAAGAACCGGATCGCCTCGGGCTCGGGGCCGGTGGGCGCGGTGGGCGCCGAGGCCGAGGCCGGGGCCGGGGCCTGCGCGGCCGGCTCGGCGGGGGTGCTCTGGTCTCGCTGGTCGTCGCTCACACCAGCGATTATCCCTCGCCGTGCCGGTCCGGCCGGGTGCGTCTCACGTGTCAGACGGGACGGGGCGGGGCCGGGGCCCCGGGTCCGTCAGCCGCAGCGGCCCGCGACGTAGCCGTCACTGCCCGTCTTCACATAGGCGTCCGAGACGAACCGGCCGTTGCCGATGCAGTCCCAGAGATCGGTGGTGCCGTACGGGCCGGTCACCGTCGTGCCGGGACCCTGGCAGCGGATCGTGACGTAGCCGCCGGCCGGCAGCACGTCGACGATCGAGTAGTTGGTCCCGGGACCGCTGCGGACGTTGACCCGGTAGCCGGGCGCCAGCGGGTACGTCGTCAGCCCCGCGTCGGCGGTCTGTATCTGGCTTGAATCGTTCTCGGTGGACATGCGAAATCTCCCCCCTCAGGTGTTGCACTGCGCAACGCGCGCAGGGTAGCAAGCCCTTGGGTGCTCGCACGGGCCATCGACTAGGCTCCGGCAGGGGTGGTGAGCGGTGCAGTCGCTGTGCGCGGACTACGCGGGGTTTCCGGAATACGCCGGGCAGTACCGGCTCGAGTCCGTGCTCGGCTCCGGCGGCATGGGGGTCGTCCACCTGGCCACCTCCAGTTCGGGGCTGAAACTCGCCGTCAAGGTGGTGCACGCCCAGCACGCGGTGGATCCCGAGTTCCGGGCGCGGTTCCGGCAGGAGGTCGCGGCCGCCCGGCAGGTGAGCGGGGCCTTCACCGCGCCCGTGGTGGATGCCGACCCCGACGCCGAACGGCCGTGGATGGCCACCCTGTTCATCGACGCCCCGACGCTTTCCGAGCGGGTACGGGAGCGGGTGCTGGACCCCGTCGAACTGACCCGGCTCGCGGCCGGGCTGGCGGAAGCCCTGCGGGACATCCACCGCGCCGGGGTCGTGCACCGGGACCTCAAGCCCAGCAACGTGCTCATGGCCCCGGACGGGGTGCGCGTCATCGACTTCGGCATCTCGCGCCCGGCCGACAGCGACCTGCGGACCGAGACGGGGAAGCTGATCGGCACACCGCCGTTCATGGCGCCGGAGCAGTTCCAGCGGCCCCGGGAGGTGGGGACGGCCGCCGACGTGTTCGCGCTGGGCGCGGTGCTCGTGCACGCGGCGACGGGGCGCGGGCCGTTCGACTCCGACAGCCACTACCTCGTGGCGTACCAGGTCGTGCACGCCGAACCCGACCTGACGGGGCTGCCCGCGCGGCTCGTCCCGATCGTGGCCCGCTGCCTGGCGAAGGACCCCGCCGAGCGGCCGACCGCCGCCGCGCTGATCTCGGAGATGCGCGCCATCGCGTATCCGACGGGCGAGGACACCCAGGCCTTCATACCCCGGCCGCGCCGGCCCGTGGTGGAAGAGGAGATCACGCACCTGCGGGATGAGCGGATCACCCCGGATACGGAGGGCGCCGGAAAGCGACGCAGGCCGGCACTGCTGGCGGCGGGACTGGCACTGCTGCTCACGGCCGGAGCCGTCGGGGGCTGTCTGCGGTTCGGGCCGGACGCCGGGGAATCGGGCCGGGGCGCGGGCCCGCGTTCCGGGGCGTCCGCGGTTCCGGGAAAGAGCTTCGCGCCGTGGGCCGTGTCCCTGGTCGGCCGCCCCGTGGCGTGCTCGGCCGAGGCCGGATCGCTGTACTGCTCCGGGCAGGGGCTGGCCGCCGCGCGGCTCGACCCGGCGGACGGCTCGCTGCTGTGGTCCGTACGCACGACCGCACCGGATCCCGGCACGGCGACGACGGCCGGCGTCCCCCTGCACGCGGGCGGGGTGGTCCTGGTCCCGGCGCCGGGCAGCGAGCTGCTGCAGGCGCTGGACCCGGGGACGGGTGCCGAGCGCTGGCGGCGGAAGCTGCCCGGCGGCACCGGCGTGGTGACCGCGGGCCCGCACGTCCTCACGGTGTCGGCCGGCGGAAGCGTCACCGCCCTCGATCCGGCGACCGGCGCCCAGCGCTGGACCAAGCAGATCGGCGGCTCGGGTTCCGTCTGGTGGGGCGGTCAGGGGCAGGCCGGACCGCCCGTGCTCCACGTGTCGACGCCGGAGGCCGACGGCAGGTCGTCCCGGGTCGCCGAGGTGGACCCGGCGACCGGGGCCACCCGCTGGCAGGTCCGGACCGCCGGACGACTGCGCCCCGTCGGCACGGCGAACGGCGCCCTCTGCCTGCTGGAGAACGACGCCGGTACCAGGACGGACGGCGTCGTACGGGTGGAGACCGGCGGGGCCCACGCGGTCCACCGGGTGCGGCTGCCGGCCCCGCTGGACGAGGTGGACGCCTCGGTGGGCCCGGACGGCACCCTGTACGTCTTCGAGGCGCGGGGCGCCCTCGTCGCGATGGGAGCGGACAAGGAGCTGTGGCGCCTGGAGACCGGCGTCGCCGCCGCCTCCCGGCCGGTGTTCGCGAACGGGCTGCTGTACCTGACCGCGTCGGACGGAAGGCTGCTGGCCGTCGACGCGAAGGCCGGTCGGCTGGTGGGGCAGACCAAGCCCCGGATGGGCTCCGGCGCGGGTGTCGTCAGCGCGACCCTCCCCGCCCCCGTCGTCGCCGGCGGCCGGGTGTACGGGTCGGCGCCCGATGGGACCGTGTTCGCCGTGGACGCGGCGAACCCCGCCGGCTGGTGATGCGGCCGGCGGGGTTCGCAAGGGGTGGGCGGGTCAGCCCAGGCGGCTGACGTCGCGGACCGCGCCCTTGTCGGCGCTGGTGGCCATCGCGGCGTACGCGCGCAGGGCCGCCGAGACCGTACGGTCGCGGTCCTTCGGGGCGTAGACGCCGCCCAGGGCCTCGTGGCGGGCCGCCAGCGTGGCCTCGTCCACCAGGAGCTCGATCGAGCGGTTCGGGATGTCGATGCGGATCCGGTCGCCGTCCTCCACGACCGCGATGTTGCCGCCCGAGGCCGCCTCCGGGGAGGCGTGGCCGATGGAGAGGCCCGAGGTGCCGCCGGAGAAGCGGCCGTCCGTCACCAGGGCGCAGACCTTGCCGAGGCCGCGGCCCTTGAGGAAGGAGGTCGGGTAGAGCATCTCCTGCATGCCGGGGCCGCCGCGCGGGCCCTCGTAGCGGATGACGACGACGTCGCCCGCCTTGATCTCCTTGCGGAGGATCTTGTCGACGGCTTCGTCCTGCGACTCGCAGACGACCGCCGGACCCTCGAAGGTCCAGATCGACTCGTCGACACCGGCCGTCTTGACGACGCAGCCGTCGACGGCGAGGTTGCCCTTGAGGACGGCCAGGCCGCCGTCCTTGGAGTACGCGTGCTGGACGGAGCGGATGCAGCCGCCCTCTGCGTCGAGGTCGAGGCTCTCCCAGCGCTCGGACTGGGAGAACGCGGTGGCGGAGCGGACGCAGCCGGGGGCCGCGTGCCACAGCTCCATGGCCTCCTCGGAGGCGGTGCCGGAGCGGGCGTCCCACTTCGCCAGCCAGTCCTCCAGGTTGGCGGAGTGGACCGAGGTGACGTCCTTGTTCAGGAGGCCGCCGCGGTGCAGCTCGCCGAGGATGGCGGGGATGCCGCCGGCCCGGTGGATGTCCTCCATGTAGTACGTGCCGCCGGGCGCCACGTTGGGCGCGACCTTCGCCAGGCAGGGGACGCGGCGCGAGACGGCGTCGATGTCCTTGAGGTCGTAGTCCAGACCGGCTTCCTGGGCCGCGGCCAGCAGGTGCAGGATCGTGTTCGTGGAGCCGCCCATGGCGATGTCGAGCGCCATGGCGTTCTCGAAGGCCTCGCGGGAGGCGATGTTGCGGGGCAGGACGGAGGCGTCGTCCTGCTCGTAGTACCGCTTGGTGATCTCGACGACCGTACGGCCGGCCTCCTCGTACAGGGCGCGGCGGGCGGTGTGCGTGGCGAGCGTCGAGCCGTTGCCGGGCAGGGCCAGGCCGATGGCCTCGGCGAGGCAGTTCATCGAGTTGGCGGTGAACATGCCGGAACAGCTGCCGCAGGTGGGACAGGCGTTCTCCTCGATGCGCAGCACGTCCTCGTCGGAGACGTTCTCGTTCGCCGCGTCGACCATGGCGTCGATCAGGTCGAGCTTGCGGACGGTGCCGTCCACCAGCGTCGCCTGGCCGGCCTCCATCGGGCCGCCGGAGACGAAGACGACCGGGATGTTGAGGCGCATGGCGGCCATCAGCATGCCGGGGGTGATCTTGTCGCAGTTCGAGATGCAGATCAGGGCGTCGGCGCAGTGCGCCTCGACCATGTACTCCACGCTGTCCGCGATCAGGTCGCGCGAGGGCAGGGAGTAGAGCATGCCGGCGTGGCCCATGGCGATGCCGTCGTCGACCGCGATCGTGTTGAACTCGCGCGGGATGGCACCGGCGGCACGGATCGCGTCGGAGACGATGCGGCCGACCGGCGCGAGGTGCGTGTGCCCGGGGACGAACTCGGTGAACGAGTTGGCGACCGCGATGATCGGCTTGCCGATGTCCTCGCTCGCTACGCCCGAGGCACGCATTAGGGCGCGTGCGCCCGCCATGTTGCGGCCGTGGGTGACGGTGCGGGACCTCAGCTCGGGCATGGTTCACTCCCCATGAGTGCGGCTGTACGGTCAGCCGCGACTGCGGATATGGCTCAGCTACGAGGCTACGCCCATGGCCCGGGATACGGACAGCTCGTCCGGATCCCGGGACGAGAGGGTCACTCTTCGGGCAGGTCGCGGCGTGGAAGCGGGTCGGCTTCGGGCCCGGGGTCAGGCCGCGGTCAGGCCGCGGTCACACCTCCGCCGTGCCTCCGTCGGGCCTCCGTCACGCCTCGGTCAGGTACCGCTGCAGGGTGGGCGCCACGAGGGTCACGATGGCCTCCGGATCCGCCGAGGCCATCGGCTCGACCCGGACCACGTACCGCAGGATCGCGATACCGACCATGTGCGAGGCGGCCAGCTCCGCCCGGAACGTCGGATCGGGCACGTCGAGCTCGACGGCGACCCGCTCCAGCACCCGGCGCAGCACCAGCCCGCGCAACACCTTCGCGGCGGCTTCGTGGGTCAGCGCGGAGCGGATGACGGCGAGCAGCGGGACCCGGGTGACCGGGTTCTCCCACACCCCCAGGAAGTAGCGGGCGAGCCGCTCCCCGATCCCGTCCGGACCCTCGCCGAGGATCGCCGGGACCACCAGGGCGGGCTCCATGCTCACCTCGATGGCGGCGGCGAAGAGATCCTCCTTGCTGCCGAAATAGTGGTGCACCAGGGCCGGGTCCACCCCGGCCACCTTCGCGATGCCGCGCACGGACGTCTTGTCGTACCCGCGTTCCGCGAACACCTCCCGGGCGGCGAGCCGGATGCGCTCCTGGGTGCCGGGACCGTCCTCGGCCTCGTCCTGCCGCGGCCGGCCCGGACCGCGCCGCCGCTTCACGGGCTCGCTCACGGGCGCCGGGCCTCGTGCGGGCGGGGCGTCCGGGCCGCCGGGGTGGCTGCGAGGTGCAGCCTCGTGAACGCCAGCGCCTCGGCGAGATCGGCCTCCCGCTCCGCCGAGGACATGGCCCGCCGCGTGTTCACCTCGATCACGACGTGCCCGTCGAACGACGTCCCGGCCAGCCGTTCGAGCAGCTCGGCGCAGGGCTGCGTACCGCGCCCCGGGACCAGGTGCTCGTCCTTCGCCGAACCGTTTCCGTCGGCCAGGTGCACGTGGGCCAGCCGGTCGCCCATCCGGTCGATCATCGCGGTGGCGTCGGTCCGCGCCGTCGCCGTGTGGGAGAGATCGACGGTGAAATGCCGGTAGTCGTCCTTGGTCACGTCCCACTCGGGCGCGTAGGCGAGCATCTCGCGGTCCCGGTACCGCCACGGGTACATGTTCTCGACGGCGAACCGCACGTCCGTCTCGTCGGCCATCCGCCAGATCCCGGCCACGAACTCCCGCGCGTACTGCCGCTGCCACCGGAACGGCGGATGCACGACCACGGTGCTCGCCCCCAGCCGCTCGGCGGCGGCCTGCGCGCGCTGCAGCTTCGTCCACGGATCCGTCGACCACACGCGCTGGGTGATCAGCAGGCAGGGCGCGTGCACGGCCAGGATCGGAACCTGGTGCTGCTCCGACAGCCGCCGCAGGGCGTCCACGTCCTGGCTGACCGGGTCCGTCCAGACCATGACCTCGACGCCGTCGTAGCCGAGGCGCGCGGCGATCTCGAAGGCCGTCGCCGTGGACTCCGGATAGACGGAGGCCGTGGAGAGGGCGACTTTCGCGGTCGGGACACGGACTGGTTCTGCCACGGAGACAGCGTACGGGGCTCAGCGGGCCCGGGCGGGATGGCTTTGCTCACCCGAGGCCGGCCGCTTGCCGCGCGCGTACGGTGGAAATGCGGCCGAACGGGCAAGCCTCGGCGGGCTTGCTCCCGCACAGGAGGGAAAGGCCATGCCCGAGCACAGGGTCGGCACACCGGAGGAATTCGAGGCAGCCCGCCGGGAACTGCTCGTGGAGGAGAAGGAACTCACCCGCCGCGGCGACGAGCTCGCCCGCAAGCGCCGCGAGCTCCCCTGGGTGGAAGTCCCGGAGGACTACCTCTTCGAAACCGAGCGGGGCACCGAACCCCTGGCGGCCCTCTTCGACGGCCGGTCCCAACTCCTCGTCTACCACTTCATGTTCGGGCCGCCGTACGAGGCCGGCTGCCCGGTCTGCTCCTCGATCGCGGACACCCTGGACCCCAACGCGGTCCACCTCAGGGCCCGCGACGTCACACTGATCTGCTCCTCGCGTGCCCCCCTCGGCAAACTCCTCGCCTACCGCGCCCGGATGGGCTGGAGCTTCGACTGGGTCTCCTCGGGCGGCAGCGACTTCCACCGCGACCTCGGGTTCCAGTACACGGAGGAGGAACTGGCCCCCTTCCTCGGGGGCGAGATCCCCCCGACGGTGATCCAGATGGCGAACGCGACCGGCACGGACGTCCTCGGCTACGTCACCGAGGGCCCCGGGATGAGCTGCTACGCCCTCTCGGAGGGCACCGTCTACCGCACGTACGTCACCACGGCCCGCGGCCTCGAACCGGCCATGGCCTACTACGGCCTCCTGGACCGCACCCCACGGGGCCGCCACGAGGAGGCCGACCAGCCCCACTGGCTGCGCCGCCACGACGAGTACGGCGGGGGCGGCGGGGGCGGAGACGGCGGGGGTGGTGCAAGCGCCGAGTAGCGGCGGAGGGCTGAGGGGGTGATGGCCCGATCGCGCGTGGACCCGTACGTGCGCCCGCCCGCGCCCGTGCGTACGCCCCTAGCCCACCGGCTCCCCCGGTGTGGGCAGGTGGTCCAGGCGGCGCAGGATGACGCCCTCCCGGAGGGCCCACGGGCAGATTTCCAGGACGTCCACGCCGAAAAGGTCCATCGCGCCCTCCGCGACCAGCGCGCCCGCAAGGAGCTGGTGCGCGCGGCCCTCCGAGACTCCCGGGAGGGCCGAGCGCTGGGCCGTGGTCATCGCGGCGAGGCGGGGGACCCACTCCTCCAGGGACTTGCGGGTCAGGTCGCGCTGGACGTACAGGCCCTCCGCCGAGCGGGCCGCGCCCGTGATCCGCGCCAGCTGCTTGAAGGTCTTCGAGGTCGCCACGACGTGGTCCGGCACGCCGAAGCGGTTGAACTCGCCGACCGTGCGGGCGATCTCCGCCCGTACGTGCCTGCGCAGGGAGCGGATGTCCAGCGGGTCGGGCGGGTCGCCGGGGAGCCAGCCCGCCGTGAGGCGGCCGGCGCCCAGCGGGAGGGAGACGGCCGCGTCCGGGTCCTCGTCGATACCGAACGCGATCTCCAGGGAGCCGCCGCCGATGTCGAGGACCAGCAGCTTCCCCGCCGACCAGCCGAACCACCGCCGCGCCGCCAGGAAGGTCAGCCGGGCCTCGTCGTCGCCGCTGAGCACGGGCAGGTCGATACCGACCTCGGCCTTGACCCGCGACAGGACCTCGTCCGCGTTCGTCGCCTCGCGCACGGCGCTCGTCGCGAACGGGAGGACGTCCTCGCAGCCCTTGTCCTCGGCGGCCTGCACCGCGTCCGCGAGTACGGAGATCAGCCGCTCTATGCCCTCGGGGGTGACGGCGCCGCCCTCGTCGAGCAGCTCCGCCAGCCGCATCTCCACCTTGTGCGAATGTGCGGGCTGCGGGCGCGCACCGGGGTGCGCATCCACCACCAGCAGGTGGACCGTATTCGAACCCACATCCAGGACACCGAGTCTCATAGGGGGAAACGCTACTGCGGCGAACACGCGGGGGTCGCGTAAGGGGCGTTTACGCTTGGGTTTGTGCCACATATGAAGAAGGCCGACAAGACCCGGTCGAAGAAGGACTCGGGCAAGGGCAAGGCCAAGAGCAGCCCCAGCAGCACGCAGAAGCCGGCGGACTCCGACGAGAAGGGCCTGGACTTCCCCCGGGCCTGGGTGGAGTTCCCCGACCCCGCCGACGCCGAACAGGTCTTCCGCTGCGACCTGACCTGGCTCACCTCCCGCTGGACCTGCATCTTCGGCAGCGGCTGCCAGGGCATCCAGGCGGGCCGGGCCGCCGACGGCTGCTGCACGCTGGGCGCGCACTTCTCCGACGAGGACGACGAGAAGCGCGTCGCCGAGCACGTGGCACGGCTGACGCCGGAGCTGTGGCAGTTCCACGACGTCGGCAGCGAGACCGGCTGGACGCAGTTCGACGACGACGGGGAGAAGCAGACCCGCCGCTGGGACGGCGCCTGCATCTTCCTGAACCGGCCCGGTTTCGCGGCCGGGGCCGGCTGCTCGCTGCACATCCTCGCCCTGCGGGAGGGCAAGGAGCCGCTGGAGACGAAGCCGGACGTGTGCTGGCAGCTGCCGATCCGCCGGACGTACGACTGGATCGACCGGCCGGACGACACCCGCGTGCTGCAGGTGTCCATCGGGGAGTACGACCGCCGCGGCTGGGGCCCCGGCGGGCACGACCTGCACTGGTGGTGCACGTCGGCCACGTCCGCGCACGGCGCGGGCAAGCCGGTGTACGAGTCGTACAAGGCGGAGCTCACCGAGCTGATGGGCAAGGAGGGCTACGCGGCCCTCGTGGAGCTGTGCGAGGCGCGGCTGGCGTCGCTGCTGCCGATGGCTCCGCACCCGGCGGACCCGGTCTAGTGCTGTGACCGGCAAGGTGCACCGGGTCACGGCGCAGCACTAGGCGGCACCCGGGGCCCGGCGGCAGCGCCCCGGGCCCGGCGGCCACGCCGCCGCTCACGGCCACGCCGCCCCACGGCCCCACCGCCGCTCACGGCCCCGGCGTGCCCCCCGGCCCCGGGGAAGCCGATCCGCCCGGCTCCGGGCCCGGGCCCGGCTCGCTCGCCGCGGGTGTCGGCGTCGGGGACCCGGGCGGGGTCTCGGACGGCGTCGGGGCGGGGGTCTGCGCCGGGGTCGCGGTGGGGGTCGGCTGCGGGTTCTCGGACTGGCCGGGGGTCGGGGTCGGAGCCGGGGTCGGCGTCGAGGGCGGCTGCGGTGCCGGGCGTCCCCGGCCCTGGATGGAGACCACGGTGCCGCCCGGGTCCACGCCCACCCGGGCCCTCCAGGCGCCCACGGGCTGGGCCTCGGGGTCGACGGCGACGGTCAGGGTGACCGATTCTCCTGGGGCCAGGGTCCCCGCCGTACGGCTCGTCCGCAGCCAGGGGGCGTCGGACCACAGCCGCCAGTCCACCGGGGCGCCGCCGGAGGCGGTGAGGGTGAGCACGGTGGTGCTGCCGTACGAGGACGCGGCCACCGTGAGCCGGCCGGCGGCCCCGGCGCGGTCCGTCACCGGGGGGCCGCTGCTGATCACCTCGACGGAGACGTCGGGTTCCCCGCTGTCCGGGGCGAAGCCGGGGGTGCCGGTGGTGGCGGTTGTGTTCCCGGTGTTCTCGTACGCGGCCAGCGGGTGGCCGTCGGTACGGGCCGTCGGGAGCTCCGACTCGCTGGCGGAGATACGGGCGGACGCGCCGCCGGCGGGCTCGGCCGTGCTGGGGGCGCCGCGGTACGCCGCCCACAGCGCCAGGACCGGGGCCGCGACGACGGTGGCGACGACGGTGGTGGTCACGGCGCGGGCGCGCAGCCGGTCGCGGCGGGCGACGCGGTCCTTGGGGTCCATCGGGAAGCCGGTGCGGTCGAAGCGCGGGCCCGGGCCGCGTCCCCGGCCGGCGCGGCCGGAGCGGAGCATCGCGGCGTGGACGGCGGTACGGGGTGCCGGGACGAGCGGGAGGCCGACCGGGTCGATGCCGCCGGAGCCTGGCCACGGGGCCGCGGCGCCCACGCGTTCGGCGACGCGGCGGCAGCGCGGGCAGTCGTCGACGTGGCGGACGAGCTCGGCGCGCAGGCTGCTGGAGAGGAGGACGCCCCCGCCCGCGAACCCGCCCGCGCCGCCGGGTGTTCCGCCCGTCCCGTCGTCCCCGGTGAGCCGGGAGACCGCCGGGCAATTGCCGGTCTCGACGACGGCGAGGGCGGCGCGGGTGCGTTCCACCTCGCAGGCGGCGCCGGTCAGCAGTTCGCGGGCGGCGGCGGCGGACGTGCCGAGGACGGCGGCGAGTTCGCCGACGCCGAGGCGGTGGCGGACGGCGAGTTCGAGGGCCTCGCGCTGTTCGGGCGTGGTGCCGGCGGCCTCGGGCCACGCGAGGCGGGCAAGCTCGGTGCGGCGGTAGGCGCTGACGTCAAGCGGGCGGTGCGCGGGCGACGCGGGTCTCGTGGGCGTCCCGGTGGGGTCCGGGGTTCCGTCACCACCCGGCGCACGACCGTGGCCGGTGTGCTCCGGCGCACGCCGGGCGGAATGCGCGCCCTGTCTCGCGCGCCGCTGCTCCGCGAGCCTGCGCAGGCAGCCCCAGCGGGCCAGGGCGTACAGCCAGGCCCGCCGCTCCCCCTCGTGCGGGCAGCGGCCGGGGTACCGCTCGGCCACGGCGAGGACGTCGCCGAGCACGTCGGTGGCGGTGTCGTGGTCGCACAGGACCGACAGGCAGTACGTGAACAGGCCGTCCAGGTAGGGCTCGTGCCGGAAGGCGGGCGGCTGCTCCGCGTCGAGGGGGCCGCGCCCGTGCGCCCGGTGTGCGCCGGTGCGCGGTGAGGGGTGTGCCTGGTGGCTGCTGTTCACCTGGCGACCGTAGGCGGCTCGCCGGTGACGCCTCGGAAGCCTTCAGCACATTTAGCCCTTACGGGTGAACAGATCGGTACAGCACTGACAGCGGCCCTGACGGCTTCCGGCGCACCCCCGTGCCCGGACGGAATCCTTCGCTGTCGGTGGCGGCGGCTACCGTTGCGGCATGGCTGCCCGTACATCTCGCTCATCCGCCAAGGACCGGCCGTCCTACCGCTGCTCCGAGTGCGGCTGGACGACCGCGAAATGGCTCGGCCGGTGCCCCGAATGCCAGGCGTGGGGCACCGTCGAGGAGATGGGCGCGCCCGCCGTGCGGACCACCGCCGCCGGGCGGGTGTCGGCGGCCGCGCTGCCGATCGCGCAGGTCGACGGGCGGACGGCGACCGCGCGCAGTACCGGCGTGGACGAGCTGGACCGGGTCCTCGGCGGCGGGCTCGTGCCCGGCGCCGTCGTGCTGCTCGCCGGGGAACCGGGCGTCGGGAAGTCGACGCTGCTGCTGGACGTCGCGGCGAAGGCGGCGAGCGACGAGCACCGCACGCTGTACGTCACGGGTGAGGAGTCGGCGAGCCAGGTGCGGCTGCGCGCCGACCGGATCAACGCGCTGAGCGACCACCTCTACCTGGCCGCCGAGACCGATCTGTCCGCCGTGCTGGGACACCTGGACGCGGTGAAGCCCTCCCTCCTGATCCTGGACTCCGTACAGACCGTCGCCTCGCCCGAGATCGACGGCGCGCCCGGCGGGATGGCGCAGGTCCGCGAGGTGGCCGGCGCGCTGATCCGGGCGTCGAAGGAGCGCGGCATGTCCACGCTCCTCGTCGGTCACGTGACGAAGGAGGGGGCCATCGCCGGTCCCCGGCTGCTGGAGCACCTGGTGGACGTGGTGCTGAGCTTCGAGGGCGACCGGCACGCCCGGCTGCGGCTCGTGCGGGGGGTCAAGAACCGGTACGGCGCGACCGACGAGGTCGGCTGCTTCGAGCTGCACGACGAGGGGATCACCGGGCTCGCCGACCCCAGCGGGCTGTTCCTGACCCGCCGCGCCGAGGCCGTTCCCGGCACCTGCCTGACCGTGACCCTGGAGGGCAAGCGCCCGCTGGTCGCCGAGGTGCAGGCGCTGACGGTGGATTCGCAGATCCCCTCCCCGCGGCGCACCACCTCGGGTCTGGAGACCTCGCGCGTCTCGATGATGCTGGCGGTGCTGGAGCAGCGCGGCCGGATCACGGCGCTGGGCAAGCGCGACATCTACAGCGCGACGGTGGGCGGGGTGAAGCTCACCGAGCCCGCCGCCGACCTGGCGATCGCGCTCGCCCTGGCCTCCGCCGCCAGTGACGTGCCGCTCCCGAAGAACCTGGTGGCCATCGGGGAGGTCGGGCTGGCGGGCGAGGTGCGGCGCGTGACGGGCGTACAGCGGCGGCTCGCGGAGGCGCACCGGCTCGGGTTCACGCACGCGCTGGTGCCGTCCGACCCCGGGAAGGTGCCGGCCGGGATGAAGGTCATCGAGGTCGCGGACATGGGTGACGCGCTGCGGGTCCTGCCGCGCGGCCGGTCCCGTACGCCGGCGAGGGAGCGGGCCGCGGACTGAGGCTCGGCGCCCCGGCCGGGGCGCCCGTGCGGGGCCCTGCCGGGCCCCTCCTGGCCGAGCCACGGTGGGCCCGCAGCGCGCGCCGGTAGACTTCTGGGTGGTCCGCCCGGCCGGAGGCAGGCGGCGCAACCCGCGACCGGAGGAGTGCAGTGGCAGCCAAGGACGGGGCAGCAGCATCCGGGAAGTCCGGCGCGAGCTCCAAGCACGAGGCGTTGATGCGCGCCTCGCTGAGCGCGGTCGCCCCTGGTCAGCCGCTGCGTGACGGTCTCGAACGGATCGTTCGCGGCAACACCGGCGGGCTCATCGTCCTCGGCATGGACAAGACCGTCGACGCGATGTGCACCGGCGGTTTCGTGCTGGACGTGGAGTTCACCGCGACCCGGCTGCGCGAGCTGTGCAAGCTCGACGGCGCGCTCATCCTCGACAAGGACCTCACCAAGATCCTGCGGGCCGGCGTGCAGCTGGTGCCGGACGCCTCGATCCCGACGGAGGAGACGGGCACCCGTCACCGGACCGCGGACCGCGTCTCGAAGCAGTGCGGCTTCCCGGTGGTGTCGGTCTCCCAGTCCATGCGTCTGATCGCGCTGTACGTGGACGGTGAACGGCGCGTCCTGGAGGAGTCCGGGGCGATCCTGTCCCGCGCGAACCAGGCGCTGGCCACGCTGGAGCGGTACAAGCTGCGCCTCGACGAGGTCGCGGGCACGCTGTCGGCGCTGGAGATCGAGGACCTGGTCACGGTGCGCGACGTGACGGCGGTCGCGCAGCGGCTGGAAATGGTCCGCCGGATCGCGACCGAGATCGCCGAGTACGTGGTCGAACTGGGCACGGACGGGCGACTGCTGTCGCTCCAGCTGGACGAGCTGACGGTCGGGATCGAGCAGGAGCGGGAGCTGGTCATCCGGGACTACGTGCCGGAGCCGACGGCGAAGCGTTCCCGCACGGTGGACGAGGCGCTGGCCGAGCTGGACGCGCTGACCCACGCGGAGCTGCTGGAACTGCCGATCGTGGCCCGGGCGCTGGGGTACACCGGCTCGCCGGAGACCCTGGACTCGGCGGTGTCCCCGCGGGGCTACCGGCTGCTTGCGAAGATCCCCCGGCTGCCGGGGGCCATCATCGAGCGGCTGGTCGAGCACTTCGGCGGGCTGCAGAAGCTGCTGGCGGCCTCGGTGGACGACCTGCAGGCGGTGGACGGGGTCGGCGAGGCCCGGGCGCGCAGCGTCCGCGAGGGACTGTCCCGCCTGGCGGAGTCGTCCATCCTGGAACGCTACGTCTAGGGCGCGCCGTTGCCGGGGGCTCCGCCCCCGAACCCCCGCTCGGGCGGAGACCCGGGGTCAGTCCTGTTTCAGGACGAAGGAGGTCCGGGCCACCGGCATGCCCGGGGCCTTCACCTCGACCACGTACGTGTCCGGCCCCGCGGACCCCGCCGGGGGCGACTGGCACTGGTCGGGGGCGCTGAACCGCCGGTCCCAGTCCAGCGGCTGCCTCGTCTCGCCGCCCGCCGGGATGCGGAAGAAGGCGTTGCCCGGGCCCGTCGGGCAGTCCGCCGAGGACCAGACGGCCTTGCTGGTGGTCGCCTGGAGGATCGTCAGGACCGCCTGTTTCGGGCCGAGGTCGACCTTGCAGGTGCTGCCGGAGGTGTTGCGGGCGACAAGTTCGAGGCGGGGCTTCTCGTTCGCCTCGTACTCGTTCTTCACGCTCTTGATCTCCCACTGCAGCGCACCGGGCGCGCACGTGATCAGCGGTGAGTCCGCCGGGACCGCAGCCGAGCCGCCGGAGCTGCCCGAACCGCCGGAACCGGAGCCTCCGGACGCGCCCTTGCCGGCACCCGTGTCCCCGTTCTTGCCGCCGTCGCCCGAGCCGCCGCCGGAGCCCGTGGAGCCGCCGCCCGAGGACTCCGCGCGGCCGCCCGGGGCGGTGCCGATCGCGGGTCCCGTGCCGGAGGGGCCGGGGGTGATGGCGGTGACGGTGTCGGGGCCCTTCTGGCCCTTGCCGTTCGTACTCGTCCGGCCCCCACCGGAACTGACGGTCCATACGGCGAGGAGCGCGAGGAGCGCGACGACGGACGCCAGCACGGCCCTCCGTCGCCAGTAGATGGAGGAGGGGAGCGGCCCGACCGGATTGCGCAGAGATCCCACGAACGGAACCTTACGAGAATTCGCGGCGTGATCAGTGCCCCACATGCCGCGCAGCGGGCTCGATTTGCCGATGATCGGCTTGCGGGCGCGATCGGGCGCACGCCTGACGGATCGAATCCGGCCACGCACCTGACGTCCCGCTCACCTGCCCGTCAGTACCGTCGGTCACCATGGACAGCTCGGCTCTCTACCGCGACATCACCGGCTTCGCCCACTCCACCCCCGCCTGGACGCGGTCGGCGTTCGAGCTCTGGACCGAGTACGGGCTCCTTCTCTTCGGCCTGCTCTTCACAGCCGTCTGGTGGCGCTCGCGCGGGCGGGCCCCGGGGGCCGTGGGCGGCGCCCGCCCGGTGGCGCTCGCCGTCCTCGCGCCGCTCGCCACCGCGGCCGCCTACGTCGTGTCCGAGATCCTGAAGTCGGCCGTGGACGAGGAGCGGCCCTGCCGCGCCGTCGCCGGGGCCCCGGCCTCCCTCATCGCCTGCCCCGCGCCCGGGGACTGGTCCTTCCCGAGCAACCACGCCGCCATAGCGGGCGCCGCCGCCGTCGCGCTGGCCCTCGCCGTGCCCCGCCTGGCGCTCCTGACCGTGCCGCTCGCGCTGCTGATGGCCTTCTCCCGCGTCTACGTCGGCGTGCACTACCCGTACGACGTGGCGGCCGGCCTGCTGCTGGGCGGCTCCCTGGCCGCCGTCCTCGTCCTCGCTCTCACCCGCCCGGCCTGCGCGGTCATCACCGCCATGCGGGCGAGCGGCCTCCGCCCCGCCGTCTGGTTCACCGGCCCGGGCCCGACGACCTGACCCGAAACGTGCCAGGATGCCGTCTGCCATGACTGCTTCCGCTTCCGCATCCGCCGCCGCGTCCCCCGCCGCCCCGCACGCGCTGCACTCCCCCGTCATCGCGTGGTTCGACGAGCACGCCCGCGACCTGCCCTGGCGCCGCCCCGAGGCCGGCCCCTGGGGGGTCATGGTCAGCGAGTTCATGCTCCAGCAGACCCCCGTCAGCCGGGTCCTGCCGGTCTACGAGCAGTGGATCGCCCGCTGGCCGCGCCCCGCCGACCTGGCCGCCGAGGCCCCCGGGGAGGCCGTACGGGCCTGGGGGCGGCTCGGCTACCCGCGCCGGGCCCTGCGTCTGCACGGCGCGGCCGCGGCGATAACGGAGCGGCACGGGGGCGACGTACCGAGCGAGCACGCGCAGCTCCTCGCGCTGCCCGGGATCGGCGAGTACACGGCGGCCGCCGTGGCCTCCTTCGCCTACGGCCAACGGCACGCCGTGCTCGACACGAACGTGCGACGGGTCTTCGCCCGGGCCGCCACCGGGATCGAGTACCCGCCGAACGCCACCACGGCCGCCGAGCGGCGCCTGGCGAGGGAGCTGCTCCCGGAGGACGAGGAGACCGCAGCCCGCTGGGCGGCGGCCTCGATGGAGCTCGGCGCGCTCGTGTGCACGGCCAAGAACCCGGACTGCGCCCGCTGCCCGGTGGCCCGGCTGTGCGCCTGGCGGCTCGCCGGGAAGCCGGCCCACGAGGGACCGCCGCGGCGCGGGCAGACCTACGCGGGCACGGACCGGCAGGTGCGCGGCAGGCTGCTGGCCGTGCTCCGGGAGGCGGTGGGGCCCGTACCGCAGTCCGTGCTCGACACCGTCTGGGACGAGCCGGTGCAGCGGGCCCGGGCGCTGGACGGGCTGGTCTCGGACGGACTGGTGGAGCCGCTCGCGGGGTCCCTGTACCGGCTTCCGATGACGTGAGGGCGGTGCGTGGATGACCACCGGATGACTGCCGGGTGACCGCCGGGTGACGCGACGACGGGATCCGAAGGGGCGTCAGCAGCCTTGGCTGACGCAGTAGTAGTCGACTCAACCATTCCGCTTCCGCCGGGAAACCCCAGCTCACAGCCGCTGTTACACAACCTATGGGTGTCCGTGCGCCCACCGAGGTCTGGACCGCACAGTGCCGTGACAACCCCTCCGTACCTTCGGATCCGTAAGACAGCGGAGGAGCGGGCGGATGACAGCGGAGGCGGTTGAGATGGCGCACGGCGAGGTGCTCGGATTCGAGGAGTACGTACGCACCCGGCAGGACGCCCTCCTGCGCAGTGCCCGGCGCCTCGTCCCGGACCCCACGGACGCGCAGGACCTCCTGCAGACCGCACTCGTGCGCACCTACGGCCGCTGGGACGGCATCGCGGACAAGTCCCTCGCCGACGCCTACCTCCGCCGCGTCATGATCAACACCCGTACCGAGTGGTGGCGCGCCCGCAAGCTCGAAGAGGTCCCCACCGAGCAGCTGCCCGACGCCTCCGTCGAGGACGGCTCCGACCAGCGCGCCGACCGCGCGCTGCTGATGGACATCCTCAAGGTGCTGGCGCCCAAGCAGCGCAGTGTGGTCGTGCTGCGACACTGGGAGCAGATGAGCACCGAGGAGACCGCTGCCGCGCTCGGGATGTCTGCGGGTACGGTGAAGAGCACACTGCATCGCGCACTGGCCCGCCTCCGGCAGGAACTGGAGAGCCGGGACCTGGACATGCGCGCGCTGGAACGCGGTGACCACACCATCCGGTACGAGGGGCGTGAGCGGTGCGCGGCCTGAACGGCCACAACAGGGGTTCGACGGGCTTGCCCGGCAGTTCCCTGATCCTGATGTCGGCGGGGGCGATCGTCCTCGTCGGCACTGCCGTGTTCGCGGTCGGCTGCTCCACCGGCGGCACCGGCCTGCGCGACGGCGGCCCCGCCCGCAGCGATGCCGTGGCCAAGGCCGGTACGGCGGCACCGGCGGCGTCCACCTCGCCCACGGAGCCCGGGACCCCCTCCTCGTCCGGGGACGCGGAGGACCCCTCCTCGCCGTCCACCGCCCCCTTCGGGCAGGCCGTGCGGAAGGTCGACCCCGTCAAGCTCCTGATGGCGGACCCCAGGGTCAGCCCCGCGGTCAAGCGGGACCTCAAGCCCTGCTCGGGCAACGAGTACCCGGTGGACGTGAGCTACGGGAAGGTCACCGGCAACTCGGTCGCCGACCTCGTCGTCAACGTCCTGTCCTGCGCGGACGCGCTCGGCCGCGGCTCGTACGTGTACCGCTCGGAGGGCGGCAAGTACGAGAATGTGTTCTCGGACGAGCAGCCACCCCTGTACGCGGAGATCGACCGGGGCGATCTGGTGGTCACCAAGCAGGTCTACGCGAAGAGCGACGCGCTCGCGTATCCGTCGGGGGAGGACGTGATCACGTACCACTGGAACGGGGAGAAGTTCACCGAGCGGGACCGGGTCCACTCGGAGTACAGCAACGTGGTCGACGGCGGGGCCCAGCCGGCCCCGGCCATGACCCAGAAGAACTGAGGCGAGGCTTCCGCATGGCCGAGACCCATGTCCTGTTCGTCGAGGACGACGACGTCATCCGTGAGGCCACGACCCTGGCGCTGGAGCGCGACGGGTTCGTGGTCACCGCCATGCCCGACGGGCTGTCCGGTCTGGAGTCCTTCCGGGCGGACCGGCCCGACATCGCCCTGCTCGACGTGATGGTCCCCGGCATGGACGGCGTGAGCCTGTGCCGCCGCATCCGCGACGAGTCCACCGTCCCCGTGATCATGCTGTCGGCGCGCGCCGACTCCATCGACGTGGTGCTGGGCCTGGAGGCGGGCGCCGACGACTACGTCACCAAGCCCTTCGACGGCTCCGTGCTCGTCGCCCGCATCCGCGCGGTGCTGCGCCGCTTCGACCACTCCGGCGGCGACCGGAACGGCGGCCCGGCCGCCGACGGCGACGGCCGGGACGGGGAGCGCGGGGTGCTGTCCTTCGGTGACCTGGAGGTCGACACCGAAGGCATGGAGGTACGGAAGGCGGGCGCCCCGGTGGCCCTGACGCCGACCGAGATGCGGCTGCTGCTGGAGTTCTCCTCCGCGCCCGGCACCGTGCTCTCGCGCGACCGCCTGCTGGAGCGGGTCTGGGACTACGACTGGGGCGGCGACACCCGCGTCGTCGACGTCCACGTGCAGCGGCTGCGGACCAAGATCGGGCAGGACCGGATCGAAACGGTCCGGGGCTTCGGATACAAGCTGAAGGCATGAGACGGTTCACCCTCCGGACGGGGATCCGCTGGAAGATCACCCTCGCCATCGCTGCCGTCGGCGCGCTCACCGCCGTCGCACTGAGCCTGGTGGTGCACAGCGCTGCCCGGGTGTCGATGCTGGAGAGCGCCCGTGAGGTGCAGCTGGACCGCGTCCAGTTCATCTCCCGCAACACCGACTCGGGACGCCGTCCCATGATGGGCGCCAAGGTCAACGACCCCGAACTGCCCGCGCAGTTGCGCGAGAAGGCCCGTTCGGGGCGGCGGGGCACCTTCGTGCAGGAGAACCCGCACGGGCTGCCGGAGGTGTGGGCCGCCGTACCGCTCGGCAACGGGCAGGTGCTGTCGCTGCACACGCAGTTCCGGGAGAGCGCCAACATGGTGCGCGACCTGGACCGGGCCCTGGTCATCGGCTCCCTCGCCGTGGTCATCGGCGGCTCCGCGCTCGGCGTGCTCATCGGCGGGCAGATCTCGCGGCGGCTGCGCAAGGCGGCGGCCGCCGCCCAGCGGGTGGCGCACGGGGACCCGGAGGTGCGGGTGCGGGACGCGGTCGGGGGCGTCGTACGCGACGAGACCGACGATCTCGCACGGGCCGTGGACGCCATGGCCGACGCGCTGCAGCAGCGGCTGGAGGCGGAGCGGCGGGTCACCGCGGACATCGCGCACGAGCTGCGGACCCCGGTGACGGGGCTGCTCACGGCGGCGGAACTGCTGCCCCCGGGGCGTCCGACGGAGCTGGTGCGGGACCGGGCGCAGGCGCTGCGCGCGCTGGTCGAGGACGTACTGGAGGTGGCCCGGCTGGACAGCGCGTCCGAGCGGGCCGAGCTGCAGGACGTGGCGCTGGGCGAGTTCGTGACCCGGCGGGTGAAGGCGCTGATGCCGGAGGCCTCGGTACGGGTGGTCGCGGACGAGATCGTCAGCACCGACCCGCGGCGGCTGGAGCGGATCCTGGGGAACCTGCTGGCGAACGCGGCGCGGTACGGGCAGCCGCCGATCCAGGTCGACGTGGAGGGGCGGGTCGTCCGGGTCCGCGACCACGGCCCCGGCTTCCCGGAGGCCCTGTTGCGCGAAGGCCCGAGCCGCTTCCGTACGGGGTCCACGGACCGGGCGGGCGTGGGGCACGGGCTCGGGCTGACCATCGCGGAGGGGCAGGCACGGGTGCTGGGCGCACGGCTGACGTTCCGCAACGTGGCGGCTCCGGCGGTGGCCGGCGGGGCCGGGGCCGGCGGGGCGGCGGGCGCGGTGGCGGTCCTGTGGCTCCCGGAACACGCCCCCACGGCAACGGGCAGCTTCCCGGTGATCCAGATCCCGTGAGGCGCCACCCACGGCGCTCCGCGCCCCCGCCTCAAACGCTGGCGAGGCTGGAGTTCCCCAGCCCTGCCGACGCCTGAGGCACGAGCTCCGGGGCGGAGCCCCCGACCCAGCCCCGCCGGCGCTTGAGGCGCGGGGTCCGGGGCGGAGCCCCGGGGAACGGTGGAAGGGCGGGTAGGGGACCAGCCCCGCGCAGCGGCACCGTGCGGGGCGTTCGGCGCCCTGCCGGGGGGGACCCCAACGGCGCGGCGGCAGCAGGAGGCGGCCCGGGTTCGTGCCGCGCAGGCGTGTGGCGGCACCGGGCCTACGACCGTACGGGGCAGTGACTTAGCATCCCTGGCATGACCGACGGTACGAATCCTCCCAGCAGCCCGCAGCCCGAACCCGCCCCGGGGAGCGGCGGTTACGGGTTCCCGCCCCCGCAGGGCGGCGGTTACGGGTTCCCGCCCCCGCAGGGCGGTGGTTACGGCTACCCGCAGGGCGGTGGTTACGGCTACCCGCCGAACGAGCCCACAGCCGGTGGTTTCGGCCCGCCGCAGCCGTTCGCGCAGGGCCCGGACCAGGGGTTGCCGGTCATGCCCTCCGCCGATCAGCCGGACTGGGAGGCCATGGCAGACCGGTCGGCAGCCGAGCGGCGCAAGAAGCGGCTCTGGATGATCGGCGGCGGCGTGACCGTGCTGCTGCTGCTCGCCGGCGGCGGAACGTTCCTGCTGCTCAACGGCGACAAGTCCGGCGGCGACGACCCGAAGGACGTCGCCACCAACCCGCCCGCCTCGTCCGCGCCCGCCTCGCCCGACGCCGGTGAAGGTACGCCGAAGGCCTACTCCCCCACCGTCGCCAGCGACCCGTCGCTGCTCCGTGACAGCATCGGCAAGACCAGCATCCGCATGGGCCCCGAGGCCACCGTGCCCAAGGTGGGCGAACACTACGAACTCCGCCTCAAGGGCAACGCGAACTCGTACGCCCAGGCCACCGAGGCGGCCGTGGACACGACCAAGAGCTTCTCCCTCTCGGCCCGCGTCAACAACTACTCCGCCGCGAAGGGCGCGCACATCGCCTTCAGCCAGGGCACCGGAGAGTCGTTCTCGTTCGAGGTGGGCGCCGACGAGGTGAACGACAAGCCGGCGTGGGTGTTCCGCGTACGGACCACGGAGAAGGGCGCGAAGCCCACCATCGTGACCGTCGCCGCCGAGGGCGCCAAGACGCTCAAGACGACGACCGTGCTGACGGCCGTCCACGACGCCGAGAAGAAGACGATCGCCCTCTACGTGGAGGGAAAGAAGGCCGGCGAGGCCCAGATCCCGGGGATCTGGCAGAACGCCGGTCCGTTCCAGCTGGGCCGGGCCCGCCATGACAACACCTGGGTCGGCGCCTGGCAGGGCTCGATGAACTACATCCGGTTCTACGGAATGGCCTTCTCCCCGGAGCAGGCCGAGGCCTACCGCAAGGGCGAGCTCGACGCCGGGGCGAAGGCCACCGCGACCCATTTCTGGGTGATCGGCTGAATCAGACCGTGACGCCCGCGTTGCGCAGGAAGGCGACCGGGTTCACGGCCGAGCCGTAGTTCGGCGTGGTGCGGATCTCGAAGTGCAGGTGCGGGCCGCTGGAGTTGCCGGTGTTGCCGGACAGGGCGATCCGCTGGCCCTTGGCGACCTTCTGGCCGATCTTGACCTGGATCTTCGAGAGGTGCGCGTACTGGGAGTACGTGCTGTTGCCGTGCTTGATCACGATGGCGTTGCCGTAGGCCGGGCCGTCGCCGCCGCCGTTGGGGCCGGCCTTGACGACGACGCCCGCCGCGGCGGCGTCGACCGGGGTGCCGGACGGGACGGCGAAGTCCTGGCCGGAGTGCTTGTGGGCCCACATGCCGCCGGCCTGGGCGAAGGACGCGGACAGCGTGTACTTGGCGACGGGCTTCTCCCACGCGGCCTTGCCGGTCTGCGTCGTGTCGGCGAACGCGGCGGTCGTCCCGGCTCCCACGGCCAGCACGGCGCCGAGAGCGGTGGCGGTGACGGCGATACGGGTACGACGGGTGCTGACGCGCTTCGCGAACATGAACGGACCTCCGGGGCCGGGGACAAGGGCGGTGTCATGCCCGTCAGGGGCATGAAGTGACCCGGCACGATGAAGCGCATGCCGGGCTGGCCTCACCTTGGTAACCCGAGCTCCCGAACTTTCCCAAACATCCCTTTTACTACCCGGTGTCGTAGGAGGGGTCGGGCTCTGCGGCCTGTTGACTCGGCCCCGACCTGCGACAAAGGGCATCGGCCGAGGCGCATTGGATCTACGAATACGACTAGTACGTCCGATTTGTTCTGTGCGGCTTGTCACCGCAGGGGGACCTTCGGCAGGCCGGTCCGGGCCCTTCGGAGGGCAACGGAAAAGGGGCGGCCCCGGAACCGAAAGGTTCCGGGGCCGCCCCTTCTACCGCTCTCGCGTTACGCGCCCTTCGACAGGTCCGGGCCGGAGCCCGTGGCCTCGATCGGGGGGAGGTCGGGCAGGGCCGACTTCTCCTCGCCGCGGAAGGTGAACTTGGCTTCCTCGCCCTCACCCTCCTTGCCGACGACCACGATGTGACCGGGGCGCAGCTCGCCGAAGAGGATCTTCTCCGACAGCACGTCCTCGATCTCACGCTGGATGGTCCGGCGCAGCGGACGGGCACCCAGGATCGGGTCGTAGCCGCGCTTGGCGAGCAGGAGCTTGGCGTCGCCGCTCAGCTCGATGCCCATGTCGCGGTCCTTGAGGCGCTCGTCGACCTTGGCGATCATCAGGTCGACGATCTGGATGATGTCTTCCTCGGTGAGCTGGTGGAAGACGACCGTGTCGTCGACACGGTTGAGGAACTCGGGCCGGAAGTGCTGCTTGAGCTCTTCGTTGACCTTCGCCTTCATCCGCTCGTAGCCGGTCTTCGTGTCGCCCTGGGCCGCGAAGCCCAGGTTGAAGCCCTTCGAGATGTCCCTGGTACCCAGGTTGGTCGTCATGATGATGACCGTGTTCTTGAAGTCCACGACCCGGCCCTGGGAGTCGGTCAGACGACCGTCCTCCAGGATCTGGAGAAGGGAATTGAAGATATCCGGGTGGGCCTTCTCGACCTCGTCGAAGAGGACGACGGAGAACGGCTTCCGGCGCACCTTCTCGGTGAGCTGGCCACCCTCTTCGTAGCCCACGTAACCGGGGGGCGAGCCGAAGAGACGGGAAACCGTGTGCTTCTCGCTGAACTCCGACATGTCGAGGGAGATCAGCGCGTCCTCGTCGCCGAAGAGGAATTCGGCGAGCGTCTTGGAGAGCTCGGTCTTACCGACACCGGACGGACCGGCGAAGATGAACGAGCCACCCGGGCGCTTCGGGTCCTTCAGACCCGCACGGGTACGCCGGATCGCCTGGGAGAGCGCCTTGATGGCGTCCTTCTGGCCGATGACGCGGCGGTGGAGCTCGTCCTCCATGCGGAGCAGTCGCGAGGACTCCTCCTCGGTGAGCTTGAAGACGGGAATGCCGGTCGCGGTCGCGAGGACCTCGGCGATGAGCTCGCCGTCGACCTCGGCGACGACGTCCATGTCGCCGGCCTTCCATTCCTTCTCGCGCTTGGTCTTCGCCGCCAGCAGCTGCTTCTCCTTGTCACGGAGAGAAGCCGCCTTCTCGAAGTCCTGGGAGTCGATGGCCGACTCCTTGTCCCGGCGGACGGCCGCGATCTTCTCGTCGAACTCACGGAGGTCCGGCGGCGCGGTCATCCGGCGGATGCGCATCCGGGAGCCGGCCTCGTCGATCAGGTCGATCGCCTTGTCCGGGAGGAAGCGGTCCGAGATGTACCGGTCGGCCAGCGTCGCCGCCTGGACGAGGGCCTCGTCCGTGATGGAGACGCGGTGGTGGGCCTCGTAGCGGTCGCGCAGGCCCTTGAGGATCTCGATCGTGTGGGGGAGGGAAGGCTCCGCCACCTGAATCGGCTGGAAGCGGCGCTCGAGGGCCGCGTCCTTCTCGAGGTGCTTGCGGTACTCGTCGAGCGTCGTGGCACCGATGGTCTGCAGCTCACCACGGGCCAGCATGGGCTTGAGGATGCTGGCGGCGTCGATCGCGCCCTCGGCGGCACCCGCACCCACCAGGGTGTGGAGCTCGTCGATGAACAGGATGATGTCGCCGCGGGTGCGGATCTCCTTGAGCACCTTCTTCAGGCGCTCCTCGAAGTCACCGCGGTAGCGGGAACCGGCGACGAGGGCACCCAGGTCGAGCGTGTAGAGGTGCTTGTCCTTGAGGGTCTCGGGGACCTCACCCTTGACGATCGCCTGCGCCAGGCCCTCCACGACGGCGGTCTTGCCGACGCCGGGCTCGCCGATGAGGACCGGGTTGTTCTTCGTCCGGCGGGACAGCACCTGCATGACCCGCTCGATCTCCTTCTCGCGCCCGATGACCGGGTCGAGCTTGGATTCACGGGCAGCCTGGGTGAGGTTGCGGCCGAACTGGTCGAGGACCAGCGAGGTCGAGGGCGTGCCCTCGGCCGGGCCGCCGGCCGTGGCCGACTCCTTGCCGCCCCCGGTGTAACCGGAGAGCAGCTGGATGACCTGCTGCCGGACTCGGTTGAGATCGGCGCCCAGCTTCACGAGGACCTGGGCGGCGACGCCCTCGCCCTCGCGGATCAGGCCGAGCAGGATGTGCTCGGTGCCGATGTAGTTGTGGCCGAGCTGGAGGGCCTCGCGGAGCGACAGCTCCAGGACCTTCTTCGCCCGCGGGGTGAAGGGGATGTGGCCGGACGGGGCCTGCTGGCCCTGACCGATGATCTCCTCGACCTGCTGGCGAACAGCCTCGAGCGAAATCCCGAGGCTCTCCAGGGCCTTAGCGGCGACACCCTCACCCTCGTGGATCAGACCCAGAAGGATGTGCTCGGTGCCGATGTAGTTGTGGTTGAGCATCCGGGCTTCTTCCTGAGCCAGGACGACAACCCGCCGCGCGCGGTCGGTGAACCTCTCGAACATCGTTTATCGCTCCTCAGAGCGGTCGGGCAGTTCGGGGTCGGTCCCCGCCCTGTCCTTCCGCATGCTAGTCCCGCGGGGCGGGACAGCTCATTCCAACTGCCGACATCCGTCCACGGCTCACCCCCACGTCGGTGAGGAAAACCGGCTGTTAGAGCCGACTACTGCTCCAACTCGATGGTGCGAGACGATGTTCCCGCAGGCCAGGCAGATACCCGTCATGCGTGTACGCCGATGGCGAACGGAAGCCGTTCAAATCAGCGTGTCGCCCCGATCCACTAGGAATGTCTTACCCGTAAGGGCTGACACTCCATGCCGGTGGCACCGGTTCCCTCCGCTAAGGGCGAACACGGTTCCCTCCCGAATGCGGGACCCCGGCCGCACGGATGTTTACGTTCCGCATCGAAGTGAGTGCGGTGTGTCACCCCGACCGTAACCCGGGGCCGATTCGGGAGTTGCTCCGGACATGGCCGCAACCTCCGCCGGACCCCGTCCGGGGGGACCCCCTCCGCAGACGCCCGTGCCGACCGCCCCGCAGCCCGCCGGGGCCGTCCCCGCGCCGCGCGCGCCGTCCGGGCGGGAGACGTGCGCGGGCTGGTACGAGCGGGTTCTCGGGTGGACCGTGCTGGGCGCGGCGCCCGGCCGGCTCGCCACGGGGACCCGGTTCGACGTGCTGGAGCTGCCGTCCGACGCGGGGGCGGCGCTGCTGCGCAGGCCGGTCCCCACGGGCCCCGTCGCGCTGGCGGGAAGCCGGATGCACTTCCTGGTGGCCGCAGGGGGCGCGGAGGAGCTGGACGGGCTGCTCGACTGGCTGGAGTGGGGCGGGGTCGCCCTGGACCTGGCGGCCCTGGGCGCCGGCGGCCTGATCACCGCCCCGGCTCCGCCGGGGACGCCCCCCGGGAAAAGCCCTCGGGGGGCCGCCGTGTGGCTGCGACCCCCCGAGCAGGGGTGTGAGGCACTGCTGCCGGCCCTGCCCGGTCCCGGGCGGGCCGCCGGGCCCCCTCGGGGGCCCGATCTCGTACGCCTGGTGGCCGCGGCGGCGACGGAATGCCACCGGGCGCGCCTGCGGCGGCGTACGCCCCTACGGGAAGCCGCGGGTCAGCGGTTCTCGTAGGCCTCGCGGATGTCGGCCGGGACGCGGCCGCGGTCGTTGACGTTCAGCCCCTGGGCCTTGGCCCAGGCGCGGATCTCGGCGGTGTCCGTGCTGCCGGCCGTGGAGGCGGCGCGGGCCTTGGCGCCACGGGCGGCGGTGGCCCGGCCACCGGTACGGCGGCCGCCCTTGGTGTACGGGTCGAGCAGGCCGCGGAGCTTTTCAGCGTTGGCGGTGGTGAGGTCGATCTCGTAGGTCTTGCCATCCAGAGCGAACGTCACCGTCTCGTCCGCCTCGCCACCGTCGAGGTCGTCGACAAGAAGGACCTGAACCTTCTGTGCCACCGGGATTTCCTTTCATCGAAAAGCAGTACGCGGAAAGGAAACCGCTTTTGCCTGAAAAACACAAACCCCCGGGGAGAGGTTCAGGACCGCAAGGAGGCGGGAAACGTGCGCGATTCGGACATAGGCCACAGGCGGGCGGCGCACGGGAAAAACCACGGTGATCGATCAGAGGTGCAGAAGCATCCGACTGTTGCCCAAGGTGTTCGGCTTCACTCGTTCGAGACCGAGGAACTCGGCGACGCCCTCGTCATAGGAACGGAGCAGCTCCATGTAGACATCCGTCTCGACCGGCGTCTCGCCGATCTCGACGAACCCGTGCTTGCGGAAGAACTCGACTTCGAAGGTCAGGCAGAAAACCCGGCTCACGCCGACGTCGCGGGCCGTGCGCAACAACTGCTCCAGTACGCGATGGCCGACGCCGGCGCCCTTCAACTCGCGGTCGACGGCGAGAGTGCGCACTTCGGCGAGGTCTTCCCACATCACGTGGAGTGCGCCGCAGCCGACCACCTGTCCGTCCTCGACGCGTTCCGCGACCCAGAACTCCTGGATGTCCTCGTAAAGGACGACGGGCGCTTTGTCGAGCAGGATCCGCTGCTGCACGTACTGATCGAGCAGACGGCGCACCGCGCGGACATCACCGGTGCGGGCGCGGCGGATCGTCACTGTTTCTGCGGGCGCGGCGGATGCGGCGGAAAACTCTCCCATGCGACGGGACGCTATCGTCCCGGCTCCTCCGGCCGCTCGCCGGAGTCCCCTTCGGCTTCGGGCGCGGCGGGGGCCGTCTCGTCGTCGTGCTGGACGATGCGCACGGCGTCGCGGAGGGCTTCGCGCTGTTCCGCGGACATCATGCCGAAGAAGGCCACGAGAGCGGCGGCCGGGTTGTCGCTCGTCGACCACGCTTCGTTCATCAGTGCGGCCGAGTAGGCGGCGCGGGTGGAGACCGCCGTATATCGATAGGCGCGGCCTTCGGCTTCCCGGCGGACCCAGCCCTTCTGATGAAGATTGTCCATAACGGTCATGACCGTGGTGTAGGCGATGGACCGTTCCTGCTGGAGGTCTTCCAGTACTTCGCGAACGGTGACCGGGCGGTTCCACTGCCACACCCGCGTCATGACCGCGTCTTCGAGTTCTCCCAGGGGGCGAGGCACAACAGCACGATAGTGCGGATTGTGTGGAATTGCCCGGCTATTCGGGGAGCAACGCGCAGGAAAATCGGGCGCACGGCGGGTGTGGCCGTGCGCCGTCGCCCCTCGCGGGGAGCTGCCTAGGGGGTGTTGCGGAAGTCCTGTGCGGTGCCCGCGGTGTCCGGTGCGTGCTCTCGGCGTGCCGGGCGAAGGTCCTCGTACTGGGCGTACTCGGGGCTTCGGCCGGTGCGGCGAGAGTGCGTGCCGGGCGCCGTGGGCGCCGTGGGCGCCGTGCGGGACTTTCGCAACACCCCCTAGTTCTGCTGCTGGGTGGCGGCGGCCCGGGAGACCACGGCGTCGACCGCCGCGTCCTCCTTGGCCTTGTTCGCGCCGCCCTGGGTCTTCACGATCGTCCTGACCAGGGCGATGAAGAACGCGGCCATCACGGCGGGGGGCACGAGCGCGGAGACGTAGTCCATGCCGACAGCGTAGCTAGCCGGCGGCGCGGCCGGGGGCCGGGGGCGGCGGGGTGGGCTTGCGGCGGGGTGGGAAGACCTCGCCGGGGGTCGGGACCGGCTTCTGCGGCCGCGGCGGCTCCTTGGGCCGGGGCTCGGTGGAAGGCTTCGGCTCCTGGCCCCCGGCGAGCGCCAGCAGCCGCGTACGGGGGGCCGTCGACAGCCGGCGCCGTACGGAGCGCTCCGCGATCCCCTGGGCCCGGGCCAGCAGTGCGGCGGCGGCCGGGTTCGCCCGCAGGGCGCGCAGGGCGGCGAGGTCGTCGGGGCCTGGCTCGTAGCCGCCCGCGAGGGCGTCCTGGAGCAGTTCCAGGTACCCGGGGAGGCTGCCGGGCAGAGCGCCCCGGTAGCGGGCGAGGTCCGCCAGGAGGAACGCTCTGAGCCGGTCCGCCTCCTGGACCGCGTCGTCCAGCGACTGCGCGAGGCGCAGGCAGTCCTGGACCTCCGGGGCCGTGAGGGGGGCCGTGGCGGGCTGGAGGGCGTGGGCGAGGGAGCGCCGCAGCACGAGCAGTTCGGCAGCGCTGAACGCCATGCCGCCGCGGGATCCGTAGGGCGTGGGCATGGCCCGAAGATACGCGCTAATCGGACAAAATCCCCTCAGCGCGAAGGGTGCGGCGCGGCGGTTGGGCTATCCGGCTTCCTTCACGGCGCGGAGGAAATCGGCCCAGGCGGCCTGGGTCGTGGCGAGCACGAGGTGGGCCGGATCCGCGCGGTCCGCGACGCGCACGAGGGAGCCGGGGGTGGCGGAGACGTAGACGCACGTGTCTCCCTCGCCGCAGAACGAGGACTTCTGCCAGACGCTTGCCGCGGGCTGGACGGTCATGGTGTCTCCTCCGGTCCCAGGAATTCCCATCGGAGGGACGGTAACCCCGTGGCCGGAGTTCGCCGGTCGTTTTCGCGGAATTCGGTGATTCGCGAGCCGGTTCCGGGGGCGGTGGGCGGGGGTGGCGCTGCCCGGATCCGGCCCCGGCCCGCCCTTTCCCGTTTCCCGGGGCTCCGCCTTCCCGGGGCTCCTCCCCGGACCCCGGTCCTCGAACGCCGGACGGGCCGGATTCGCTACAGCCTCGCCGTGAAGTCCGCGACCGCGTCCGTCACGTCCGCCGCGGTCCAGGACAGGCCCGGGCCCGTAACCGTCACCTCCGTCATGGACACGCCCGGCACGACCGTCGGGGCCCACTGGCGGAACAGGACCCGGCCCGTCTCCCGCGCCGTGCGCAGCCCCGTCTCCGTCAGGTGGTCCGCCTCGAAGGGCAGCCAGACCTGGAACTGGTGGGTGTGCGGGACCTCCGGGTGGACCCGGGACCAGGCGGTGCCCGAGGCGGCGAGGGCCGCGCGCAGGGCGTCCGCGACCAGGCGGGCGTGGTCCACGTACGCCGGCAGGCGGGGCAGCTCGCGCTCCAGGCCCGCCAGGGCGGACAGCGCGGCGGGGAACTGGCGGAAGACGCGGCCGCCGTAGCGGTGGCGCCAGACCCTGGTCTCCTCGACGAAGTCGGCCGCTCCCGCCAGGCAGGCCCCGCTGAGCCCGCCGAGGGACTTGTAGAAGGACACGTACACGGAATCCGCCAGGGCGGCGATCTCGGGGAGCGGGCGGCCGAAGTGGACCGTGCTCTCCCACAGCCGGGCCCCGTCGAAGTGGACCGCCGCCTCCCGCTCGCGCGCCGCCTCCACCACCTCCTCCAGTTCCTCCCAGGTGGGCAGGAGGAAACCGGCGTCGCGCAGGGGCAGCTCCAGCATCAGCGTGCCGAAGGGTTCCGGGAGGGAGGCGACCTCCGCGGCCGTCGGCGGGCGGGGCTCCGTCGTCGGGTGCACCACCCGCAGCCCGGAGACGGCCGACAGCGCCTGCGCCTCCCACCGCTCGGGGTGGCTCATCGGATGCAGGGCGACGGCCGGGTTCCCGGTGCGGCCGGCCCAGCAGCGCAGGGCGATCTGCTGGGCCATGGTGCCGGAGGGGAAGAACGCGGCGTCCTCGGTGCCGAGCAGTTCCGCGACCCGGCGCTCCAGGGTGGCGACCACCCCGTCGCCGTACAGGTCGGCCTGTTCGTCCGGGTCGTGGGGGGCGTCCGCCAGCCCCGCCAGCAGCTCGCCCAGCGTGGCCTCCCACGGGCCGCGGCTCAGCGTCCGCTCCGCCCCCCGCCAGGCGGCCACCAGCCGCTGCTCGTACGCCTCGTCCTCGTTCTGATCGGCCATGGCCCCGATCATCGCCGACCGGGCGGCCGCGGCCCCAGGGGCTAGCATGGCGACGTATCGTCCGGTACCCCCCGCGGACTGGAACGGAAGGCCCTTCCCGCGTGAATCCATCACAGCAGCCGCGCCCCGCACGGCTCGCCGTCGGCGTCGTCGGAGCCGGTCGGGTCGGCCCCGCGCTGGCCCGTGCGCTCCAGCAGGCCGGGCACCGGCCCGTCGCCGTGTCCGGGGTCTCCGACGCGTCCGTGCGCCGGGCCGCCCGGATGCTGCCCGACGTGCCGCTCGTACCGCCCGCGCAGGTGCTGGAGCTGGCCGACCTGGTGCTGCTCACCGTGCCCGACGACGCGCTGCCGAAGCTCGTACAGGGGCTGGCCGAGACCGGCGCGGTCCGGCCCGGGCAGCTCCTCGTGCACACCTCCGGCCGGTACGGGACCTCCGTGCTCGACCCGGCCCGCCGGGCCGGGGCGCTGCCGCTGGCCCTGCACCCCGCGATGACCTTCACCGGCACCGAGGTCGACGTGCAGCGCCTGGCGGGCTGCTCCTTCGGCGTCACCGCTCCCGAGGAGCTGCGGCTCGCGGCCGAGGCGCTGGTCATCGAGATGGGCGGGGAGCCCGAGTGGATCGCGGAGGAGAACCGTCCGCTCTACCACGCCGGCCTGGCCCTGGGGGCGAACCACCTGGTCACCCTGGTCGCGCAGTCCATGGAGCTGCTGGGCAAGGCCGGGGTCGAACACCCCGACCGGATGCTCGGCCCGCTGCTCGGCGCGGCCCTGGACAACGCCCTGCGCTCCGGGGACGCCGCCCTGACCGGGCCGGTGGCCCGCGGTGACGCCGGTACGGTCGCCGCGCACGTCTCGGAGCTGCGCCGGCACGCACCGGGCACGGTCGCCGGTTACCTGGCGATGGCCCGTACGACCGCGGACCGGGCGCTCGCGCACGGTCTGCTCAAGCCCGAACTCGCCGAGGACCTGCTCGGCGTACTCGCCGACGCGGAGCCGGAAGGGGACAGCGCCCCATGAGCGAACTGCTGCTCGACACCGCCGAGGAGCTGCAGAAGCTCCCGCGGAACGGCCGCCGGGCCGTGGTGATGACCATGGGCGCCCTGCACGAGGGCCATGCCACCCTGATCCGCTCGGCGCGCGAGCTGGCCGGACCGGAGGGGCAGGTCGTCGTCACCGTTTTCGTCAATCCCCTGCAGTTCGGGGCGAACGAGGACCTGGACCGCTACCCCCGCACCCTCGACGCGGACCTCGTGATCGCCGAAGGGGCGGGCGCCGACGCGGTGTTCGCGCCCGCCGTCGACGAGGTCTACCCGGGCGGTGATCCGCAGGTGCGGATCACCGCGGGTCCGATGGGCGGGCGCCTCGAAGGGAGCACCCGTCCGGGGCACTTCGACGGGATGCTGACCGTCGTCGCGAAGCTGCTCCACCTGACCCGACCCGACGTGGCGCTCTTCGGCCAGAAGGACGCGCAGCAACTGGCGCTGATCCGGCGGATGGTGACGGACCTGAACTTCCCCGTCGAGGTGGTCGGCGTACCGACCGTCCGCGAGGAGGACGGGCTCGCGCTGTCGTCCCGCAACCGCTACCTCTCCCCCGCCGAGCGGCACACCGCCCTGGCCCTGTCGCGCGCCCTGTTCGCGGGGCAGGACCGGCTGGCCGCGCAGGCGGCGCTGCGGGCCCGCGCCGAGGCCGCCCCCGCCAGCGACGAACGGGCCACGGCCCTGGCCCGGCTGGGCGAGATCCGTGCCTCCGCCGACGCGCACGCCGTCTCGGCGGCGGGCGGCGGGCTGCCGGACGCGGTACGGGCCGCCGCGCGGCACGTGCTGGAGGAGGCGGGCCGGCACGAGCCTCCGCTCGTACTGGACTACCTGGCGCTGGTGGATCCGCGGGACTTCACCGACGTCGGCCCCGAGTTCACCGGGCAGGCCGTGCTGGCCGTCGCGGCGAAGGTGGGGGCGACCAGGCTGATCGACAACATTCCATTGGAGTTCGGAGCGCACACGTGAGCACCCCAGGCAGAGCCGTCCCGTCGGGCGGCGCAGAAGCGGGCGCGGGGACCGGCATACGGCTGCACGCGCCGGCCCCCGGCTGGGCCGTCGAAGCCGACGTCGTGGTCGTCGGTTCGGGCGTCGCGGGTCTGACCGCGGCGCTGCGCTGCGCCGCCGCCGGCCGCCGTACGGTCGTGGTCACCAAGGCCAGGCTCGACGACGGTTCCACCCGCTGGGCCCAGGGCGGCATCGCCGCGGCCCTCGGCGAGGGGGACACCCCCGAGCAGCACCTCGACGACACGCTGGTCGCGGGGGCGGGCCTGTGCGACGAGGAGGCCGTACGGCTGCTCGTCACCGAGGGCCCGGGCGCGGTGCGCCGGCTGATCGAGGCGGGCGCCGTCTTCGACACCTCCGCGCAGACCGGGGAGATAGAGCTGACCCGGGAGGGCGGCCACCACCGGCGCCGGATCGCGCACGCGGGCGGCGACGCCACCGGCGCGGAGATCTCGCGGGCGCTCGTCGAGGCCGTGCACGCGGCGGGCATAGAGACGGTGGAGAACGCCCTCGTACTGGACCTGCTCCAGGACGCGGAGGGCCGGACGGCCGGGGTGACCCTGCACGTCATGGGCGAGGGCCAGCACGACGGGGTCGGCGCCGTCCACGCACCGGCCGTGATCCTCGCGACGGGCGGCATGGGCCAGGTGTTCTCCGCGACGACCAACCCGTCGGTGTCCACGGGCGACGGGGTCGCGCTCGCCCTGCGGGCCGGGGCCGAGGTCTCCGACCTGGAGTTCGTGCAGTTCCACCCGACGGTGCTGTTCCTGGGTCCCGACGCCGAGGGCCAGCAGCCCCTCGTCTCGGAGGCGGTCCGCGGCGAGGGCGCGTACCTCGTCGACGCGGACGGGGTGCGCTTCATGGTGGGCCAGCACGAACTGGCCGAGCTGGCGCCGCGCGACATCGTCGCCAAGGGGATCACGCGCCGCATGCTGGAGCAGGGCGCCCAGCACATGTACCTGGACGCCCGGCACTTCGGCGCCGAGATGTGGGAGCAGCGCTTCCCCACCATCCTGGCCGCCTGCCGCTCGCACGGCATCGACCCGGTGACCGAGCCGATCCCGGTCGCGCCCGCCGCGCACTACGCGTCGGGCGGCGTACGGACGGACCTGCACGGCCGGACCACCGTCCCCGGCCTGTACGCCTGCGGTGAGGTCGCCTGCACGGGCGTGCACGGCGCGAACCGGCTGGCCTCCAACTCCCTGCTGGAGGGGCTGGTCTTCGCCGAGCGCATCGCCGAGGACATCGCCCGCAACGCGCCCTCGGGCAGCGGCCCGGGCGTGCCGGTCCCCGCGACCGGCCCGCTGCAGCCGGCGGTGGCCCGGTACGAGATCCAGCGGATCATGACGGAGGGCGCGGGCGTGCTGCGCTCGGCCGAGTCGCTGCGCACGGCGGCCGAGTCCCTCGAAGCGCTGTACGCGACCGCCCTCGGCGAGCTGGAGGCGCACGGCAAGACCGCCGAGCCGGGTGTGGACACCTGGGAGGCGACGAACCTGCTGTGCGTGGCGCGGGTGCTGGTCGCCGCCGCCGAGCGGCGGGTGGAGACCCGCGGCTGCCACTGGCGCGAGGACCACCCGGACCGGGACGACGCCGCCTGGCGCCGCCACCTCGTGGTGCGGCTGTCCCGGGCCGAGCGGCGGGCCCTGGTCGTGACCCCCACCGAATCCGCGGACTTCCCGTCCGTGACCCACCCCCTGAGCCTGGAGCAGTGACCGTGAGCACCCCCGAACTTCCCCTGATCGACCAGAACGACGGCGGCTGCGGCGACGACTGCGCCTGCGGCGACGGCGAGGAGACCGGCCTGGACCCGGCGCTGGCCCAGCTGCTGGTGGACGCGGGCCTCGACCCGATCGAGGTCGAGGACATCGCCCACATGGCGCTCTCCGAGGACCTCGACGGCGGGGTCGACGTGACCACCGTGGCCACCGTCCCCGAGGACGCCGAGGCCGTCGCCGACTTCGTCGCGCGCGAGAACGGCGTCGTGGCGGGCCTGCGCATCGCCGAGGCCGTGTTCTCCGTGGTCTGCACGGAGGCCTTCGAGGTGGAGCGGCACGCGGAGGACGGCGACACCGTCGAGGCCGGCCAGCTGCTGCTGTCCGTGCGCTCCCGCACCCGCGACCTGCTGACGGCCGAGCGCAGCGCGCTGAACATCCTGTGCCGCCTGTCCGGCATCGCGACGGCCACCCGCCGCTGGGCCGACGTCCTCGACGGCACGTCGGCGAAGGTCCGCGACACCCGCAAGACCACCCCCGGGCTGCGCGCCCTGGAGAAGTACGCGGTGCGCTGCGGCGGCGGCGTCAACCACCGCATGTCGCTGTCGGACGCGGCGCTGGTGAAGGACAACCACGTGGTGGCCGCGGGCGGCGTGGCGCAGGCCTTCAAGGCCGTACGGGAGGCCTTCCCGGAGGTCCCGATCGAGGTCGAGGTCGACAACCTGGAGCAGATCGGCGAGGTCCTGGAGGCGGGCGCGGACCTGATCCTGCTGGACAACTTCACGGTGGAGCAGACCGCCGAGGCCGTGGCCCTGGTCGCGGGCCGCGCGGTGCTGGAGTCCTCGGGCCGCCTGACGCTGGACACCGCCCGGGCGTACGCCGAGACGGGCGTTGACTACCTGGCCGTCGGCGGGCTGACCCACTCCTCGCCGATCCTGGACATCGGCCTCGACCTGCGCGAGGCGGTGTAACCGGTGCTCCTCACCATCGACGTAGGCAACACCCACACGGTCCTGGGCCTGTTCGACGGTGACGAGATCGTCGAGCACTGGCGCATCTCGACCGACCCGCGGCGCACGGCCGACGAGATGGCCGTGCTGATGCAGGGCCTGATGGGCATGCACCCGATGCTCGGCAGCGAGCTGGGGGACGGGATCCACGGCATCGCGATCTGCTCGACGGTGCCGGCGGTCCTGCACGAGCTCCGCGAGGTGACCCGCCGCTACTACGGCGACGTGCCCGCGGTGATCGTGGAGCCCGGCACGAAGACGGGCGTGCCGATCCTGATGGACAACCCGAAGGAGGTCGGCGCGGACCGCATCGTGAACGCGGTCGCGGTGGTCGAGCTGTACGGGGGTCCGGCGATCGTGGTCGACCTGGGTACGGCGACCACGTTCGACGCGGTGTCCGCGAAGGGCGAGTACGTGGGCGGGGTGATCTCCCCCGGCATCGAGATCTCGATGGAGGCGCTCGGGGTCCGCGGCGCGCAGCTGCGGAAGATCGAACTGGCCCGGCCGCGGAACGTGGTCGGCAAGTCGACGGTCGAGGCGATGCAGTCGGGCGTGGTCTACGGCTTCGCCGGGCAGGTCGACGGGATCGTGACCCGGATGGCCAGGGAACTGGCCGGGCCGTCGGGGAACCCGGAGGACGTGCGGGTGATCGCGACGGGTGGTCTGGCGCCGATCGTCCTCGGGGAGTCCTCGGTGATCGACGACCACGAGCCGTGGCTGACGCTGATCGGGCTCCGCCTGGTCTACGAACGCAACGCGCCGAGCTTCGCCTGAGCCGGTGCCGCCGGTGCCGGTGCCGGTGCTCCGGGCGGGCCGGCCCGCTGCGGGGTCAGGCCGTGGGCCGGGGCCGGGTCAGGAGTCTGCGGACCGCCGCCCGCCAGGGGTGACCTGCCGGGCGGCCGTCCAGGACGGCCTGGAACTGCTCGTACGTGCGGGCCGCGCGGAGGGTGGCGACGTCGTCGCGGCCGGGTGGGGGCGGCGGGGGGTCGCCGTGCTGTGACGCCCGGTAGGTGTCGATGAGGTACTGCTCGATGGCGGTCATCCCTCCACCCTGCGCCTGCCAGTGCCGGGCCGCACGACGATTGACGGGCCCCGTCAATCGGGCGGCCGTGCCGGGTCCGCTGCGCGGGGCCTGTCCCCCACCCCGCCCCTTCCCGAAACCGTGGGCTCCGCCCCCGGACCCCCGCTCCTCGGGAGGGGCCGGACTTCGGCTGCTGCCGTCTGCGAACTCAGCCCCGCCGGCGTTTGAGCCGCCGGGCCTGCCGCGACGCGGGCGACACCACCCGGCCGGACCCCGCCGCGCTGCGGCCGGGCGCCCGGGCCTCCGGGGAGAATGGGGCGATGAGCGTCACCATCGACATCGCCGGGCTCCCCGCAGGGCGGATCTCCTTCTCGCCCTCGCCCCTCGCAGAGCTCTGCATGGCGCTGCACGCGCTCTCCCAGCCCGCCCATCACCCCGCGCTCGCCTCCTGGACCGCCGCCACCACCGCCGCGCTCGATCCGGGTCTCGCGGACCGGCTGCTGGAGGCGGACTTCATGTGGCGGAGTTCCTTCTCGGACATCTTCATGCCCTTCGCCGGCGTCCCGGGAGGGACCGGGCTGCCCGCCGCGACCCTCGCCGGGGAGCTCGACGTACTCGACCGGCTCGACGACGAGCGGTTCGTGCGGGCCGCCCTGGAGCACTGCTGGCTCGCCCTCTACAACGAGGGGCTGCCCTCCCCGCTCACGGATTCCCGGGCCCGGGCCAAGGCACTGGAGACGGCCGCCGCACGCGGTCCGCGCCAGCTGGACTTCTCGCTGCGCCTGCTGGAGGACCCGGCCGGGGTCCGGGTGTGGATGCGCCGGCTCCTGGAGGACTGCGACGAGGCCTTCTTCGCCGAGACCTGGCGGCGGATCGAGCCCGGCCAGAGCGCGGACGCCCGGCACAAGACGGAGGTGCTGCGCCACAAGGGGCTGCCGGCGGCGCTGCAGGAGGTCTCCTCGGCGCTGAGCGTGGACGAGCGCCTCACCACCATCACCGCCGACAAGATGGTCAACGGTTCGGCCACCGCCACCGATCCGCGAATAGGCACCGGTCTGGTGTTCGTGCCGACCAACTTCGGCTGGCCGCATCTGCTCGTGCTGCACGCGCCGGGCTGGCGTCCGGTGGTCCACTATCCGCTCGGCACCCCCGGACCGGTCTCCGCGCCGGGCTCGGTGGAGCTGCTCCAGCGGCGGATGGAGGCCCTCGCCCATCCGATGCGGATGATGCTGTGCCGGAGCCTGGCGCGGGCCTCGTACACGACCAGCGAGTTGGCGGCCGTGTACGGCATCACCGCGCCGGAGGTGTCGCGCCACCTCTCCGTCCTGAAGAAGGCCGGTCTGCTGCACACGCGCCGTCAAGGACGGTACGCCCAGCACCAGTTGGATCTCGCCGCCGTGGCGCGCATCGGTTCGGACTTCATCGAGGGGATCCTCCGCTAGTGGGGGAAACTGCCTCCGAGCTGCCGCCGAGTCGCCGATATACGGAATTCACAAACCGGAATCAGTGAAAAGTCTGGCCAGAGTGACCCGTTGCTGCTTAACGTGCGTCCACCGCTCCTCCCTGCTCGCACTTATGCCGTGGAAGGACCCTGCATGCCCTCACGCCGTATAGCCGCAGCAACCGCCGCCCTGGCGGCCGCGGCCCTCGTCTCCCCGCTGATGCTCGCCGGTCCGGCCGGTGCCACGAGCCCCGCGAGCGATGCCGCCAGGGGTGACGCACTGGCCAGGAAACTGGTGAAGGACTCGACGGGCAAGGGTGCCTACAACCACCTGAAGGTGCTCCAGTCGATCGCCGACTACAACAACGGGACGCGGGTCGCCGGCTCCAAGGGCCACGACCAGTCCGCCAAGTACGTCGAGGCCGTGATGAAGGCGGCCGGCTACAAGGTCACGAAGAACGAGTTCGACTTCGTGTACGTCGAGGCCATCGCCGAGAAGCTCACGGTGAACGGCCCGAACGCGCACGACGTCCCGATCCACCTGATGACGTACACCACGAGCACCCCGGCGGGCGGTGTCACCGCCCAGGTCGCCGCCGCCCCGGTCGACGCGGACGGGACGAACGGCTGCGAGCCGGGCGACTTCGCCGCCGGTGCCTTCACCGGCAAGATCGCCCTGATCAAGCGCGGCGGCTGCACCTTCGCGGCGAAGCAGGCCAACGCGGCGGCCGCGGGCGCGGTCGGCGCGATCATATGGAACAACACCGACGGCGCCCTGAACGGCACCCTCGGCGACCCGAACGTGGGCAAGGTCCCGACCGGCGGCATCACCATGGCAGAGGGCCAGAAGCTCGCGGCCGAGGTCGCGGCCGGGCCGGTGGAGGTCACCCTCGACATCCGGCAGCTGCGCGAGAACCGCAAGACGTACAACGTCATCGCGGAGACCCAGGGCGGCGACGCGGACAACACCGTCTTCCTCGGCGCGCACCTCGACTCGGTCGCGGCCGGCCCGGGCATCAACGACAACGGTTCCGGCTCGGCCGGCATCCTCCAGGTCGCGCAGCGGCTCGCGAGCAGCCAGAACAAGATCAAGAACAAGGTCAAGTTCGCCTGGTGGTCGGCGGAGGAGTTCGGCCTGCTCGGCTCGGAGGCGTACGTCGACGGGCTGACGGAGGCACAGAAGAAGCAGATCAAGCTCTACCTGAACTTCGACATGATCGCCTCGCCGAACTCCGCGTACTTCGTCTACGACGGCGACGACTCGGACAAGACGGGCGCGGGCCCCGGCCCGGAGGGCTCCGCCCAGCTGGAGAAGGGGATCACCGACTTCCTCGACTCCAAGAACGTCCCGCACGAGGGCACGGACTTCTCCGGGCGCTCGGACTACGGCCCGTTCATCGCGGTGGGCATCCCGTCCGGTGGTACGTTCACCGGGGCCGAGGGCATCATGACCGCCGAGCAGGCCGCCAAGTTCGGCGGCAAGGCGGGCGTCGCCTACGACGAGAACTACCACGCCAAGGGCGACACCCTGGCGAACATCGACCAGAAGGCGCTCGACATCAACGTCGACGTCATCGCGGACGCGGTCGGCCACTACGCCTTCGACCTGGCACCCCTGTCGAAGCCGGTCGTCTCCGTGCCGACCACCGGCACGGGCAGCGGCGGCGGGCTGCACGCCGGCCACGACGACGTCGTGGAGTAAGGACCGGTAAGGGCTCCGAGGAGGGGGCCGGTATCCCGTTCGGGGTACCGGCCCCTTCCGCGTCAGCCGGGCGCGGTGTCCGGCCACGGGCGGATGCCCTTCGCCCGGACCAGCCAGCCGAAGTCCCCCAGCCCGCCGCGGGCCGTCAGCTCCGCCGCTTCCCCCGCGGAGGCGAGCCGGCGGACGTAGCCGGCCGGGTCCGTGGAGGCCAGGGCCAGCGGGGGGCGGGCCCCCGAGACGCCGAGGGCGGTCAGCGCCTCGCGCTGGGTCAGCAGCACCGCCCCGGGACCCGCGCAGGAGTCCAGGGCCACGTGGGCGGTGATGTCGCAGCTGCCGTCCGGGACGGGCCGGACCTCCCGGCCCGCGCGGAAGCCCGCCAGGGTGCCGTACGGGGGCCGCGCCCCGCGGGTGTGGGCGTAGTCCACCGCCACCGCCAGGCCCCGCTCCACGGTCGCCTCGGCGGCCGCCCAGGCCTCGTCCCGGGCCCGCCCGATCTCCGCCCGGCCGCCCTGCTCCGCGCCCGGCCACCAGCGCTCCAGCCAGGCCCGGTCGGCTGCGTCGAGGTGGTCGCCCGGGGACTCCGTACCGTCGCGCGCGACCAGGACGTACCGGCCGTCCTCGGCGATCTCCAGCGGTACGTTGTCCAGCCATTCGTTGGCGAAGAGGAGACCGGTCGTCCGCCCGGGCGGCTGCGCCACCCACTCGACCCGCGGGTCGAGCCCGGCCGGCCGCTCCGCGCGCTCGACCGCGTACGGCCGCACCCGGGCGGCCACCCCGGCGGGCAGCGCGGCGAGCACACCGGCCACCAGCTCGCCCCGGCCGGCCGCCATGTCGACCAGGTCCAGCTCACCGGGCTGCCCCAGCTGCTCGTCCACCCACAGCAGGAGCCGGGCCACGGCGCCCGCGTACAGCCCCGACGCGTGCACCGAGGTGCGGAAGTGCCCGGCGGGCCCTGGGCCGCCCGGGCGCACGTAGAAGCCTCCGGGTCCGTACAGTGCGGTCTCCATCGCGGTCCGCCACCGGACCGGACGCTCGACTCCTGGCTGAGTGCTCATCGGGCAAAGGTTAAGTTCACCGTCCACCTTGGGGAGTACGGCCCCTCCGCGAGGTTGGCACCTCTGGTTGACTCCAGCACCTGTCGCGGTTCCCTACTCTGGGTTACGTGCAGCGCCTCTACGACTTCCTCCGCAGACACCCCACGGGCGTCGACAGCTTCTGGGCTGTCCTCCTCTTCGGGGCCTCGATGCTGGACGTGGCGGTCGACGGCTCCCTGAGCACCCTCATGAGGCTCGCTACGGTCCCCGCCGTGCTCGCCCTGAGCACCGCCGTGGCACTGCGCCGCAAGTGGACGCAGGCGATGTTCTGGCTCGCCCTCGGCGCGGGGATCTACCAGCTGGCCCTGGGGATCACCGCGGGGCTCTGGGACCTCGCCATGTTCGTCGTCCTCTTCACCGTCGCCGCGAGCGAGGTCCCCCGGTGGGTCTCGCGCACCGCGCTGGGCTGGGGGGTGGCGGCGGCCCCGCTCTACTTCGTGCGGTTCGGGGTGGACAAGGGATCGAACGACGTCGACAACGTCCTGTTCGCCGTCTTCATGATCGTCCCGTTCGTCCTGGCGTGGGTGCTGGGCGACTCGCTGCGCACCCGCCGGGCCTACTACGCCCAGCTCATCGAGCGCAACCAGCGGCTGGAGAAGGAGCGCGAGGCCCAGTCGAAGGTGGCCGTGGCCGCAGAGCGCGCCCGGATCGCCCGCGAACTGCACGACGTGGTCGCGCACAACGTCTCGGTGATGGTGGTCCAGGCCGACGGCGCCGCGTACGTCATGGACGTGGCCCCCGAGCAGGCCAAGGAGGCCCTCCAGACGATCTCCGGGACGGGCCGCCAGGCCCTGGCGGAGATGCGCCGGCTGCTGGGCGTCCTGCGCACGGGCGAGCCGCAGGAGTCCGAGGACTACGTGCCGCAGCCGGACGTCGAGCAGATCGAGGTCCTGGTCGAGCAGGTACGGGCGGCCGGGCTCGCCGTGGACTTCGAGGTCGAGGGCGCGCCGCGGCGGCTGCCGAGCGGCGTGGAGCTGACGGCGTACCGGATCGTGCAGGAGGCGCTGACGAACACCCGCAAGCACGGCGGTCCGGACGCGAAGGCGAGCGTGCGGCTGGTCTACTTCGACGACGGGCTCGGGCTGCTCGTCGAGGACGACGGGCGGGGCGCGGCGCACGAGTTGTACGAGGACGGCGGCGCGGACGGCGCCGGGCACGGGCTGATCGGCATGCGCGAGCGGATCGGTATGGTCGGCGGAACCCTGGAGGCGGGGCCGCGGCCGGGCGGCGGCTTCCGGATCAGCGCGCTGCTCCCACTCAAGAAGCAATGAAGCGATGAAGCGATGACGAGGACGAGGTAACCGATGTCCATCCGCGTGATGCTGGTAGACGACCAGGTGCTGCTGCGCACCGGTTTCCGGATGGTGCTGGCCGCACAGCCGGACATGGAGGTCGTCGCCGAGGCCGGCGACGGCCTGGAGGCCCTGGAGGTGCTGCGGTCCACGAAGGTGGACGTGGTGCTGATGGACGTCCGCATGCCCAGGCTCGACGGGGTCGAGGCGACGCGGCGGATCTGCGAGCCGCAGGAGCACCCGAAGGTCATCATCCTGACCACCTTCGACCTGGACGAGTACGCCTTCTCCGGGCTGAAGGCGGGGGCGAGCGGCTTCATGCTGAAGGACGTCCCGCCGGCCGAGTTGCTCGCGGCGATCCGCTCGGTGCACAGCGGCGACGCGGTGGTCGCCCCGTCGACGACGCGGCGGCTGCTGGACCGGTTCGCGCCGATGCTGCCGACGACCACGCAGGAGCCGCAGAACAAGGAGGTCGAGCGGCTGACGGAGCGCGAGCGCGAGGTCATGCTGCTGGTGGCGCAGGGGCTGTCGAACGGTGAGATCGCGGGCCGCCTCGTCCTGTCGGAGGCCACGGTGAAGACGCACGTGGGGCGGATCCTGACGAAGCTGAACCTGCGGGACCGGGTGCAGGTGGTGGTCCTGGCGTACGAGACGGGCCTGGTCCGCGCGGGCGGCGGCCCTTCGGTCTAGTGCCGTGGCACGGGGCTCCCCGCCCGGCCGTCCTGGCGCCGGGCGGGGAGGACGGGGACGGGGGTCAGCGGGTGATGAACTCGCAGCCGCCGACGACGACGTCGAGCGCGGCGCTGTCGGCCACCAGGAGGTCGGAGCCGGTGCCGCATTCGATCCGGTCGTAGCCGCCGTTGCGGCTGACGATGGTGTCGTTGCCGCCCCTGCCGTTGAAGGTGGTGGCCGGAGGCGCGGAGTTCCAGCCGTCGCGGTCGGTGAGCCGGTCGTTGCCGTCCCCGCCGATGATCGTGTCCTGGCCCTCCCCGCCGTCGATGTCGCTCGGGATCGAGGTCTTGTTCTCGGCCCTGTCGTCCCGGTCGCCGAGAGCCGCCTGGATCCGGGTCACGCCGGTGCCGCAGCGCACGGAGTGGCTCGTCACCTGCTGGCACCCGGCGCCGGCGGTGAGCGTGCTCGCCGAATCGGTGACGAGCAGGTAGCCGGGCGAGGTGTCGAAGGTGACGTTGTTGACCTCCCCCGCGAGGGCGGAGAAGAGCACGGTGCCGCCGCTGCGGATCACGTACGAGGGGGACGCGGACGCCGGGCCGGCGAGCGCCACCGACAGGGCGAACGCGGTCAGGGCGGGAGCGGCGATGCGGAGGTACGGGTTCATGGGTGTGCAGTCCCTTTGGGTTGCGGGTCGCCGGATCGGGTCGAGGATCCGTCGCCCCCTTCGCTACCCGGAGTCACCGATGAGCCCATGTGATCATCGGAGAGTTACCTCCTGTGCCACGCCCAACCCCCCGTCCGGCCCTGGGCGCGCTACGTCATCCAGCGGTCGGGGCGGGCCGAGGCCCGGGAGGTGCGGGCGCGGGCGGCCTGGGCGGCCAGCAGCGCGGCGGCCTGGTCCGCCGCCCGCAGCCGGGCCGTGACCGTGCCGTTCGCGCCGGTGTCCACGTGGACGTCGGCGAGGCCGCGGAGGCGTTCCCAGGGGCCCTGGGTCAACCGGACGCTCTGTACCTTGGCGTGCGGGACGATCTCCGTACGCCGGCACAGCCGGCCGCGCCGGGCGGCGAACACGTCCGGGGAGACGGCGAGGGCGTACCCCTTCCACCACACCGGCACCACCCAGCGCGCGGCCGCCCGGGGCGAGCCGTCGAAGGCCAGCTCCGCCGGGTCCACGCCCGGCAGGATGCGCGCGATCAGCGCGTGGGCGGCGGCCTTCGGGGCCACGGGCACCAGCAGCCCGTTCTTCGAACCGGCCACGGCCAGCTCCACCCGTACCCAGCCGCGCCGGCGCCACAGCAGCGGCTCCACGACCGTCACGCTCTGGACGCGCCCGGGAGGGACCGTCTCGTGGGCCCGGTCCAGCAGCCCGTGGTCCAGGCGCAGCCCGTCGGGGGACTCGGCGACGGTCCAGTCGTACTCGGCGAGGAAACGGCCCGCGCTGCCCTGCCAGACCGCGCCGGCCAACGGGAGCAGCACGACGAGGGCCGCCCACGGACTGGGGCTGAACGTGAACACGAGCACCAGCGCGGTGAGCGCGCCCGCCAGCGTCGCCGAGAAGCCGAGGCTCAGGACGAGGGACAGCACGAGCTCGCGCGGCCGGACCCGCAGCAGCTCCCGCTCCGGCGCCTCGCCGAGGCGCACCGCCTCCTCGGGGGCGAAGCCGGCGGCCCGAGCGAGGAGCTCGGCGCGCAGCGCCACGGCCTCCCTCTCCCCGAGGAAGGCCAGCTCGTCCTTGTCCTCGGTGCCGATCACGTCGAGCCGCAGGGAGGCGACCCCGGTCAGCCGGGCCAGCAGCGGGCGGGTGACGTCGACGGCCTGGATCCGGTCGAGCCGGATGTGCGCGGTGCGGCGGAAGAGCAGGCCGCTGCGGATGCGGAGTTCGGTGTCGGTGATGGCGTAGTGGGTGAACCACCAGCTCAGCAGCCCGTACACGCCGAAGACGAGGACCAGCCCGAGTACGCCGGTCACCCGGAGCGGGGCGGACAGCTCCCCGATCCACTCCCGCGCCCGCTCGCCCTGCTGGGCCATCACACCGACGGTCGCCGCGATCGGCACCCAGGCCCGCCGCAGGGGCGTGAAGGGATGCAGCCGCCGCCCGCCGGGACCGCCCCCGGCGAGCCCGGAGCCGGGGCCACGGGCCCCCGGAGCGGCAGGGGCGGGCCCCGCGGCGGCGGGGCCCACACCGGCAGGACCCGCGAAGCCGTGGCCATCAGCGGCGGGGCCCACGGAGCCGGGGGCCGCAGGGGCCGGGACCGCCGAGCCAGGAGCCGCAGGGCCCGGGGCGGCAGAGCCCGGGGCCGCAGAGCCAGGAGCCGCAGAGCCAGGGCCCGCAGAGCCAGGGGCGGGGTTGGCGGGAGTCCCAGGGGAAGGGAGCGGGTTGCCGGTTGCCGAGGGGGCTCCGTCGGCCGGTTCGGGGGTCACAGGCCCGCCGACCTTGCCTCGCCGAGTTCCGTCAGGCGGTCGCGCAGGCGTTCCGCCTCGGCGGGGGCCAGGCCCGGGATCTTGGCGTCGGTGGCCGCGGCCGCCGTGTGCAGCTGCACGGAGGCCAGTCCGAACCGCCGCTCCAGCGGGCCCGAGGTGACCTCGACGAGCTGCATCCGCCCGTACGGGACCACGGTCTCCTCCCGCCACAGCACGCCCCGGCTGATCAGCAGGTCGTCCGCGCGCTCCGCGTATCGCCAGGACCGCCAGTTCCGGCCCAGCAGCACCCAGCCCCAGACCGCGACCGCCGCCCACACCAGCGCGAGGCCCGCCCAGGCCGGCCCCACCAGCAGCCCCAGCAGCACCCCGGTCACCACCGCGAAGAGCACGGTCCATATCGCCAGCAGCACCCGCCGCATCACCAGCAGCCCGCCCGGCAGCCCCACCCACCCGGGCGACGCCGTCTCACCCACTGTCCCCGTATCCATTCCCCCACCCTAGGGCTGAGACAATGCCCGCATGACGGAGACCACGGTCGGTATCGGCGGCGCGGCGGAAAGCACCGACATGGTGCTCAACATCGGCCCCCAGCACCCCTCCACGCACGGCGTGCTGCGCCTGCGCCTCGTCCTGGACGGGGAGCGGATCGTCAGCGCCGACCCGGTGGTCGGCTACATGCACCGCGGCGCCGAGAAGCTCTTCGAGGCCCGCGACTACCGGCAGATCGTGATGCTCGCGAACCGCCACGACTGGCTGTCCGCGTTCTCCAACGAGCTCGGCGTGGTCATGGCCGTCGAGCGGATGCTGGGCATGGAGGTCCCCGAGCGCGCCGTGTGGATGCGCACGCTGCTCGCCGAGCTGAACCGGGTGCTGAACCACCTTATGTTCCTCGGGTCGTACCCCCTGGAGCTGGGCGGGATCACCCCGATCTTCCACGCGTTCCGCGAGCGCGAGGAGCTCCAGGCCGTGATGGAGGAGATCTCCGGCGGCCGCATGCACTACATGTTCAACCGCGTCGGCGGCCTCAAGGAGGACCTGCCGGCCGGCTGGCTGGGCCGCGCCCGCGAGGCCATCGCCGACGTCCGCACCCGTATGGACGTCTACGACAAGCTGGTCCACGGCAACGAGATCTTCCGCGGCCGCACCCGCGGCGTCGGCGTCCTGTCCCGGGAGGCGGTGCACGCGTACGGGGTCTCCGGCCCGATCGCCCGCGCCTCCGGCGTCGACTTCGACCTGCGCCGCGACGAGCCGTACCTGGCCTACGGCGAGCTCCAGGACGTCCTGAAGGTGGTCACCCGCACCGAGGGCGACTGCCTGGCCCGCTTCGAGGTGCTGCTGGAGCAGACCCACAACGCCCTCGACCTGGCCGTGGCCTGCCTGGACCGGCTGGCCGACCTGCCGCCCGGCCCGATCAGCCAGCGCCTGCCGAAGGTGCTGAAGGCGCCCGAGGGCGAGACGTACGCCTGGACCGAGAACCCGCTCGGGATCAACGGCTACTACCTGGTCTCGAAGGGCGAGAAGACCCCGTACCGGCTGAAGCTGCGCAGCGCCTCCTACAACAACATCCAGGCCCTGTCGGTACTGCTGCCCGGGCAGCTCGTCGCCGACATGGTGTCGATCCTCGGCTCGCTGTTCTTCGTCGTCGGCGACATCGACAAGTAGACCCGAAACAGGGGAAGTCGGTCATGCCGCCGCCTAGGGTGGCGGCATGACCTCTGGCATATTCACGGACTATCTGGGGCGGCTCGGCATCACCGGGCCCCACGTCCCGTCCGTCGCGGGGCTGTTCGCCCTCCAGCGCGCCCATCTCGAGCGCGTCGCGTACGAGAACATCGACATCCAGCTGGGCCGGCCGCCCGGCATCGACCCCGAGCTGTCGGCGGCCCGCTTCGGCGCCGGGCGCGGCGGGTACTGCTTCCACCTCAACGGCGGTTTCGCGGCCCTGCTGGAGTCGCTCGGCTACGACGTCACCCTGCACGTCGGCGGCGTGAACGAGGACCCCTCGGTACGGGAGCCCAACGGGAACCACCTCGCGCTGACCGTGCGCGTCGACGGCGAGGCCTTCTTCGTCGACGCCGGGCTGGGCGACGGCCCGCACGAGCCGCTGCCGCTGCGCGAGGGCACGTACGAACAGGGCGGGTTCGGCTACCGCATGGAGCCGCTCGACGGGCCCGAGCCGGGCTGGACCTACCACAACCCCGGGGGCCCCTTCCCGGTCATGACCTTCCTGTCCGCCCCGGCGGACATGGACGACTTCCGGGCCGAGCACCTGCGGCTCTCGACCGCCCCGGATTCCCCCTTCGTACGGACCTTCGCCGCGCTGCGCCGCGACGCCACGGGCATCGACCTGCTCAGGGGGCGTGTGCTGACGCGCATCGACCCGGAGAAGGGGCCGGTCGAGCGGGAACTGGGCAGCGCCGAGGAGCTCTTCGACGCGTTGTCGGGCGTCTTCGGGCTGGAACTCGGCGGTCTGTCCGAGACCGACCGGGAGGAGCTGTGGGCGCGGGTGCAGCAGGCCCACGAGGAGTGGCTGGCCTCCCGGGAGGGCTGAGGCCCCCCGGGAGCCGGGGCCGGTCCGCAGGGAGGGCGCGGTAAGCCCGGTCCGACGGGGCCGGTACGGCGGGCCCGGTACGGCGGGGGGCGGTACGGCGGGCCCGGTACGGCGGGCCCGGTACGGCGGGCCCGGTACGGCGGGGGGCGGTACGGCGGGGGGCGGTACGGCGGGGGCCGGTACGGCGGGGGGCGGCGTCGTGAAGCCGGTGCGGCCCGGCCGATGTCGGTGCGGCAGGGCAGACTTGGGTCCATGTCCCACTCTCCCCGCCGGGCCTGCCCCTCCTGCGGCCGCGACTGCGCCGTGACCGCCGGACGGATCGCCCGCCACGACCCGCCGGCCGGGCGGAACCGCGGCGACATGGTGTCCTGCCCGGGATCACGGGCCCGGGTGGTGCTGGGCGCCTCGGCGCCGGTGCTGGACGGCTTCGTCCTGCCCGACGTCCCGGGACAGCTCCCGCTGTTCTGAGGGGGCGGGCGGCGATGCTGACGTGCCGATCGCGAGGGCCCGGACGCGGACCGCTTCACGACGTCGATGCGTCCGGCCCCGCAGGTGTCGCGGTGGGGGCCGGGCCGTCTAGGAGATGGCGGTGCGGAGGCGGGCCACGTCGATCGGCTCCGTCTCGTCGTGCGCCGTCAGGTCGATGACCTCGCCCGCCGTGGGCCCGGGCCGGTCGGCGGGCTGCTCCGCGGGGGCCCCGGCGGGAGCCCCGGCGGAGGGCTGTGCGGCTTCCGCCTCGTGGACCGCGAGGGCCTCGGCGCCGACCACGTCGGCGAGGTCCTCGTTCTGGACCGCCTCGATGGCGGCGCGGGCCTGCGCCGCGCTCTTCGTGCCGAAGAAGTCGAAGCCGCCCTCGGCCCGGGAGGCCGGGCGCTGCTGCCGGGAGGCGTACGGGGCCACCGGCGCCGCCGGGCGGCGGGCGGGCAGGGAGGCCGGGCGGGCGTGGGTCTCGGCCGCGGGAAGCTCCGGGCGGGTCTGCTTGCGCGGCTCGGGGTCCGGCTCCGGCTCGGGACCGGAGGGCTTCTTGCGGGCCAGCGCGAGCATCGCGGCGTGGGCCCGGGCGTAGCCGACCGCCGTGGGCGCGCCCGCAGAGGTGCGCTCCTCGGTGACCGCCGGCAGTTCCTTCGGCGCCGGGGCCGGGGCCGCTTCGGCGGCCTCGATAGCGAGCAGCCGGCGGCCCTCCAGGGCGCTGGCGCGCTCGGTCTCGGCGGTCGCGTACCGGCGCAGCAGCGCGGCGTGCTCCCCGCGCAGTCCCGCCAGTTCGACCCGCTTGGCGCGCAGCTTCGCTTCGAGCCTGGCGCGCAGCACCCGTGCCTCTTCGAGGTCGGATTCGAGCTCGGCTATCCGCTCTTCCGTCTTCCACTCGTCCTTGACCCGCTCGCGGGCGAGCTCCGCGACGCGGCGGCCGGCGGCGCGGTCCCAGGCCCGCATGACGACGGCGCCGGTGACTCCGGCGCCGGCCGTGAGGGCCACGAGGAGTCTGAGCGCCAGCGGTTCCGCGAGGAGCCAGGCGACTCCGGCGCTGGTGAGGGACACACCGGCGACGGACGTCGGCGTGAGCAGCCGGTGCAGGGGTTCGGGATTGCGGTGACGTCCACGGGGCATGGCCTGAAATTTACAGGGCGTGGCTCTGGATGGGAGTACCCGCCCGGGAATCTGTTCCCAGGCGGTTACCCGTCATTTCCGTCGCAAACCGTGTGACTGTTGCTTGTTCCGCTACTTCACGAGGCCCTTGGACCGCAGATAGGCCTTCGCCACGTCCGCCGGCTTGGCGCGCTCCGCGTCGACCTTGCGGTTCAGGTCGACGAGGTCGGCGGTCGTGAGGACCTTGGTCAGCTTGTCGAGCGCGGCGGCGATCTCCGGGGCCCCGGCGTCCTTGGCGTTGACGACCGGAAGCACGTTGTCGGCGTTCTGGAGCTTCTTGTCGTCCTCCAGCAGGACCAGTCCGAAGGAGTCGAGGGTGGCGTCGGTGGTCGTGGTGAGCACCAGCTGGTCGGCGCCGTCCTTGACGGCCTGCTTGGCCTGGGGGGTGCCGACACCCTTCGGGTCAATACCGGAAACCTGAATTCCGTATGTCTTGGTCAGCCCGGGTGCGCAGAAGGGCCGGACGGCGCATTCGTCGCCCGCGGCGATCTTCACCTTGAGGCCCGACTTACCAAGATCGGAAAGGGACTTGAGGTTGTTCTTCTGGGCGAATTCCTTGGTCACCGCGAAGGCGTTCTGGTCGACCGCGGAGCCCGCCGGGAGCGCCTTCAGTCCGAGGGGGCCGGCGAGCCCGTCCAGGCCCGCCACGGTCGCCGCCACGTCACTGGAGGCGACGGGCTTCTCCTCCGGCGCCTTGGGGCCGTTCACCTTGGCGTTGAGGAACTCGGCGAGGGTGGCCGCGTACTCCGGTACGACGTCGATCTCGCCCTTCTCCAGCGACGGCTCGTACAGCTCGCGGTTGTTGACCGTCTTGACCGAGGTGCCGTAGCCGGCGTCCCCCAGGACCTGCGCGTACAGCTCGGCCAGCACGTTGGACTCGGTGAACCCGGCGGCGCCGATCACCAGGGCGCCCTTGCCGCCGCCGCCGGCCGGGGCGGAGGAGGAACCGCCGGCGTCCTTGCTCTTCTCCAGGCTGTCGCCGCCGCACGCGGCCAGCGACACCGCCAGCGCGAGGGCGCCCAGGGACGCGCCGGCGACGCGTGTGGTCTTGCTCATGGGGAACTCCGTTCGAGGCGTGGGAAAGGGACGTGGTTGTGTACGGGGCTCCGCCCGGGCCCGCGGGAGCCGTACGGGCCGTGCCGGGATCAGCGTGGGCCCGTACGCGGCAGCAGCCGCTCCGCGGCCACGAGGACCCCCTCCACCAGCAGGGCGAGCGCCGCCACCAGCAGGGCGCCCGCGACGACCTGTGGGGTGTTGTAGGTGTTGAAGCCGGCCGTGATGATCCGGCCGAGACCGCCCTGGCCGACCATCGCCGCGATCGTGGCCGTGGCGACGACCTGCACCGCTCCCGAGCGCAGACCGGTCATCACCATCCTTCGGGCGAGCGGCAGTTCGACCCGGAGGAAGAGCTGGGCGCCGGACATGCCCATGCCCCGGGCGGCCTCCACCACCGCGCCGTCCACCTCGCGCATGCCGACGTACGCGTTCGTCAGCAGCGGTGGCACGGCGAAGAGCACGAGCGCGGCGATCGTCGGCAGGTAGCCCGCGTTGCGCAGCGGCGAGACCATGAACAGGGCCAGTACCGCGAAGACGGGCACGGCCCGCCCGGCGTTCGACAGGTTCACCGCCAGGGCGCCGCCCCTGCCGAGGTGGCCGAGCCACAGTCCGACGGGCAGGGCCAGGGCGCAGGCGATCCCGAGGGCGACCCCGCTGACGTAGACGTGTTCGGCGAGCCGGTTCCAGACACCGCTCTCCCCGGCCCAGTTGGCGCCGTCCGCCAGCCAGGACCAGGCGTCCCCCGCCACACCCAGCACCTCAGGCCTCCTTGTGCGCGGGCCGGCGGCCGGCCCGGGTCCACGGCGTGAGCAGCCGCTGCACGCCGAGCAGCAACAGGTCGGCCACGAGCGCGAGCAGCACGCACAGCAGGGAGGCGGTGAACACCTGGGCCTTGAAGGAGCTGTTCACCGCCGGGGCGATGAGGTTGCCGAGGCCGCCCTTGCCCACGATGGAACCGACGGTGGTCAGCGCCACCGTGGACACCGTGGCGATCCGCAGCCCGGCGAACAACGCGGGCAGCGCGAGCGGCAGTTCGACCTGCCACAGCAGCCTCCCCGGGCCGTACCCCATGCCGCGCGCGGCCTCCCGCACCTCCTCGGGCACCGCCTCCAGCCCGGCCAGGGCGCCCCGGACCAGGATGGTCAGCGAGTACAGCACCAGGCCGGTCACCACGAGCGCCGCCGACAGCCCGAACAGTGGCAGCAGCAGGGAGAACATGGCGAGCGAGGGGACCGTGTAGAGGAGGGTCGTCAGGCCGAGCACGGGCGCCGCCCAGCGGCGGCCGCGGCGGGCCAGCAGGGCGAGGGGGAGGGACACGGCGAGGCCGATGAGGACCGACACGCCCGTGATCCAGACATGTTCGAGGGTGGCGTCGGTGAGCTCCTGGGAACGGGAGGAGACGTACTCCCAGCAGAGCCAGTCGTTCGCCACCAGGCAGCTCCGGCCCGCCATTCCCCTCACCCCCCGGTCGTCGAACGTGCGTCGTAACCGACCCTAACCCCCTCGGGTGTCGATGGCCGGAATCCTTCGCACATGGGCAACACGCCCTTCACAAACCGGCGGGCCCGGTAGGGAAGGATGACGATGTGATCCGATTCGAGCACGTGACCAAGCGCTACCCCGACGGGACCACAGCCGTCGAGGACCTGTCCTTCGAGGTGGCGGAGGGCGAGCTGGTCACCCTCGTCGGCCCGTCCGGCTGCGGCAAGACGACCACGATGAAGATGGTCAACCGGCTGATCGAGCCCACGTCGGGGCGGATCCTGCTCGGCGGCGAGGACATCGCCGCCGCCGATCCGGTCGAGCTGCGCCGCCGCATCGGCTACGTCATCCAGCAGGTCGGGCTGTTCCCGCACAAGACGGTGCTGGAGAACACGGCGACCGTGCCCCGGCTCCTCGGCACCCCGAAGGCCGCCGCCCGCGCACGGGCCGCCGAACTGCTCGAACTGGTGGGACTGGATCCGGCCGTGTACGGGGGCCGCTACCCGGACCAGCTGTCGGGCGGTCAGCGCCAGCGCGTGGGGGTGGCCCGGGCACTGGCCGCCGACCCGCCGGTGCTGCTGATGGACGAGCCGTTCGGGGCGGTGGACCCGGTGGTGCGCGGGCGCCTGCAGAACGAGTTCCTGACCCTCCAGCGCACGGTGCGCAAGACGATCCTGCTGGTCACGCACGACCTGGAGGAGGCCATTCGGCTCGGCGACCGCATCGCCGTCTACGGACAGGGCACCATCGAGCAGTTCGCCCGCCCGGCCGCGGTGCTCGCGGCGCCGGCCACCGACTCCGTGGCCTCCTTCGTCGGCGCCGACCGGGGCCTGAGGCGGCTCGCGGTGACGGTGGTCGAGGAGACCGACCTGACGCCGGCCGGCGAAGACCCCGTACCCTCCGCGGCGGTGGAGCTGGGTGCGTCGCTGCGCGAGGCCCTCGCGGCCCTGCTGCAGGAGGACTCGGGCCGGATCGGGGTCACCGACCCGGATTCCGGGGCGTTGGTCGGCGTGCTGACCCCGGAGGGCGTCCACCGGGCACTGCGGCGGGCCCAGCCGCAGCACGCGTAGGCCACACAAAAGAGTGACCGGCCCCTGAGGGCCGGTCACGGGTGCTTCGTTCGGCTGAAATCGCGGGCGCCGGCCGTCAGGCCTGGATGCGGCCGCTCATCCACACCAGCATCGGCGGGATCTCGCGGCGCCACGTGTTGAAGTTGTGGCCGCCGCTGTCGAGGATGATCGAGGAGACCCGGTCCGGGCTCTGCACCTTCTTGATGAACTTGCGGGTGTCCCCGAGGTTCGGCTCGCCCTTCTCGCTGCTGGTGACGAGGAAGGACGTACCGCTCGGCTTCTTGTTCTCCATGGCGTGCAGGACGTCCGCCCGCTTCTTCAACTTGGCGTCCCCGTGGAAGAGGTCACCGGTCGTCGGGTCGTCCGGGGCGTCGTAGTACGCGGACAGCCCGGCGGCCGCGCCGAAGGTCTGCGGGTAGTGCGCGGCGATCTTCAGCGCGCAGTAGCCGCCGGTGGAGTTGCCGATGAAGCCCATGTTCTGGGGCTTCTTGCCGACCCGGAAGGTGTCCGTGATGGCCTGCGGCAGGTCCACGCCGAAGAAGGTCTCGGTCTGCGGGCCGTCGGGGATGTCCACGCACTCGGTGTCGCGCGGCGGCGCGACGGTCGGGCGCAGCATGACCAGGATCATCGGCTTCATCTTCCCGGCCTTGGACAGGCTGAAGGCCTTCATCGGGTAGTCGAGCCCTTTGATCAGGTTCTCGGCGGTGCCCGGGTAGCCGGTCAGGACTATGGAGGCGGGGAAGGTGTCGTTCTTGTGCTGCGGCTGGAAGTACTCCGGCGGGAGCCACACGTAGCCGGGGCTCGTTATCTTCGACTTCTGCCCGGTTATGGCAACCTTCAGGATCTGTCCGCCGACCTGGGGCTTGGCGCCGCCCGGCACGTCCAGCTTCTGCTTGTCGACGACCTTGATGTCCTTGCTGCTCATCGAGTGGTCGACGACCTTGCCCATGGACGTCTCCTGGCCGAACAGGTCGGCCCAGGAACCGTAGAAGAGGAACGACTTGTTGGCCGCGAGCCCCACAGCCGAGAACAGCGCCAGCTGGGCCGCCAGCAGGAGCCCGATCCGGCCGGCGACGGGGCGCCAGCCGCGGCCCGAGAGCTTCGGCCAGAACCAGACCGTGGCCGCGAAGAGCAGCACCCCGGCGACGATGGCCAGCGCCAGAACCGTATTACTGGTGAGACCCATGAGCAGTCAGTCGACTTTCTGATGGCAGGACTGGAAATTTCCGACGGAAGAGTGAACCCGCTCCTCGTCGCCGTCGTCCTAATGGACGCACCACACCCCGGAGGCTGTTGCGGCCCCCGGCCACATGATCTCTCGCGGAGCAACGGGAAGCGATGTCTAGCAGGATAGATGGCGATAAGTCCGGACAGGTTCCGGCCCTGGCGGGGCGAATCCTCCGGGGTCCCCGACCGGAGGCCGTTCCCGGCCTCGTAGGTACGGCCGTCACGCTCGTCGGCCTGCTCGACATCGCGGCGGGTGTCTTCCCGCGCTTCCGGCACAGCCGGATCCACGCGGTCACCGAGCTGCTGCCCGGCACCTTCGGCCCCTTCGCCGCCGCCGCGTCCCTCAGCGTCGGCGTGCTGCTCCTGCTGCTCGCGCACGGCCTCAAGCGGCACAAGCGGCGCGCCTGGCGCGCCGCCGTGGTGCTGCTCCCGGCGGGCGCGGCGGCGCAGTTCGTCTACCGGCACTCGGTCATCGGTGTGGTCATCTCGGCCGCGCTCCTGGCCCTGCTGGTACGCCACCAGAGTGAGTTCAAGGCGCTGCCCGACCCGCGCAGCCGCTGGAAGGCGCTCGCCAACTTCGTACTGATGAGCGCCGGGTCCATCGGCCTCGGCCTGCTCATCGTCAACGTCCACCCGAACCGGGTGGTCGGCGACCCGAGCCTGTACGAGCAGCTCAAGCACGTGGTCTACGGGCTCTTCGGCTTCGAGGGCCCCGTCGACTACTCCGGGAAGGTGTCCTGGACCGTCGGCTACTCCCTCGGCGCCCTGGGCATGCTCACCGCGCTCACCACCATCTACCTGGCCTTCCGCCCCGAGCACCCGGCCGCCCGGCTGACCGCCGACGACGAGTCCAAGCTGCGCGAACTCCTCGCCCGGCACGGCGGCCGCGACTCCCTCGGGCACTTCGCGCTCCGCCGCGACAAGGCCGTCGTCTTCTCCCCCAGCGGCAAGGCCGCCGTCACCTACCGCGTCGTCTCCGGCGTGATGCTCGCCTCCGGCGACCCCATCGGCGACGTCGAGGCCTGGCCCGGCGCCATAGAGCGGTTCATGGCGGAGGCCAAGGCCCACTCCTGGACCCCGGCCGTGGTCGGCTGCAGCGAGACCGGCGGCGAGGTCTGGACCCGTGAGACCGGGCTGGACGCCCTGGAGCTGGGTGACGAGGCGATCGTCGACGTCAAAGACTTCTCCCTCTCCGGCCGCCCCATGCGCAACGTCCGCCAGATGGTCAAACGCATCGAGCGCAACGGCTACACCACCAAGGTCCGCCGGGTCAGCGAGCTGACCGAGGAGGAACTGGCGGCCGTCCGCGGCGCGGCCGAGGCCTGGCGCGGCACCGACACCGAGCGCGGGTTCTCCATGGCCCTCGGCCGTGTCGGCGACCCGGGCGACGGCGACTGCATCATCGCGACCGCGCACCGCGTCGAGGAGGGCGACACCAGCCCCTTCGGCGACCTCAAGGCCATCCAGCACTTCGTGCCGTGGGGCAAGGACGGCATGTCGCTGGAGATGATGCGCCGCGACCGCGCCGCCGACCCCGGCATGAACGAGCTGCTGATCGTCGCCTCCCTGCAGCAGGCCCCCGAGCTGGGCATCGAGAAGGTCTCCCTGAACTTCGCGATGTTCCGCGCGGCGCTGGCCCGCGGCGAGAAGATCGGTGCCGGCCCGGTCCTGCGCGCCTGGCGCAGCCTGCTCGTCTTCCTCTCGCGCTGGTTCCAGATCGAGTCGCTGTACAAGTTCAACGAGAAGTTCCGGCCCCGCTGGGAGCCGCGCTTCATGGTCTACCGCACCAGCCGCGACCTGCCGCGCATCGGCTTCGCCGTGATGCAGGCCGAGGGCTTCGTGACGCTGGCCCTGCCGCGACTGTTCGAGAGCCGCCGCCGGCCCAAGCCGGAGCGCACGTGCACCCACAACGAGATGACGGCGGTGCCGAAGCAGACGGACCGCGAGGTCCAGGCCGCCTAGCCCTCCGCCGGGCGTGCGGCCGGTCCCGGGTCGAACGCCGGCCGGGCCGGATCTTCCGGCCCGGCCGGCGTTCGGCATTCCAGCCCCGGCCGGCACATCCAGCCCCGCCGGCGATTTGAGGCGCGGGGTCCGGGGCGGAGCCCCGGCAGCGGCGCTGCACCCGGCCCCGGGCCCCGCGCCCCCCGCACCGCCCGGCGGGGGCAGCGGCGACGGCCCTACTCTGGAACGCATGAACACCAAGCGCGAAGCCGCCGGCCGGGGCCACGTGGCGGGACTGCCCGACCTGGACCGCTGCGCGGTCATGGGCGTCGTCAACGTCACCCCCGATTCCTTCTCCGACGGCGGCCGCTGGTTCGACACCACCGCGGCCGTCAAGCGCGGCCTCGACCTCGTGGCCCAGGGCGCCGACCTCATCGACGTCGGCGGCGAATCCACCCGCCCCGGCGCCACCCGCGTGGACGAGGAGGAGGAGCTGCGCAGGGTCGTCCCCGTCGTCCGCGGCCTCGCCTCCGAGGGCATCACCGTCTCCGTCGACACCATGCGCGCGGCCGTCGCCGCCCAGGCCGTCGCCGCGGGCGCCCGGCTCGTCAACGACGTCAGCGGCGGCCTCGCCGACCCCGGCATGATCCCGGCCGTCGCCGCCGCCGAGGTGCCCTTCGTCGTCATGCACTGGCGCGGCTTCAGCGCCGACATGAACAGCCTCGCCGTCTACGCGGACGTCCTCGGCGAGGTCACCGCCGAACTCCGCGCCCGCATCGACGCGGTCGTCACCGGCGGCATCGCCCCGGAACGGCTCGTCGTCGACCCCGGACTCGGCTTCGCGAAGAACGCCGAACACGACCTGGCCCTGGTCGCCCACCTCCCCGAGCTGCGCGCGCTCGGCTTCCCGCTGCTCGTCGCCGCCTCGCGGAAGCGTTTCCTCGGCCGGGTCCTGGCCGGTGACGGCGCCGCACCGCCGCCCGCCCGCGAACGCGACGCGGCCACGGCCGCCGTCTCCGCCATCGCAGCCCACCAGGGCGCCTGGGCCGTACGGGTCCACGAGGTACGGGCGACCGCGGACGCGGTTCGGGTGGCCCGCGCCGTGGAAGGGGCTCTGTGAGCCGCACGCACTCAGAAGGAGCCCAGTGAGCAGAACCGACATCGAAGCGGTCGAAGAGGTCAACACGGCCTTTTACGAGGCCATGGAGCGGGGGGACTTCGACGCACTGTCGGCGCTCTGGCTGGAGGACGAGATCTCCTGCGTGCACCCGGGCTGGCCGGTCCTGTCGGGCCGCGGCGAGGTGCTGCGCTCGTACGCGTTGATCATGTCCCACACGGAGTACATCCAGTTCTTCCTCACCGACACCAAGGTGTCGGTGATAGCCGACACCGCCCTGGTGACGTGTACGGAGAACATCCTCAGCGGAGGGCCCGCCGAGGACGGCGGGGAGCTCGGCCCCCTCGTGGGCCAGCTGGTCGTCGCCACGAATGTGTTCCGACGCACACCGGAGGGCTGGCGGCTCTGGTCCCACCACGGTTCTCCTGTCCTGACGGAGTCCGACGAAGAGGACGAACAGGACACCGACTGACCCCCTCGGGCGGGATCCCCGGTATTTCGCAGGTAAATTCGAAGACGGACGACGCCGACCGCACTCGGCACAGGCCCATGGTTTCGGGGAGTCCCGGACCGGAAGTACCTACGAAAGCAGGAGTGATTCGCGTGGATCGTGTCGCACTGCGCGGCCTCAAGGCTCGCGGGCACCACGGCGTCTTCCCCAGGGAGCGCGAGGAGGGCCAGACCTTCATCGTCGACCTCGTGCTCCACCTCGACACCCGCCCCGCGGCGGCCGGCGACGACCTGGCGAAGACCGTGCACTACGGGGTCGTCGCCGAGGAGGTCGTCGACGTGGTCCAGGGCGAGCCGGTGGACCTGATCGAGACCCTCGCCGAGCGGATCGCCCAGCAGTGCCTCAAGCACGAAGCGGTGGCACAGGTGGAAGTCGTCGTCCACAAGCCGGACGCCCCCATCACCGTCCCCTTCGACGACGTGACCATCACGATCACCCGGAGCCGCGCATGAATCACGCACTGAGCGCCCAGAGCGACCCCACCGTGCAGCCCGTACCCGCGTCCGTCACCGACGCCGTGGACGCGGCCGACGTCACCCTGTCCAACCCCAAATGGGCCGTGATCGCGCTCGGCGCGAACCTCGGCAACCGGCTGGAGACCCTCCAGGGCGCCATCGACGCCCTCGGCGACACCCCGGGCCTGCGGGTCAAGGCCGTCTCCCCCGTCTACGAGACCGAGCCGTGGGGCGTCGAACCCGGATCCCAGCCCTCGTACCTCAACGCGGTCGTGCGGATCCGCACCACGCTGCCGCCCTCCTCCCTCCTCGAACGCGGCCACGCCATCGAAGAGGCCTTCGACCGCGTCCGCGAGGAGCGCTGGGGCCCGCGCACGATCGACGTCGACATCGTGTCGTACGCCGAGGTGGTCTCCGACGACCCCGTCCTCACCCTCCCGCACCCGCGGGCCCACCAGCGCGCCTTCGTGCTCGCGCCCTGGCACGACATCGACCCGGAGGCGCTGATCCCCGGCCACGGCACGGTGGCCGCCCTCCTGGCCGGAATCGGCCTGAGCGGCGTCACGCCGCGCCCCGACCTGGAACTCCGCCTCCCCGAGTAGTCGTTAGCCTGTTCATGGCTACTCGCTGAAAGTGGGGAACGCGGAAGTGAAGCAACTGAGGCCGGCGGTCCTGGCGGCCATCTTCCTGATCGCCGGGATCCTGTCCTGGGCGGGCGCCCGGCTGTGGAACTCCTACGGCACGCTTCCGGGCGTCCCGCTGGCGGCCCCGATCGTGCTGGCCGTGATCGCGGTGATCCTCCTCGCCACGGCCCTGTCGATGCGCGCCCGCCTCAAGGCCCAGCGCGAGCGCCGCCCCGGCGCCAAGGGCGTGGAGCCGCTGATGGCGGCCCGCGCCGTGGTCTTCGGCCAGGCCAGCGCCCTCGTGGCGGCCCTGGTGGCGGGGATGTACGGCGGCGTGGGCGTCTTCCTGCTGACCGACTCCCTCGACGTCCCCGCCCGCCGCGACCAGGCCTGGTACGCCGGCTTCTCGGTCCTGGCGGGCGCGGCGGTCGTGGCCGCCGCCCTCTTCCTGGAGCACGTCCTGAAACTCCCGGAGGACGACGACCAGTCCCCCCAGGGCGCGGCCCGGGCCTAGGGGGCGGGCCCGCTCAGTGGTCGGCGACGTGCCGCCACAGCGGGCGCCCGAGGACCGAGGGGTCCTCCCAGGTCGCGATCTCCAGCTCGTCCAGGTAGCCGTCGCCCCAGACGAAGACGATCGCCTCCCCGACGGGCAGCCCGTCGGGACCGAGCAGCAGCCGCGAGGAGGCCACCGGGTCCGCGCCCCGCGGCGGCCCGGGCGGCACGGCCGACCGGTCCACCCGCAGGTACCGGCTCCCGCACGGACAGGTGCAGCCCACCGCCATCTCGGCGTGGTCGAGCTGCGCGCGGAACGCCCTGTGGGCGTCGGAACCGTCCGCCAGCACCAGCTCCAGGGTCCGCCGGACATCGGCGTCGAGGGGCTCCCAGACCAGCTCGGCGCCCGCCCCGGCCCCGGCCCCGGCCATCAGCGGGCCATGATCAGGGACATCGCCTCGTTGCGGGTGGCGGGGTCGCGGAGCTGGCCGCGGACGGCCGAGGTGATGGTCTTCGCGCCGGGCTTGCGCACCCCGCGCATGGTCATGCACATGTGCTCGCACTCGACGACCACGATGACCCCGCGCGGCTCCAGGATCTCCATCAGGGAGTCCGCGATCTGCGTGGTCAGCCGCTCCTGCACCTGGGGGCGGCGGGCGAACACGTCCACCAGGCGGGCCAGCTTCGACAGACCGGTGATCTTGCCGTCGGTGGACGGGATGTAGCCGACGTGGGCCACGCCGTGGAAGGGGACAAGATGATGTTCACACGAACTCATGACTTCGATGTCCTTCACCAGGACCATCTCGTCGTGGCCGAGGTCGAACGTCGTCGTCAGGACCTCCTCGGGCTTCTGGTACAGCCCCGCGAATATCTCCTTGTACGCCCGCGCCACCCGCGCCGGCGTTTCCAGGAGACCCTCGCGGTCCGGGTCCTCGCCGACCGCGATCAGGAGTTCGCGGATCGCCGCCTCGGCGCGCTTCTCGTCGAACTCGCCGATCGTGCCCTCGTCACCGGTCAGGGTCACTGGGTCGGTCATGTCGTCTTCCTCGTTCCTGTCCACACAGCGCTCGCAGGCGCATAAAAGTGCCGCGCCCCCCAGGCTAGAACCTGGGGGGCGCGGCTTCCATTCCGGGTGGATCAGGCCTCGGGGCGGTCCTCCGGGGCCACCTCGATGCCCTTCTCCGTGGAGACCGGCGTGGCGGCCGTGGCCGCCGAGGTGCCGTTCGCCGCGTTCGTCAGCTGGAGCTCCTTGGGCGAGAGCACCGGCGGACGGGTGGACGGCGTGCGTCGGGCGGAGCCGGTCCACGCCGGGCGGGCCGGGCGCTTCACGATCGTGGAGAAGATCTCGGCGATCTCCTCCTTGCCCAGGGTCTCCTTCTCGAGGAGGGCGAGGACGAGGTTGTCTAGGACGTCCCGGTTCTCGACCAGGATCTCCCAGGCCTCGTTGTGCGCGGTCTCGATGAGCTTCTTGACCTCTTCGTCGACCAGCGCCGCGACCTCTTCCGAGTAGTCCCGCGGGTGCGACATCTCGCGGCCCAGGAACGGCTCGGTGTTGTCGCCGCCGAACTTGATCGCGCCCAGTCGCTCGGTCATGCCGTACTGGGTGACCATCGCGCGGGCCGTCGCCGTGGCCTTCTCGATGTCGTTCGCGGCGCCGGTGGTCGGGTCGTGGAAGACCAGCTCCTCGGCCGCGCGCCCGCCCAGCATGTAGGCCAGCTGGTCGAGCATCTCGTTGCGCGTGGTCGAGTACTTGTCCTCGTCGGGCAGGACCATGGTGTAGCCCAGGGCCCGGCCGCGGGACAGGATCGTGATCTTGTGGACCGGGTCGGAGTTCGGGGAGGCCGCCGCGACCAGGGCGTGTCCGCCCTCGTGGTACGCGGTGATCTTCTTTTCCTTGTCCGACATGATCCGGGTCCGCTTCTGCGGGCCCGCCACGACGCGGTCGATCGCCTCGTCCAGCATGTGGTTGTCGATCAGCTTCTTGTCCGAGCGGGCCGTGAGGAGCGCGGCCTCGTTCAGGACGTTGGAGAGATCGGCACCGGTGAAGCCGGGGGTGCGGCGGGCGACGGCCGAGAGGTCGACGTCCGGAGCGACCGGCTTGCCCTTCTGGTGGACCTTGAGGATCTCCAGGCGGCCCTGCATGTCCGGCCGGTCGACGGCGATCTGCCGGTCGAAGCGGCCGGGGCGCAGGAGCGCCGGGTCGAGGATGTCCGGGCGGTTCGTGGCGGCGATCAGGATGACGCCGCCCTTCACGTCGAAGCCGTCCATCTCGACGAGCAGCTGGTTGAGGGTCTGCTCGCGCTCGTCGTGGCCGCCGCCGAGACCCGCACCGCGGTGCCGGCCGACGGCGTCGATCTCGTCGACGAAGACGATCGCCGGGGCGTTGGCCTTGGCCTGCTCGAACAGGTCACGGACACGCGAGGCACCGACACCGACGAACATCTCGACGAAGTCGGAACCGGAGATCGAGTAGAACGGGACGCCCGCCTCGCCCGCGACGGCGCGCGCGAGCAGGGTCTTGCCGGTTCCGGGCGGGCCGTAGAGCAGCACACCCTTGGGGATCTTGGCGCCGACGGCCTGGAACTTCGCCGGCTCCTGGAGGAACTCCTTGATCTCGTGGAGTTCCTCGACGGCCTCGTCCGAGCCCGCGACGTCGGCGAACGTCGTCTTCGGGGTGTCCTTGGTGATGAGCTTGGCCTTGGACTTGCCGAAGTTCATGACCCGGGAGCCGCCGCCCTGCATCTGGTTCATCAGGAACAGGAAGACGACGACGATGAGGACGAAGGGCAGGAGCGAGAGCAGCACGCTCAGGAACGGGCTGGTCTTGTCCGGGGTCACGGAGTAACCCTTGGGGATCTGACCGGCGTCGTACTTGGTCTGGAGGTTCTGGGCGAGCTGGACGCCCTGATCCCCGATGTAGTTGGCCTGGAACTTGGTGCCGTCGTGCTTGCCGAGCTTCTGGCCTTCGCTCAGCTCGATCTTGATCATCTGGCTGTCGCCGGTGGTCAGCTTCGCCGACTCCACCTGGCCACTGTTGATCGCCTTGATGACCTCGCTGGTGTCCACCGACTTGTAGCCGCCGCCGGAGCCGACGACATTCATCAACACGACCACGGCGAGGACGGCCAGCACGATCCACATGACCGGCCCACGGAAGTATCGCTTCACGTCCATCCATACGGGGCGCAAGGCACCCCGTCCCTCCTGCCCGTAGGTAAATGCTGCTTTGAGTAAAGACTGTTCTTCGGAATGTACCCCTGAATTGTCACCCGCGGCCTCGTGGGACGGCTGACAGACCCGCTTTCCCTGCTCCAACGGCGGGAACCGCCCCCAGGTTCCCGTCGTCCGGGCCCCGGGGGCGTCGATACTCCGTGTGCGGCGGTCAGCCGCCGTAGACGTGCGGGGCGAGCGTGCCGACGAACGGCAGGTTGCGGTACTTCTCCGCGTAGTCGAGGCCGTAGCCCACGACGAACTCGTTCGGGATGTCGAAGCCGACCCACTTCACGTCGATCGCGACCTTCGCGGCGTCGGGCTTGCGCAGCAGCGTGACGACCTCCAGCGAGGCCGGCTGGCGGGAGCCCAGGTTCGACAGCAGCCAGGACAGGGTCAGGCCGGAGTCGATGATGTCCTCGACGATCAGGACGTGCTTGTCCTTGATGTCGGTGTCCAGGTCCTTGAGGATCCGGACGACGCCCGAGGACTGGGTCCCGGCGCCGTAGGAGGACACCGCCATCCAGTCCATGGTGAGCGGGGTGGACAAGGCGCGCGCCAGGTCCGCCATCACCATCACGGCGCCCTTGAGCACACCGACGATGAGCAGGTCCTTGCCCGCGTACTCCGCGTCGATCTTCGCGGCCAGCTCGGCCAGCTTCGCGTCGATCTCTTCCTTGGTGATGAGCACCGACTGGAGGTCGTTGCCCATGTCCTTCTCGTCCACCCGCATCACTTTCGTTGTCGGCCGGGGCCCCGGGGGTGCCCCCGGAGGACTCAGCCGTGCTTCAGCACCAATCAGCCCTGCCGGATGACAAGTCTGCCACCCTGGCGCTGGGCCTCGACCCGTCCGGGCAGGTTGATGGCGCCCTGACCGCGCCATCCGGTGATGAGGCGGTCCACTTCCTCGATGTGCCGGGCGAAGAGGGAGCCCGCGGGGGACCCGGCGGCGACGACCGCCCTGCGCAGCACCCGGCGGCGGACGGCCGGGGGCAGGGCGTACAGCTTGGCGCACTCCAGCCGGCCGTCCTCGTCGCGTACGCCGGTCTCCGCCTCGGCGGCCCAGGCGTCCAGGGCGTCGGCGTCGTCGCGGGAGAGCTGGGCGGTGCGGGCCAGCGCCTCGACGACGCCCTTGCCGAGGGCCTTCTCCAGCGCGGGCAGTCCCTCGTGGCGCAGGCGCGAGCGGGTGTAGGCGGGGTCGATGTTGTGCGGGTCGTCCCAGACGGCCAGGGACTGGACCATGCAGGCCTTGCGGGCGGTCTGCCGGTCCACCTGGAGGAAGGGGCGGCGGTAGCGGTGGCTGCGTCCGGGCCCCCCGGACACTTCCGCCATGCCGGACAGCGAGCGGATGCCGGAGCCGCGGGCGAGCCCGAGCAGGACGGTTTCGGCTTGATCGTCCCGGGTGTGGCCGAGCAGCACGGCGACGGCTCCCAGCCGGTCGGCGGCCTCGTCCAGGGCGGCGTAGCGGGCGTCGCGGGCGGCGGCCTCGGGGCCGCCCTCCCGGCCGACGCGCACGGCGACGGACTCCACCGGGTCGAGGCCGAGCGCGGTCATGCGGGTGACGACCTCGGCGGCGCGCAGGTCGGAGCCGGCCTGGAGTCCGTGGTCGACGGTGATGCCGCCGGCCCGGACGCCGAGCTTGGGGGCCTCGAAGGCGAGTGCCGAGGCGAGTGCCATCGAGTCGGCGCCGCCGGAGCAGGCGACGAGGACGAGCGGCGGGGTGGTGCGGGGGTCGGCGGAACGGTGGGAGAGGTCGGTCAGGACGTCGTGGAGTACGCGGCGGACCGCCAGGCGTATCGCCGCGACCGCAGGATGGGGACCCATGTCCGGTGCCCTTCGATGGTGTTCGGATGCCACGGAGGCTTCGGGGTGTGTGGTGCTCGGGGGTGCTTGCCCGGCTGCCCCCGCGGGGCGGGGTTGTCACTCAGAGTGCGTCGATGGTGACAGAGCCGAGCCGTTCCCCGAGCATCGCACGCCCTTCCACGCCTCACGGTCCCTCGGACGGGTGATGCTGCTTCCCCCAGTGAGACAGGTTTACGCCTCCGAGTGAGCCCCGAGTCAGCTTTCCGCGCCCCCCTCGCCCCCCTTGCGGTGCACGCGGGCGACCCAGTCGGCGGGCCGGGCGATCTCCGCCTTGGTCGGGAGCGTGTTCGGGGACGTCCACACGCGGTTGAAGCCGTCCATGCCGACCTGGCCGACGACGGCGCGCACGAAGCGCTCGCCGTCGCGGTACTGGCGCAGCTTGGCGTCGAGGCCGAGCAGCTTGCGCAGGGCCGCGTCGAGCCGGCCCGCCCCGCTGGCACGGCGCTGCTGGAACTTCTCACGGATCTCGGCGACGGAGGGCACGACCTCGGGGCCGACCCCGTCCATGACGAAGTCGGCGTGGCCCTCCAGCAGGGACATGACGGCGGTGAGCCGGGCGAGGATCTCGCGCTGTTCGGGCGTCTGTACGAGCTCGACCAGGGAGCGGCCCTCGTCGCCCTGCTCGTCGGCGGGGCGGGCTCCGGCGAAGGACTGGGCCGCTTCGCGGACCCGTTCGAGGACGGTCGCCGGGTCGAGCTCGGTGGCGCCGAGGAACGCCTGGATCTCGCCTTCGAGGTGGTCGCGCAGCCAGGGGACGGCCGTGAACTGCGTACGGTGCGTCTCCTCGTGGAGGCAGACCCACAGCCGGAAGTCGTGCGGGGGGACCTCCAGCTCGCGCTCGACGTGGACGATGTTCGGGGCGACGAGCAGCAGCCGCCCGCCGCCCGCGGAGCCGGGCAGGTCGCGGGTGACCGGCGCGAAGGTCTCGTACTGGCCGAGGACACGGGAGGCCAGGAAGCTGAGCAGCATGCCGAGCTCGACGCCGGTGACCTTGCCGCCGACGGCCCCGAGCACGGCCCCGCCGGGGGTTCCCGCGCGGCGGTCCTGCATCTTGCCGAGGAGCGGCTGGAGCAGCTCGCGGAAGCCGGCCACGTTGGCCTTGACCCAGCCGGCCCGGTCGACGACGAGTACGGGGGTGTCGGGGACGGTCGCACCGTCGGGGATCATGCGGGTGAACTCGCGGACGTGTCGTTCCGAGGTCCGGGCGTGCGCGCGCAGCTCCGCGACGACCGCTCGTGCCTCGTCCCGCCCGACCTCCGGGCCGGGCCTCACCAATCGGGTCGCGGTCGCCACCGCGAGGTTCCAGTCGACCATCTCGGCACCACTGATGCTCGTCATGCGTCAACGGTACGTGGACCAGCCCCTCAGCGGACCCCTACGGAGCGGCCGCGACCGCGGCGGCGAGCTTGTCGAGGGCCTTCTCGGCGCCCTCCGGTCCCGGGGTGTTCGCGGTGAGGAACGCGAAGGCCAGGAGCCGGCCGGAGTGGTCCACGACGGTCCCGGAGAGGGAGTTCACGCCGCTCAGGGTGCCCGTCTTGGCGCGGAGCAGGCCGGCGGCCGGGGAGGTGCCGGAGTTGCGGGCGCGCAGGGTCCCGGTGAATCCGGCGACCGGCAGTCCGGTGAGGACGGGCCGCAGCTCGGGGTGGTCGGAACCTGCGGCCTTGGTGAGGAGACCCGTGAGCAGGGCGGCGCTGACCTTGTCGGCGCGGTTGAGGCCGCTGCCGTCGGCGAAGCGGGTACCGGAGACGTCCACGCCGAGGGAGGCGAGCCTGGCCGAGACGGCCTTCTCGGCGCCTTCGAAGCTCGCGGGCTGCCCGGAGGCGAGGGCGGTCTGGCGGGCCAGGGCCTCGGCGATGTCGTTGTCGCTGTTGGTCAGCATCCGCTCGACCAGCCCCGAGAGGGGGGTGGAGAACGTGACCGCCAGCGGCTGCGCGCCCGCCGCGGGCTTGGCCCGGGCGGGGGCGCCGGTGACCTTGACGCCGTGTTCGGCCAGCAGGGCGGCGAAGGCACGGGCCGCCTCCTTCGCCGGGTCGTCGACCCGGTCCACGGGCCCCGAGAGGGAGTCGTCGGGGCGGCCCTCGTCCGCGGCCAGCGAGGTCACGAGGGCGATGTTGGGGTTCTCGCCGATCGGGTGGCGGGCGGGGCCGGTGTAGAGGCTGTCGTCGTAGCCCAGGGTCACGGTGTAGGTGCCGGCGGCCTTCAGGGCCGCGGCGGTGTCCCCGGCGAGCTCGGCGAGGCTGCCGGAGGGGCCTGCGGGGCGCTTCTTCCGGGCGGTGAGGGAGGGGTCGCCGCCGCCGACGAGGACGATCTGGCCGGCGGCGCCCGGGGCGACGGTGGTCCGGATCCTGTGCTCGGGCCCGAGGGCGGCCAGGGCCGCGGCGGCGGTGGCGATCTTGACGGTGGAGGCGGGGGTCATCGCGTCGCGCGCCCCGGACTCGTAGAGCACCTGCCCGGTCGCCGTGTCGACGACGGAGGCGGTACGGACGGTGCCCAGCGCGGAGTCGGCCAGCAGCGGCCCCAGCGCCGCGGCGAGCCCGTCCGGGGCGGCGGCGGCCTGCGGGCGGGCCGGGCCGACGCCCTGGAGCACCCCGGGAGCGCTGGGCGCGGCCTGCGGCAGGCCCCCGGCGCCGGAGCCGGAGCCGGAGCCGGCGCCGTGATCTGCGCCACCCGTACGGCTCCAGGAGGCGGCCCTGTCCCGCTCGGCCTTACGCTGGCCGGAGTCCCAGGGACCGGCGGAGGCCACGACGGCCGCGGACAGGGCGAGGCCGGCGACGGCGGACCCCGCGATGAGCTGCCACGTCTTGACCAATGGCACCTCGGACCAGCCCCTTTCGCGATCACACATATGCGTGAGGGACACTTAACCACTGCGTCTTGCCGCGAGCATGGCACCCCACCCGGCAGGGCAGGGCCGGACGCGCACGCAGTTCAATCAAATGCCGTCTCGAAGCAATCGGTCTTCTGAGGCTGATCATGGAGGAGCAGGACGTGGAGTTCGACGTCACCATCGAGATCCCCAAGGGTTCGCGGAACAAGTACGAGGTGGACCACGAGACCGGCCGGATCCGTCTGGACCGTCGTCTCTTCACCTCGACCAGCTACCCGGCCGACTACGGCTTCGTCGAGAACACCCTCGGTGAGGACGGCGACCCGCTGGACGCGCTGGTCATCCTCGACGAGCCGACCTTCCCGGGCTGCCTGATCAAGTGCCGCGCCATCGGCATGTTCCGCATGACGGACGAGGCGGGCGGCGACGACAAGCTGCTGTGCGTGCCGGCCTCGGACCCGCGGGTCGAGCACCTGCGCGACATCCACCACGTGTCGGAGTTCGACCGCCTCGAGATCCAGCACTTCTTCGAGGTCTACAAGGACCTGGAGCCGGGCAAGTCGGTCGAGGGTGCGAACTGGGTCGGGCGCGCCGAGGCCGAGGCCGAGATCGAGGCCTCGTACAAGCGCCTCGAGGCCTCCGGCGGCCACCACTGACGCTGCGCTGAGCGCCGGCTGACGGCGGGCGGCACCCCCACGGGGGCGCCGCCCGCCGCCCCGTTTCCGGCCCCGTCCCGGCGCGAGTCCCCTGCGGGGCTGGTCCCCTACCCGCCCTTCCGCCGTTCCCCGGGGCTCCGCCCCGGACCCCGCGCCTCAAACGCCGGCGGGGCTGGATCATGCCGCTGCGCGGCGATTCCAGCCCGCGCGGCGTTTGCGCGCACGGGCGCGCAGCGCCCGGAACGGGTCCGGGCGGAGCCCGGGGAACGGCGGAAGGGCGGGTAGGGGACCAGGCCCCCGCAGGGCAGCCCCGCCGATCCGGGCCCGGGCCCGCGCCCGCAACCCCGGCCCCGCCGGTACCGGCGCCGCAGCCCGCACCCCGCCCGGGAGGGTCCCCTCGCGCGGGGACGAAACGATTCCGCATACTGATACGGCAGGTGATCACGAAGCGGAGGGCGCGGCGCGTGGCGGAAGCCGATGGGGCGGAGGACCGCAAGCCCCAGTCCGACGAGGCGCGGAGCGCCTTCACCCCGCCGCCCGGGATGGAGCCGGAGCCCCCCGAGGAGGACCAGCCCACCTCGGAGTTCGCCCTGCCTCCCGGCACCGGCCAGGTGCCGCCCGAGCCCGAGGGGTCCGCCTTCCGGCCCCCCGCCACCTACAGCGCCGCGCACTCCCCGCCCGCCTACACCCCGGGCCAGGGGTTCCCCGTGGCCCGGATGACGGAGTCCCCCTGGCAGGACCGCATGCGCACGATGCTGCGCATGCCGGTCGACGTGCGCCCCGTCCCCGAGCTCGTGCAGAAGCCGAGCGAGAGCGGGCCCGCCGTGGGCCGCGTGCTCGACCTGACCCTGCGCATCGGCGAACTGCTGCTCTCGGGCGGCGAGGGCTCCGAGGACGTGGAGGCCGCCATGTTCGCGGTCGCGCGTTCCTACGGGCTGGACCGCTGCGAGCCCACCGTCACCTTCACCATGCTGTCGATCACCCACCAGCCCTCCCTGGTGGGCGACCCGGTCTCGGCGAACCGGACCGTGCGCCGCCGCGGCACCGACTACACGCGCCTGGCGGCCGTGTACCGGCTCGTGGACGACATCAGCGCCCACGAGTACGACATCTCGCTGGAGGAGGCCTACCGCCGCCTCGCGGAGATCCGCCGCAACCGCCACCCGTACCCCACCTGGGTGCTGACGGCCGCCGCCGGCGTGCTGGCCGGGGCCGCGTCCGTGCTCGTCGGCGGCGGGGTGGTCGTCTTCTTCGCGGCCGCACTCGGCGCCGTCCTGGGCGACCGGCTCGCCTGGGTGTTCGCCGGGCGCGGGCTGCCGGAGTTCTACCAGTTCGTCGTCGCCGCGATGCCGCCCGCCGCCTTCGGCGTGGCGCTCAAGCTCGCCGAGATCGAGGACATCAAGGCCTCCGCCGTGATCACCGGCGGGCTGTTCGCGCTGCTGCCGGGGCGGGCCCTGGTCGCGGCGGTGCAGGACGGGCTGACCGGCTACTACATCACCGCCTCCGCCCGGCTGCTGGAGGTCATGTACCTCTTCATCGGCATCATCATGGGCGTGCTGGTCGTGCTCTATCTGGGCCTGCAGCTCGGCGCCTCCCCCAAGCCGGAGGAGGTCCTGCAGATCACCCAGCGGCCGCTGATCCAGATCGCCGCCTCGATGGTGCTGGTGTTCACCTTCGCGATCCTGCTCCAGCAGGAACGTTCCAGCGTGTGGATCGTGACGCTGAACGGCGGCGTGGCCTGGGTGACCTTCGGGGCCCTGCACTACGCCGGCGGGATCCCGCCCGTGCCGTCCACGGCCGTGGCGGCCGGGCTGGTCGGCCTCTTCGGCCAGCTCTTCTCCCGCTACCGCTTCGCATCCGCCCTGCCGTACGTGACGGCCGCGATCGGCCCGCTGCTGCCCGGCTCGGCGACGTACTACGGGCTGCTGCTGATCGCCGAGGACCGGCTGAACGAGGGGCTGGGGTCGCTCGTGAACGCCGCGGCCATCGCCCTGGCCATCGCGATCGGGGTCAACCTGGGCTCGGAGACCTCGCGGCTCTTCATGCGGATTCCGGGGGCGGCGAGCGCGGCCAAGCGGCGTGCGGCGAAGCGGACCCGGGGTTACTAGCCCCCGTACGCGTACGCCCCCGCCGACGCCCGGGTGGGCCTCTGCGGGGGCGTGCACGGCGGCTGGTGCGGTCTTGCCGCGCGGCTCACGGATGCGGGGCTCCGCCCCGGGCCCCGCGCCTCGAACGCCGGCGGGGCTGCCTGGGTCAGCGCTTGGCGTGGCGGCCGCGCTGGGGGCCCGGCTCGTCCATCGGGTGGGCCCCCGCGGGAGCGGCCTCGGCGGCCGCCTTCTTCTCCTTGCGGGACTTGAGCACCTCGAAGATCACCGGGATGACGGAGATCAGGACGATGCCGATGAAGATCGGCTCGACGTTCTTCTTGATGATCTCGAACTGGCCGAGCTGGTAGCCCAGGATCGTGACGCCCGCGCCCCACAGCACGCCGCCGATGATGTTGAACGTGAGGAACGTGCGGTACTTCATCGCGGTCGCGCCCGCGACCATCGGCGCGAAGGTACGGATGATCGGCACGAAGCGCGCCAGCACGATGGCCTTGGGGCCGTGCTTCTCCATGAACCCGTGCGCCGATTCGAGGTTCTCGGGCTTGAACAGCTTGGAGTTCGGCCGGTTGAAGATCTTCGGGCCGAAGAACTTGCCGATCAGGTAGCCGACCTGGTCGCCGACGATCGCCGCGGCCGAGATCAGGGTGCACACCAGCCACAGCGGCTGCTTGATGGTGCCGCTCGCGGTGAACAGGCCCGCCGTGAACAGAAGCGAGTCCCCCGGCAGGAACGCGAAGAGACCCGACTCCGCGAAGACGATGACCAGGGTGCCGACCAGGCCGAACTGCCCGATCAGATACTCCGGGGAAATCCACTCAGGGCCGAGCGCAAGCGTGTTCACGAGTTCCGGGCTCTCCTGGATCGGGGGGTCTGCGGTGCCGCGGCGACAGTGCGGCGGTCTCAGTATGAACGCACACCTCCCCCACCCGGTTCCAGGTCCCGGGTGGGGGAGGTGTGCGGCTACGCCTTGCGGACCGCGTTCGCCATGATCGCGTCCCGCAGGTGCTCGGCCAGACCGGGCCTCATGGAGTCGTAGAACTCCTTGAACCGCTCGTCCGCCACGTACATCTCGCCGAGGCAGGTGTGGATCTCGTACGTGCAGTCGTAGTACCAGGTCACGATGTGCTGCCGGTGCTCCTCGGCCATGTCCATGGCCGCCTCGCCGTCGGCCGGCTCACCGGCCTCCATCAGGGCCGCGTACCGGGCGCCCCAGTCGGCGACCTGGTCCTGGACCCGCTGCCAGTCCTCCTTGCTGTACGTGGCGGCCCGCCGCTGCGACTCCGCGTAGGCCTCTGTGCCGCCCCAGCGGCGCTCCGCCTCCTCCGCGTACTGCTCCGGGTCCTTGTCCCCGAACACCTCGAACCGCTCCTCCGGCGTGAGGTTGATGCCCATCTTCTTCGCCTCCATGGCGTGCTCAACGGCCTTGGCCATCTGCTGGAGCCGGGCGATCCGGTCGGTCAGCAGGGCGTGCTGCCGGCGCAGATGCTCCCGCGGATCCGATTCCGGGTCGTCCAGCAGGACCGCGACCTCGTCGAGGGGGAAGCCGAGCTCCCGGTAGAACAGGATCCGCTGCAGCCGGTCCAGGTCGGCGTCGTCGTACCGCCGGTGACCCGCGTGGCTGCGGCCGCTCGGGCAGAGCAGACCGATCTCGTCGTAGTGGTGCAGGGTGCGCACCGTGACTCCGGCGAATCCGGCGACCTGGCCCACGGAGTAGCCCATACTCCTCGCCCTCCTTCTGGTTGGGTACGCCCTTCACTGTGGGTCCTCACGCCGCGTGAGGTGCAAGCCCGGAGGAGAGACCCGAGGAGGGACCCGAGGAGGGACCGGGGGCGAGGAGGGGCCCTCAGCCCATCGCCTTCGTGCCGTCCAAGGTCTCGCGGATGATGTCCGCGTGGCCCGCGTGCCGGGCGAACTCCCGGACCAGGTGCAGCAGCATCCAGCGCATCGAGACCTTGGCGTCCTGCGGGAACCACGGCGCCGGGGGCAGCGGGAAGGTGTCGTCCAGGCTGGGCACGGCGCCGATGAAGGCCTCGGTCTGCTCCTTCACCCCGTCCCAGAAGGCCAGGGCGGAGGCGAGGGTCTCCTCCCCGGTCAGCCGGAAGCCCTCGTGCCAGGTCTCGGGGGCGCGGCCGTGCTCGTTCGGCCGCTGCTGCGCCAGCCGCAGCCAGTTGAGCTCCACCTCGGCCGCGTGCTTGACGAGGCCGGAGAGGGAGAGCTCGCTGACCGTGGGGCGGCTCGCGGCCTGCTCCTCGGTCACGCCCTCGGCCGCCCTGCGCAGGGCGGCGCGCTGGTCCTCGACGAACAGGAGGAGCGTCCCGCGCTCGTCTCCGGCAATCTCCTCGGTGGGGTGCGCCATGCTGACCGCCTCTTCCGTGATCGTGGTTCGTGCTGCTGTGTCCCGTCCTGCTGACAAGAACCACGCTACGGACCGATGCGGTCAGCCCGTGTCCTAAATCGCCGCCGGTCCTCAGTTGCCCGCGATCTGCCCGTCCGGGCGGATCACCGGCAGGGCGGTGGCGGGCTTCGGGAGCAGCGCCTTGGCCAGGTCCTGCTTGCCGGTGGGGTCGAGCCCGTACATCGCCTCGTAGATCTTGCGGACGGCCGGTCCCGAGGCGCCCGAGCCGGTGCCGCCCTGGGAGATCGTCATGACGATGGCGTAGTCCGCGGTGTAGGAGGCGAACCAGGAGGTCGTCTGCTTGCCCTGGACCTCGGCGGTGCCGGTCTTGGCGTGCATGGGGATCTGCTTCTGCGGCCAGCCGCCGAAGCGCCAGGCGGCGCTGCCGTTGGTGGCCACGCCGGCCAGGGCCTGGTCTATGTCGTCGCGGGTGTCGGCGTCCATGGGCAGCTTGCCCTGCACCTTCGGCGCGATCTCCTGCACCGACCTGCCGTCGGCGCTGACGATGGCCTTGCCGATGCTGGGCTGGTGGAGCGTGCCCCCGTTGGCGATGGCCGCGTAGACGGAGGCCATCTGGATGGGCGTGACCAGGGTGTCGCCCTGGCCGATGGAGTAGTTGATGGCGTCGCCCTCGCGCATCTGGTTGCCCTGGCGGCAGTTCTCGTAGGCGATCTTCTCCGCGAAGGTGCCGTTCTTCTTGCCGTCCCGGCACCAGGCGTTCTTGTTCGCGTCGAAGAAGTCCTGCTTCCACTTGCGGTCCGGGATCCGGCCGGGGACCTCGTTGGGCAGGTCGATGCCGGTGCGCTTGCCCAGCCCGAATTCGTGGGCCGTCTTGAAGAACCAGTCGTTGGGGTTCTTCTTCGGGTTGATGCCGCCGTCCTTCTTCCACTCCTGGTCGGCGAGCAGGTAGTACACGGTGTCGCAGGAGACCTCCAGGGCCCGGCCGATGGTGATGTCGCCGTGTCCCTGGGACTCGAAGTTGGTGAAGGTCTGGCTGCCGACCGAGTACGAACTGGGGCAGGGGTAGCGTCCGTTGAACGGGTACCCGGCATTGACCACGGCCGTCGAGGAGACCACCTTGAAGATGGAGCCGGGTGCGGCCTGGGCCTGGATGGCGCGGTTCAGCAGCGGGTGGTTGGAGTCCTTGTCGGTGAGCTTGGCGTAGTCCTTCGCGGAGATGCCGCCCACCCAGGCGTTGGGGTCGTAGGTCGGGTTGGAGGCCATCGCGACGACGCGGCCGGTCTTGGTCTCCATGACGACGACGGCGCCCGAGTCGGCCTCGTAGTTGCGGCCGGTGTTCTTGTCGTAGGTCTTGCGGGCCTCGATCATCGCGTTGTTCAGCTCGCGCTCCGCGACCGCCTGCACACGGGAGTCGATCGAGGTCACGACGTTCGAGCCGGGCTGCGCCGGGTCGGTCTGCCCCTGGCCGATGACCCGGCCGAGGTTGTCGACCTCGTAGCGGGTGATGCCCGCCTTGCCGCGCAGCTCCTTGTCGTACGTGCGCTCCAGGCCGGAGCGGCCGACCTGGTCGGAGCGCAGGTAGGGGGAGTCCGTGTTCTTCGCCTTGGCGATCTCCTCGTCGGTGACCGGCGAGAGGTAGCCGAGGACCTGAGAGGTGTTGGCCCCGTCCGGTGCCGCGTAGCGGCGCAGGGCGGTGGGCTCGGCGGTGATGCCGGGGAAGTCCTCGGGGTGCTCGCGGATCTGCAGGGCCTGCTCGGTGGTGGCCTCGTCGGTGACGGGGATCGGCTGGTACGGGGAGCCGTTCCAGCAGGGCTGCTTGGTCTTGGCGTCGCAGAGCCGGACCTTGTCGATGGTCTCCTGGGGGTCCGTGCCGAGGACCCCGGCGAGCCGGGTCAGGACCTCCCTGCCCTTGTCCTTCATGGTGAGCAGCTCGGTGCGGCTGGCGGAGACCACGAGATGGGTCGCGTTGTCGGCGAGCGGGACCCCGCGGGAGTCCAGGATGGATCCGCGCACGGCGGGCTGGACCACCCGCTGGACGTGGTTGTTCTTCGCCTCGTCCGTGTACTCCTGGCCATTGCGTATCTGCAGGTACCAGAGGCGTCCGCCCAGGGTGAGCAGCAGTGAGAAGACGACGATCTGGATGACGACGAGCCGGTTCTGGACCCGAGGGGTCCGGCCGGTCTCCGGTATGTTGCTCAACTCGATCTCCCCCGGGCGGCACCGCGTACGCCCGGTCGAGTTTAGGGGGTTCCGGGGATCAGAACGGGAACCGGCTGCGGCCGTGCTGTACCGAGATCCACTTCTGGGTGGTGAAGGCCTCGACGGTCGCCTCGCCGTTCAGCCGGCCCAGCCCGGAGGCCTTCTCGCCGCCGAAGGCGGCCAGGGGCTCGTCGCCGATGGTGGAGTCGTTGACGTGGATCATCCCGGTCTCGATCCGCTGGGCGAAGCGCACGCCGCGTTCGACGTCCCGGGTGTGCACGGCGCCGCTCAGCCCGTACGGGGTCGCGTTGGTCAGCCGTACGGCCTCGTCCTCGCCGTCGAAGACCACGAGGAGGGCGACGGGGCCGAAGATCTCCTGGCCCAGCAGCGGGGAGTCCTCGGGGAGGCCGGCGAGCACGGTGGGTTCGACCAGGTTGCCGCGCGTAGCGCCGCGTACGAGGGCCCGCGCGCCGGACTCGACGGCCTTGTCCACGAGGGCGGTGAGGGCGTCGGCCTGGAAGGAGTTGATCAGCGGGCCGATCTGGGTGTCGGGCTCGTGCGGGTCGCCCGTCTTCAGGGCGCGGACGCGGGCGGTGAACTTCTCGGTGAACTCCTCCGCGACGGCGGCGTCGACGAGGATCCGGTTGGCGGCCATACAGACCTGGCCCTGGTAGACGAAGCGGCTGAAGACGGCCGCGTCGACGGCGTAGTCGAGGTCGGCGTCGTCGAGGACGACGAGCGCGCTGTTGCCGCTGAGCTCCAGGACCGTCCGCTTGAAGTGGCGGGCGGCGACCGCGCCGACGTGCCGGCCGACCCGGTCGGATCCCGCGAAGGAGATCACCTTGGGGACCGGGTGCGTCAGGAGCGCGTCGCCTATCTCGGCGATGTCGGTGACCAGGACGTTCAGCAGGCCGGCCGGCAGTCCGGCCTCCTCGAAGATCTTGGCGATGAGCCCGCCTCCGACGACGGGCGCGTTCTGGTTCGGCTTGATGACGACCGAGTTGCCCAGGGCCAGGGCCGGGGCGACGGACTTCAGGGTGACCAGGAAGGGGAAGTTGAACGGGCTGATCACGGTGACGACGCCGACGGGGAGGCGCTGGACCCGGTTCTCCTTGCCCTCGACGGGCGAGGCCAGGATCCGGCCCTCGGGGCGGACGGCGAGCTGGATCGACTCGCGGATGAACTCCTTGGCGAGGTAGACCTCGTACTCGGCCTTGGGACGGGTCCCGCCGAGTTCGTCGATCATCGCCTCGACGATCTCCTTCTCGCGCTCCTCGGTGATCCGCAGGGCGCGTTCCAGGACCTCGCGTCTGGTGTAGGGGCTGGTGGCGGCCCATTCGCGCTGGGCGCGTTCGGCGCCGCGGTAGGCCTGGTCCACCTGCTCGACGGTGGCCACGGTGATGGCCGCGAGCTTCTCGCCGTTGTAAGGGTTGACGTCGATGATGTCCCAGGAACCGTTGCCGGCCAGCCATTCGCCGTCGATGTACTGGTGAGCGAGTTCGCTGAATATGGACATGCCATCCCTTACTGCGAGCGCGCACCCGTGCGCTGCACCGGAGACCGATCGGTCATCATGCACTGATCAGACGTCATACTACGTGCGGATCAAGACAGTTGGAGCAGACCACGCAGAAGATCACGCGTCTGGTCCGGGTCCGGGCAGTCCTCCTGCAGCCGCGCCATCGCCCGCTCGTACTGCCCCACTTCCTCCTCTTTGTCGAGGTAGAGGGCACTGGTGAGCTGTTCCAGATAGACGATGTCCTGGAGGTCGGACTCGGGGAAGCGCAGCAGGGTGAATGCCCCGCTCTCGCCCGCGTGACCGCCGAAGGAGAAGGGCATCACCTGGAGCTGGACGTTGGGCCGCTGGGAGACCTCGATGAGGTGCTCCAACTGCCCGCGCATCACATCGCGGTCGCCGTACGGCCGGCGCAGCGCGGCCTCGTCGAGGACGGCGTGGAAGACCGGCGCGCTCTCGGACACCAGGACCTTCTGCCGCTCCAGGCGCAGGGCCACGCGGCGGTCGATCTCGGCGGCGGTGGCGCCGGGCATGCCGCGGCTGACGACGGCGTGCGCGTAGGCCTCGGTCTGCAGGAGGCCGTGCACGAACTGGACTTCGTAGATCCTGATGAGCGACGCCGCGCCCTCCAGGCCGATGTACGTCTGGAACCACCCGGGCAGCACGTCGCCGTAACTGTGCCACCAGCCGGTCGCGTTGGCCTCGCGGACCAGTCCCAGCAGGGACTCGCGTTCGGTCGTGTCCATGACTCCGTAGAGCGTGAGGAGGTCCTCCACGTCTCTGGCCTTGAAGCTCACCCTTCCCAACTCCAAGCGGCTGATCTTCGATTCGGATGCGCGGATCGAGTAGCCGGCCGCCTCGCGGGTGATACCGCGGGATTCACGGAGTCGCCTGAGCTGGGAGCCCAGGAGGATGCGGCGCACCACGGAACCGCTGGCTTCTGCGGTCACTAGTACTGCCCTCCCCATCGCAATTGGCATGCGTGCGCGTCGAGGGGCCCCCGCACCCCAGAGGCCGCAGTCTGCCACCAAAACGCATCGGCCCGTACTCGTTCTGTAACGGAATCCCGCCGCCCGGAAAAGAAGTCCGTAAGTATGCGTAGGAAGAAATGAGCAAGAACCGTCACGGGAGCGGACAGGTCCGGCGCGTGCACGTGCATCTGCCCTTGCATCCGGCTCTCCCATTCGGAACGATGGTCACCGCGCACCTGCGTGCTCTTCGCGCCGGCGCCGGACCCACCCCGCAGTTCTCTTTGGACGGAGCCGCCGCTTCGCCCGCGAATCCCGGGAGTGCCTCGCATGGGGACGAATGGATCGACCATGCTCGAGCCGTTACGGCAGGGGCTTCCCCCGGTCGACCCCTCGGCTGTCTCCGGGTCCGCGTCATGTGCCCTGCCCGCCCGCTTCGACGCGGTGCGCGGGGCACGTTCCTTCACCCGCTCGACCCTGGCCCAGTGGGGTCTCGAAGAGCGCTTCGACGACGTGGCGCTGGTCGTCTCCGAACTCGTCACCAACGCGCTGCGCCACGCACTGCCGGAGGATGCGCGGGGGCCGGAGGCCGAGCCGGAGCCGTCGGTGCGGCTGCACCTGATGCGGTGGAGCACCCGTCTGGTGTGTGCCGTGCGCGACCCCAGCGAGGACCGGCCCGGCGGGGCCTTCTCCCCGGAGCGGGCGGAGGAGAACTGCGACCTGGAGTCCGGGCGGGGCCTGTTCCTCGTGGACGCGTACAGCGACACCTGGGGCTGGCACCCGCTCGCGGGCCGGCTGACCGGCAAGGTGGTCTGGGCGCTGTTCCTGCTCCACGACTGAGCCGCGCGCGGGGCGCGGCGGTCGCGCACGTACGCCATCCGGCCGGGACCGATCATTGCGATCGGTCCCGGCCGGTGCACGTGCACGGCTTGATGACGACTGATGGTCGCTCTGTTCTCCGCCGGCCCCGTCAGCCGACCAGGTGGTCGAACTCGCCGTCCTTGACGCCCAGGAGCAGGGCCTCTATCTCGGCCGGTGTGTAGACGAGCGCCGGTCCGTCCGGGAAGCGCGAGTTGCGGACGGCGACGTCGCCGCCCGGCAGCTTCGCGAACTCCACGCAGGATCCCTGCGAGTTGCTGTGTCTGCTCTTCTGCCAGGTCAGCCCGAACGTGGTAGCGAGTTCTGCAGCTGCCATCCCGTTGTACGCGTGGTCCACAGGAAGCCCCCGATAGTGCAGATGTCAACTCCACCGGATCATAGCTGTGTTCATAAGCGCATGCATGGGCAGATGCACGTGCACGCGGAGGGTGGTCCCTTGATCACAGACAGGGCATCTCTCGGGCCTCCCTGGCCCCATCGCTAAGGGCGGAGGGCCTCCGAGACCTCGTCCAGTGACTCCAGCAGCTGTTCGGCGGCCCCCCGCAGCGCCCCCGGCCGCGGAGCCTCCCAGTCCGCCAGCACCGTCCTGACCCCGTCCCAGCACGGGACCCGCCGCTCGCGCACCTCCCTCGCGCCCGCCTCCGTGGCGATGCGCAGCGCGTGCGCGAGGGCGGCCGCGCCGGGCACCGGGTCGTGCGCGCGGTCGGGGAGGTGCGCCTCCAGGAGCATGGCGTGGCGGCCCAGCGCCGCCAGGGCGTCACCCGCGTCGTCGGCCGCCGCCCGGGACAGGCCCCGGTGGCGCACCGGCTCCCCGGCGGCCCGGTCCAGCGCGTCCTGCCAGGCGACCCGGGCGTCGCGCGCCGCCAGCAGGGCCTCGCGCACGTCGGAGCGGCGGGCGGCCGCGGGATCGGCGTACTGGCTCAACACGGCTGCCGCGTAGCGCCCGTCGGCGGCGATCCAGTCGGCGAGGCGGGTGCGCAGCCGCGGGGTCTCCCAAGCCGGGTAGACCGCGTAACCGATCATGGCGAGCAGCCCGCCGACGAGGGTGAGGGCGACCCGGTCGGGCACCGTCTGGCCCCAGCCGACGCCGCCCATGCCGAGCAGGAAGACCACGTACGCGGAGACGAACAGCTGCGCGACGGCGTACCCGGTGCGCATCAGCACGTACATCAGGCCCGCGCTGACCACGGCGAGGAAGCCGGAGAAGTACACGCCGGGGTGCACGAGCTGGACGATCCCCGTCGCGACGGCCACCCCGGCGAGGGTGCCGCAGAAGCGGGCGACGGCCCGCGCGTACGTCTGGCTGAAGTCGGGCCGCATGACCATGACGGAGGCCATCGGGGCCCAGTAGGCGTGCCCGAAGGGCAGGGCGTGGCCGATCAGGTACCCGGCGCAGGCCACGGCGGTGAGCCGCAGCGCGTGCCGCAGCACCGGCGAGCCGGGGCGCAGCTCGGCCCGTACGGCCTTCGCCACCAGCGGGGCGAGCCGCGGCAGGGTGGGCCGCAGCATCGACTCGCCGGGGTCGGCGGTGCGGCCCGATCCGGGCTGGGCCGTCTCCAGTACGTCGTCCAGCAGCGCGGAGAGCCGGCGCGCGGCGCGCAGTGGGGCCCCGGTGAGGAGGTCGGCCGTGTCCGGGGACTTGAGCACCGCGAGGGACGGGGCGGGCAGGGCGACCGGTTCCCCGTGCCGGATCGCGTGCGCGGCGGCGTCCAGGACGGCGCCCGCGGCGGCGAGCAGCTCCCGCACCCGGTCCCGGCCGGGCCCCTCCGCCTCGGCCCCGACGGCCGGGTCGGCAAGCGAGGCCAGCACGGGCCGGATCCGCTCCGCGAGTCCCCGCGCCCCGTGCAGCTCGGCGGGGCGCCGACGGGCCTGGCGCGGGGTGACGGTGGCGGCGGCCCGCGCCCGCATCAGGGGCTGCGGGTCGAACGGGGCGAGGGGGTCCTGCCGCAGCCGCCGGGCGTAGTCGGCCTCGGCGGCGAGCGCGTCGGCCAGGGCGTCGCGCTGGGCGCCCCAGCGGCGGACCGGGAAGACCACGATGAGCAGGGCCTGGACCACCCCGCCGGCGGCGATCATCGCGGCGTGCCCGGCGGCCTGCGGCACGGAGGTCGGCAGGGTGACGGTGACCAGCATGATCGCGACGTTGCCCGAGGCGATGATCCCGGCGGTGGGGCCGGCGGCCCACATCATTCCCGCGGCGAAGGTCCATACGGCGAGCAGGGCGAGGAACAGCACGGTGTGCGAGGAGCCGACGAGGTAGCCGACGAAGGTGGACACGGCCAGGGTCAGCCCGGAGGCGAGCGCGAGCACGGGCCGGGGGCGCCAGCTCTGCTGGAACGTGGCGATGGCGGCCATGAACGCGCCGAACGCGGAACTGGCGGCGGCGCCGGGGCCGAGGAGCGCGAGGGAGACCTCGAGGACGACGGCGAGCCCGGCGGTGGCCCGCAGCGCGACGAGCGGCTCCAGGCGGGTCCGCTCGACGGTCATGCCGGTGCGGGCGGTGTCCTTCAGCGCCCGGAGCCAGCTCATGAGTCCCGACCCTACCGTTTTGCCGCTTGCGCCCTGGTTTGGGGTGGCGGTCCGCGCGCGGCGCGGGTGGGCTCCGCCGGGGACCGGTAACGGGCGGCACGGCGGCAGAAGTGCCGCTGCGCGACACCGGGGCTCCGCCCCGCACCCCGCTCCTCAAACGCCGAAGGGGCTGGACGCGGCGGCACCGGCCGGATCCGGCCCCGCCGGGGCTTGAGGCGCGGGGGTCCGGGGGTGGACCGCAGCGGCGCCGCACGGGCCGGGGCTACCGCGGCAGGGGTGCGCGGCTGCCGCCGACGTGCGCGGCATCGGCGGCGGCCGTCCCGTCCTCCCAGCCCGCGAGATCCGTCGCCCCCCGCAGCCGGGTCGTCGTCGTCTTCGGGAACATCTCGTCCGCCCGGGAGGTGACCGCCACGTCACGCGCCACCAGCGCCGGCAGGTTGTCCGGCTCCCCGCTCACCGCGTGCTCCGCGGTCTCCGCCAGCCGCCGCCCGAGCCGGCTGGCGTACGCGAGCAGGAAGGACTGCCGGAAGGTCTTGGTCCGCTTGCGTCCCCCGGCCCGCTGCGCGGCCTCCGCGCGGCTCATCGCCGCCATGCCCTGCACCAGCAGCGAGGTGTACAGCAGCTCCACCGCCTCCAGGTCGCTCTCGAAGCCGACCACCGTGGAGAACTCGAAGGCGCTGTTCCACACCGCCCGGCAGCGGTTGGCCGTGGCCACCGCGTCCAGCAGCACCGCCTTGGCCTCCTCGTACGGCGGCTCGACCCCGATCCGGCAGGCCCCCGGGACCTGGCGCGGGCGGCCTCCGCGCGCGGCCAGCAGCGCCTCGTCCACGGTGTGCCGGGCCATCAGCTCCTGGGCCTTGGCGCTGAGCGCCTCCGCCTCCTCGGGGAAGCCGGTCGCCTCGGCCTTGGCGAGCAGGGCCCTGATACGGCCGAGCACACGGGGCTCGATGTGGGCGTGTTCGTGCTCGTCCAGGGGATCCCCGGGCAGCGGGCCCACCGGTTCGACGGAGGGCAGCCGGATCAGCAGCCGGAACACCTCCAGCAGCACGGTCGCCAGGGTGAACCGGTCCGTCCGTTCGCGCTGCGCGAGCCCCTCGGCGTACTCCTGGTCGGACGCCCACCACACCTCGGCCTCGGTCCACCGCTCGGGGAGCCGGGCGTAGCGGCGCGCCTCGCCGGCTATGAGGTCGCCGGTGACGCGTATGTGCCGCTCGTCGAGGTCCCGCCGCACCAGCCGCAGCAGGTCGGCCGGCTGCCACCCCCGCTCCCAGGCCTGCCGTACGTACCCCTCCCCGCGCGCGAGCAGCTCCCGGCCGACGCCGGGCCAGGCGGCCGGGTCCGCCGCCAGGACGGAAGCGCCGGTGTCCAGCCCGGCGTCGTCCTGGGCGTACAGGGCTGCGGCGAAGGCTCGGTCGACGGTCTCGGCAAGGTCTCTCACGCCGTCCAGCTTGGCATGCCGCCGCGGCGACGTCGCAGGGTCACCGGCCGGGCCGGGGCGACGGCTCCCCGGCGGTGGCGGCCGCTGCGCGGGTGGTGCCGCTCCGCGGGGCTGGATCTTCCGGCCCCGCCGGCGTTTGAGGCGCGGGGCCCGGGGGCCCGGGGGCCCGGGGGCGTGAGGGCCCGGGGGCGTGAGGGCCCGGGGGCCCGGGGGCCCGGGGGCCCGGGGGCCGCCGGGGGCCCGGGGGCGTGGGGCGCGGAGCCCCCGGAGCCGAGCCCCCGCAGCGGCGCCGCACCCGGCACGCCGCCCGGCTGCCCCGCACTGTCAGACCCCGGTGGGACACTCGCACCCGTGAGCGAGCACGCGGCCAGGTGGGCCCTGGCCGAGGACGGCGACGGGTCGTGGCTCGCCGCGCCCGTCGAGCCGGCGGCCGAGCCCCTCCGCGTCGGCGACCCCGCGGAGGCGATCCGCGCCGCACCCCCCGCCACCCGCTGGATCTGGCAGTCCACCGCCGCCGTCTACCCCCGCCTGCTCGCCGCCGGCGCCCGCGTGGAGCGCTGCTACGACGTCGAGGACGCCGAGCTGCTGCTCCTCGGCCACGAGGGCCGCTCCGGCGAGCCCCGCTCGGCCGCCGCCGCCTGGGCCCGGCTCACCAACGCCCCCGTGCCCCCGGACCCCCCGCAGCGCGCCGCCGAGCCGGGCACCCAGGACTCCCTCTTCGACGCCCGCCCCGCCCCCGTCCCCCTGGACGCCCTGCTCGCCGTCCACGCCGACCAGGCGAAGCGCATCGACGCCACCGCCCACCCCGACCGCATGCGGCTGCTCACCGCCTCCGAGTCCGCGGCCTTCCTCGTCGCCGCCGAAATGCACCGCGCGGGCCTGCCCTGGCGGGCCGACGTGCACCGGGCGCTGCTGACCCAGCTGCTCGGCGAGCGGTACGCCGGCGGCGGCGAGCCCCGCCGCCTCGCCGAGCTGGCCGACCGGATCTCCACCGCGTTCGGCCGCCGGGTGCGCCCCGATCTGCCGGCCGACGTCGTCAAGGCCTTCGCCGAGGCCGGCATCAAGCTGAAGTCGACCCGTCGCTGGGAGATCCAGGGGCTCGACCACCCGGCCGTCGAGCCCCTCCTCGCGTACAAGAAGCTGTACCGGATCTACACCGCCCACGGCTGGAGCTGGCTCGCGGACTGGGTCCACGACGGCCGCTTCCGCCCGGAGTTCATCCCCGGCGGCACCCTCACCGGCCGCTGGGTCACCAACGGCGGCGGGGCCCTGCAGATCCCCAAGGTGATCCGCCGGGCCGTCGTCGCCGACCCGGGCTGGCGGCTCGTCGTCGCCGACGCCGACCAGATGGAGCCGCGCGTGCTGGCCGCGATCTCCCGCGATCCAGCGTTCATGGAGGTGGCCGGGCGGCCGGAGGACCTCTACACCGCCGTCTCCCGACAGGGCTTCTCCGGCGACCGCGACAAGGCCAAGATCGCCGTGCTGGGCGCGGTGTACGGCCAGACCTCCGGCGACGGCCTCAAGAACCTCGCCGCCCTGCGCCGCCGCTTCCCGCGCGCCGTGGCGTACGTGGACGAGGCGGCGCGGGCCGGGGAGGAGGGCCGGCTCGTACGGACCTGGCTGGGCCGCACCTGCCCGCCGCCGGCCGGGGCCCCCGAGGACGGGGAGGCGGGGATCCCGCAGGACCAGGAGGAGGGCTGGACCCCGAGCTACGCCTCGGCCAACCCCCGGGCCCGCGGGCGTTTCACCCGGAACTTCGTCGTGCAGGGCAGCGCCGCGGACTGGGCCCTGCTGCTGCTCGCGGCCCTGCGGCAGGCACTCGCCGGAATGCGGGCCGAGCTGGTGTTCTTCCAGCACGACGAGGTGATCGTGCACTGCCCGGCCGAGGAGGCGGAGGCCGTCGCCGAGGCGATCCGGGCGGCCGGTGACCGGGCCGGGCGGATCACCTTCGGCGACACCCCGGTCCGGTTCCCGTTCACCACGGCGGTCGTGGAGTGCTACGCCGACGCGAAATGAGCGCCGCCGGACGGGCTGGGGGGGTTGCGAAAGTCCCGCACGGCGCCCACACAGGACCTTCGCAACACCCCCTAGTTCCGGTCCCGGTTCCAGCCCGGGGCGGTCGCGAGCTCCTTCATCCGGTCCAGCGTGAGCGCGGGTGTCGTACGGGTGGCCGCGCCGCTGATGTTGGCGGTGTTGTAGGCCGTGAGCGTCACGCGCAGGCCGTTCTTGCGCAGGGTGTCCACGGTCCACTCGACCACGCCCTTGCCCTTCTCGGCGGGCCGCTGGGTGACCCTGACCTGAGTGCCGTCCTCCAGCGGGGCGACGTTGCCCTTGAACTCCGGGGCTCCGGTGTCCCGGACGACGTTGAGCTGGACCAGGGACTTGCCCTTGCCGTCGTCGAGGACGACGTAGCCGTACCCGCTCTCCCCGCCCTTGGAGGCGACCGGGATCCCGTACTTGGCCACCAGGCCCTCCAGTGCCTCCAAGGCCTCCCGGTCCCGCAGCGGCGTCGCGGACCCGGGCCGGCGGAACTCCTCCTCGTCGGCCGCCGGCATGTCGTCCAGTGCCGGGCGCCACTTGTCCGAGGTGACCACTGCCTTCAACTGGGCAGGGGTGAGCGGCGGGTTCGACCGGGAGGTGCCCGCGCCCTTCTCCGCCGCCGAGTTGTTCTCCGACAAGTTCACCTGGAAGCCCTGCGGGGTCACCAGCACGGCCCGCCAGACCTTGGTGTCCACGCGGCGGTCCGGGTACTCGTAGCCCTGCTCGACCAGCACCTTGGAGCCGTCCGCCAGCTGCTCCACCGTGCAGTCGTCGTACTCCTGGATGTTCTTGTCCCCGCACTCGGTCAGCTGACGGGCGTTGAATCCGTTCGGGTCCACCCGGTTGAGGCCGAACAGGATGGTCGACTTGCCCTTGCCGTCGTCGTACACGCCGCCGACGAACGGGGTCGACGTCTCGGTGCCCGACACGTTGCCGGGCGCGAAGTCCCCCGGCGGGAGCAGCTCCTTGAGGATCGCGACCAGCTGTGTGCCGCTGACCGCACCGGTCCCGCCCCTGGGCTTCCACGCGTCCGGGGAACCGCTCTTGCCGGACTGCCCGCCCTGTGGCGCGGGCGGCGCCGCGACATCGACCCGCTCAGCCCCGTCCAGCAGGCCACTGGTGTACGCGCCGCCCGCGCCGATCAGCGCCAGTGACAGCACCGATCCGCCGATCACGGCCGCCCGGCGTCGGGCCACGAGCCGCCGCCCGCGCCGCTCACCGGCCTCCACAAGGGCGTGCCGGTCGGCCGTGAAACCGTCCCCCGCACGCCGGAGGGCTTCGCCGAGCTCGTCTTCAAAGGGCATGGGGAACCAAACCTTCCGTTTTTCAGGGGTGTGAAAGGGCCCGAACCGGCGGCCGCGCGACGCGGAGCCGGACCTTTCCGGTTCTCAGAGGCCCGCGAACTCGGTGATGCTGCCGCCCAGTTGCTCCCTGAGCCGGCCGAGGGCCCGTGTGGTCCGGGTCCGGACCGCCGCCGAGCTGGTGTTCATCGCGTCGGCGGTCTCCTCGACACTGCGGTCCTCCCAGTACCGCAGCACGAGCACCGCCCGGTCCTTGGGCGCGAGCCGCCCCAGCGCCTGCAGCAGCGTCAGCCGCAGCGCGGGATCGCCGGAGCCCGAGCGGGAGCCCGGACCGGCGGCCGCCACCCCCGATTCGGGGAACTCCCCGACCGGGCGCTCTCCCGCCGACCGCCGGCGCTGATGCGTCAGGAAGGCCCGTACGAGCACGGTCTGCGCGTACGCCGCCGGATTGTCGATACGGGTGATGCGCCCCCAGAGCAGGTACATCCGGCCCAGGGTCTCCTGTACGAGGTCCTCCGCGAGATGGGTGTCCCCGCTGGCCAGCAGGCAGGCCGACCGGTACAGGTGCCCCGATCTGCCTTCCGCGAACTCACGGAACCCGTCCCTGCGACCCTGCCGCATCTACTCCCCCTCGCGTCGTCTCACCCCTTCGACGCGGCGGCCACCGGGAAATGTTTCAACCGAGTTCGTGGAAGTACACGTGGAACTCCTCGCGTACGAAGCCCTCCGACTCGTACAGCCCCTGCGCGACCGTGTTGTCGTAGGCGGTCTCCAGCTGCACCCCGGCCACCCCGGCCTCCCGCGCCCGGCGCAGCACCTCGCGCAGCAGGGCCCGGCCGGCGCCGGTGCGGCGGCCTTCCGGGGCCACGTACAGGTCGTTGAGGATCCAGGCGGTGCCCATGGTGAGCGAGGAGAAGGCCCGGTAGACCTGGGCGAATCCGACCGTGCCGACGCCCGGCGCGTCGGCGAGCAGGATCAGCGACTCGTCCTTCGCGATCCGCTCGGCCAGGAAGGCGCGGGGCCGGTCCGGATCGGTCACCTCCACCTCGTAGAAGTCGAGGTAGCCGCGGAACAGCGCGGCCGCCGCCTCGACGTCCGCCTCCCCCGCGACACGAAGCGCGATTCCCGATCCCTGTTGCGTGACCTGACCGTCCACACCCGTCTCCTTCGTCCGTCCCTGCGCGCCGGACCCATTGTGCGCGCAGGGACGGGCGCCCCCGATGGCGGCCCGCGGCCCTGCTACTTCGTCGTGGACTGGGCGGGCAGCGAGTAGACGTGGTCCGGCGTCACGATCTTGGTGATGGCCTCGGCGAAGAGCGTGCTCGGCTCCTCGCCCTCCGCGGTGATGTCGGTGTTCAGCAGGATGACCATCGTGGCCTCGGCCTCGGGCATGTAGGTGACGACGGCCTCGTACCCCGGCAGCGACCCGTTGTGCCCGATCCAGCCCTGGAGGTTGAAGATCCCCAGGCCGTAGCCCGTGCCCGGCAGGGCGCCGATGACCTTCAGCCGCTGGGCCTGCGTGGCGGGGGTCAGCAGGGTCCCGGTGGCCAGGGTCTTCGCCCAGGACGTCATGTCGTCGAGGTCGGAGATCATCGCTCCGGCCGCCCAGCCCCAGGAGGGGTTCCAGTCGGTCGAGTCCTCGACCTTCCCGGTCAGCGTCTGGTTCGTGTAGCCGTGTGCGTGCGGCTGGGGGAACTCGGCGCCCACGGGGAAGAGGGTGTCCGGCAGTTTCGCCGCCGCGACGACCTTGTCGTTGATGTAGTCGTTCAGGTGCTGCCCGGTCTGCTTCTCCACGACCAGCCCGAGCAGGATCAGATTGGTGTTGGAGTAGAAGAACTTCGCACCGGGCTCGAACATCACGGGGTGCTTGAAGGAGTACCCGAGCAGCTCCTGCGGGGTGAACGGGCGGTCCGGGTCGGTGAAGAAAGCCTTGTCGAACCCCGGGTCCTCGGAGTAGTTGAACAGCCCGCTGCGCATCTCGGCGAGCTGGCGCAGCGTGATCCGGTCCCCGTTGGGGACCCCCGCGACGTACTTGGCGATCGGGTCGTCCAGACCGACCTTGCCCTGGTCCACGAGCTGGAGCAGGGCCGTCACCGTGAAGGTCTTGGTGACGCTGCCGATCCGCATGTGCATGTCGGTGCGCATGGGGGCGCGGGTCGTCTTGTCGGCGACCCCGAAGGCCTTCACGTACGAGCCCTTGCCGGGCGCGGACAGGTGCACCATCACCCCGGGCACGTGGGCCTGCGCCATCACCTCGCGCACGGCCTGGTCCAGCTGCCGCTGCACGGCGGGCGTGAGCTGCGCGAAGTCCCCGTCGTCCCGGAGCGGGGCCGCGGCGGCCGGGCCCACCGCCGTGGTCCCGGGAGCACCCCAAGCGGTACCGGCGGTCGCCCCGACGGGCACCACCGCCATCCCGACCGCGGCCGCCCAGACGGCCGCCCTCCGCACGCGTATCACCATGGCCGGCCTCCTGCACCACAGACGCCCCCGCCTCTCCAAGCTATCCCCGCCCCTCTGCCCCGGCGACCGCAGCCCGCGGCCGGCCACGGGTTGCGGCGCGGGTCCGGACGTGCCCGCCGCCCGCAGATGCTCTATGTTGCAGAGGCAAAACGGGGGATCGCACAGTCGTACGCACCGTCGTACACACCGCCGTACGGGCAGCCGTACGGCAGTCGTGACGGGCAGTCGTACGGGCGTGACGTGCCCCCGCAGCGGTAGTTGGCGCTCGACGAGCCGAGACTGAGGCGACGGACGACGGATGGCACGGGACTACGACAGCCAGCTTCTGGAATCGGTGGCAGTACGCCGCCGCAGGATGAGGGACGCGCTGCTGTTCGGCGCGCAGCGGGCGCGGCGGACGGCCGATGAGCGGCTCGGGAAGATGTTCGCGGGCATCGCCATCGCGGCCGTCCTGTGCGCGGGATGCGTCGGCTGGTCCTTCGTCCAGCACACCCTCGCGAAGCAGAAGGCCGAGCAGCAGAAACAACAGCAACAGCAACAGCAACAACAACAGGGACCGCTGCCGCAGCCCGGGCCGTCGACCAAGTCGAAGGAGCCGTCGGGACCGGCGAGCCCGTCCGCGTCCTCGCCCGGCCCGTCGAAGCCGCCGAAATCGTCGAAGACCCCGCAGCCCTCGCACTCCGCGTCGGCCAAGTCGCCGAAGCCGTCGCATTCGTAGATGAAGCAGCAGCGATGTGCAGATCCGGGAGAGTTCACAGTCCGGGAGCAGAGCTGTGTCCCTTTGGCCCCGAAAGGTCGCAACGCCGCGATGATAGGTTCCCGTAAGTGGTGAGCACAGCAACGACTTCCCGTGCGCAACTGAGCCGGGTGACGCTCGTCGGCGAACGGCGTCGGGCGGACATCGTCCTGCCCTCGGACACCCCGATCGGGCAACTGCTACCCGACATCCTTTACTTGCTCGACGACCGGGCCGCGTCGCGCCCGATGACCCGTCAGCTGATCACCTCCGACGGTTCCGCGCTGCCGCACGACAGCACGCTCGCGTCGGCCGGGATAGCCGACGGCGCCGTCCTGCGGCTCGTCAGGACGCACTCCGCGCCGCCCGCCCCCGTCGTCCACGACGTCACCGACCTGGTGGCCGACGACCTCGATCTGCAGGCCTGGCGCTGGCGGCCCGCCGCCCGCCGGGCCAGTGCCGGGGTGGCGACCGTCGCGATCACGGTCACCGCCGCGCTGCTCGCGCGCCGCGAGTTCGCGCTCGGCGCCCTGGCCGGCGCCCTCGCGGCCGTCACGCTCGTCCTGCTGGCGGCCGGTGCGGTCGCCGCGCGGAACGGGCGCGGCAACCAGGGCCTGTCGACCGCCCTCCTGCTCGCCTCCGGCGGGCTGGGCGTTCTCACGGCGTGGACCGCCGCCGACGCCGGCCACTGGCCGGGGACCGCCCGGCTCGCCGGGGTCGCGGCCGCGCTCGTCGTGTCGCTGGTGATGCTCGGCTTCTTCTCGCCGCTCGGCCGCGGCGGGCTGATGGGCGCCGCGGCCGTCGCCGTGCTGACCGCCCTGTGGGAGGCCGTCGCCGTCGTGCAGGACGAACCGGCCCGGCTCGGCGCGGTCATGGCCCTGGTCTCCGTGGTGCTGCTCGGCGTGCTGCCACGGCTCGCGCTGATGGCCTCGGGGCTCACCGCGCTCGACGACCGCCGCTCGGGCGGTACCTCCGTCAGCCGCCACGAGGTGGGCAACGCGCTCGCCGCCACGCACCGCGGGCTCGCGCTCGCGACGATCGCCACCGCCGCCTCGGCGGCGGCCGCCGGCTGGCTGCTGACGCTGGCCGCGGAGCCGAGCGTGTGGACGGTGGCCCTGCCGGCGCTCGTCGCCGTGGTGCTGCTGTCGAGGGCGCGGGCGTTCCCGCTGGTCGCGGAGGTCGTCGCGCTGTTCGCCGCCGCGGCGGTGCTCGTCGTACGCCTCGTGATGCTGTGGAGCGACCACGGCGGGGGCGCCGGTCCGCTCGCCGTCCTGGGGATGGCCGCGCTGCTGCCGCTGCTCGTCCTGGCGGTGCAGCCGCCGGATCACGTGCGGGTCCGGCTGGGGCGCAGCGCCGACCTCGTCGAGTCGATCGGCATGGTGGGGCTGTTCCCGCTCGCCGTCGGGGTGTTCGGCGTGTACGGGCAGCTGCTCAACAAGTTCTGAGAACCGAGTCAACGCGCAGGCGCTCCGGGCGGGGCAGCGGGTCGAAGGAAGAAGAGGGGCAGGGGCAGACATGCCGAGCGGAGACAACTGGCAGGGCGACGTCCTGCGCGACCTGAGGTCCGGACCCCCGACCACACCCCCGGACCAACCCGACGGCACCCAGCCGCCCCCGCCCCAAGAGGCACCGAACCCCGGCCAGGGCGCACCCGCACCCCACCCGGGCCAGGCTCCGGGGTCGGCACCCCACGCCGGCCAGGGCGCGCCGCAGGGGTCGGCACCCCACGCCGGCCAGGGCGCGCCGCAGGGGTCGGCACCGCACCCGGGCCAGGGCGCACCGCAGGGGCCGACACCCCACCCCCGCCAGGCTCCGGGGTCGGCACCCCACGCCGGCCAGGGCGCGCCGCAGGGGTCGGCACCGCACCCGGGCCAGGGCGCACCGCAGGCCGGTATACCCACCCCGGGCCATGCGGCCCAGCACGCCACCCAGCCCCAGCACGGCCCCGGCGCACCGCACCCCGCCCAGGGCCAGCAGGGCCAGCAGGGCCAGCAGGGCCAGCAGGGCCAGCAGGGCCAGCAGGGCCAGCAGGGCCAGCAGGGCCAGCAGGGCCAGCAGGGCCAGCCTGCGCCGCAGCCCGCGGCAGCGGTGCAGCAGGGGTACCCCGGTCACCCGGCCGCCCAGCAGGGCCAGGCCGCCGCGTACGGCTACCCCGGCCCCGGCCACGCGGCCGATCCGCAGGGATTCCCCCCGCAGGCCACCGCCCAGCAGGCCCAGGCATACGGCTACCCGAGTCCGGGCCAGGGGTACCCCGACGACCCCGCCGCCCGGCAGGGCCAGGCGCCCGCATACCCGGACCGGCCCAAGGCGCAGGGCCCCGCCACCGGATACGGCTACCCGGGCCCGGCCCAGGCACAAGCCGCCGGCCACACGGCCGCCCCGCAGGGGTACCCCGGCAACCCCGCCGCCCAGCAGGCGCAAGCCGCCGCCTACGGCTACCCCGGCCCCGGCCGCGCGGCCGATCCCCAGGGCTTCCCCCACCAGGCCACCCCCCAGCAGGGCCCGGGCCAGGCAGCTGCCCCGCAGAGCGACCCCGCCGCCCAGCAGGCCCAGGCCGCCGCGTACGGCTACCCCGGCCCGGCCCAGGCACAGGCCGCCCACCACACGGCCGCCCCGCAGGGGTACCCCGGCAACCCCGCCGCCCAGCCGGGCCACGCCCCCGCGTACGGCTACCCCGGTCCCGGCAACGCGGCCGCCCCGCAGGGCAACGCCCCGCTCGGCAAGGCCGCCCGACAGGGCGCCAGGCCGGGCGCCCGTACCCCCGACTCCCGTCCCCCCGTCGACCGCAAGGTCGCCTCCGCCGGCCGCAAGCCCCTGCACGGAGAGCCCTTCGCCGCCCGCGCCACCCGCGCCGTCCGACGAATCGTTTCCTCATCCGCGGCCCGCGAGGTCGCCGAAGCCACCCGCGCCGCCGAGCTGCTCCAGGCGCCCGTGACCACCGGCCGCCAGATCGCCGTCACCTCCATCCGCGGCGGCGCCGGCAAGTCCACCGTCGCGGCCCTCCTGGGGACCACGTACGCCCACTACCGCCAGGACCCCGTCCTCTTCGTCGAGGCCGACCCCGCCCTCGGCTCGCTGCCGATCCGCCTCGGCGCCGAGTCCCTGCGCTGGACCACCGGCGACATCGCGGACATCGTCGAACCCCAGATGTCCCTGCTCGACATCACCGGCTACCTCGTCCAGCTCCGCGACAACGCCTGGCTGCTGCCCGGCAGCCAGGGCCAGATCGGCGCGATGCTCGACACCCGCTCCTACGAGCGGGCCATGGTCGCCCTGCGCCGCTACTTCGGCGTGACCGTCGTCGACTGCGAGACGCTGCCCGCCGAGGTGGCCCGCGTCGCGCTCACCGCCTCCCAGGCCCGTGTCCTGACCACCCCCGCCACCCTCGACGGCGTCATGAGCACGTACGCCGTCCTCCAGTGGATGCAGGGCCTGCCCCCGCACGTGATCGCCGGCACGGTCGTCGTGCTCACCGAGCAGTCCCCGCACTCCGGCATCGGCCTCGACGAGGCCGTCCGCAGCCTGCAGTCCACCGGGACGAGCGTCCACGTCCTCCCGTACGACCGCCATCTGGCGGCCGGCGGCCGCATCCGCACCGAACTGCTCGCCCACTCCACCCGGCAGACCGCCGCCCGGCTCGCCGCGGACGTCTTCCAGCTGTCCCAGCAACGCCACTGACCGACATGCCGAGCCCCACGAGCCCGACCGCGAACGGCGGACGACACCAACCATGAGCACCCGACTGATCCACCGCCCGGCCAGGACCGTCCGGCCCCTTGCCGCCCCCGCCGCCCGCCTCATCGAGGCCCCGCCCAACCTCCCCGAGGGGAAGGCGGGCAACATCGCGATGTCGCTGCTGCCCGTGGCCGGCGTCATGTCGTCCGTCGTGATGATGACGGTCGTCCGCAACAGCCAGTTCGCCGGGCTCGGCGCACTGATCCTCGTCGTCACCGTCATCGGCTCGCTCGCGCTCGTCTTCTCGCAGCGCGGCAAGGCCCAGCGCACCCGCCGCACCCAGCGCGAGGCCTACCTCGCCTACCTGGAGGACCTGCGCGAGGAGCTCGCCGGCGAGGAACGGGAGCGCGGCGAGCTCGCCGACGTGCTCAACCCGCCCCCGCACGCCCTGTACGACATCGTCCGCGACCCGGCCCGGCTGTGGGAGCGCCGCCGCGTCGACGCCGACTTCCTTCGCGTGCGCGTCGGCACCGGCGAAATGCCCGTACGCGACCTGCAGATCGGCCAGCAGGGCTCCACCGTCCTCACCCCGCCCGACCGCTTCATGCTCAACGAGGCGTCGGCGCTCACCGCCCGCTTCCGCAGCGGCATCGACCTCCCGCTGACCGTCCCGCTCGACCGCGTCGGCAACATCAGCGTCGTCGGCCCCCGCGAGGACTGCCTCCGCGTCGCCCGCGCCCTGCTCGTCCAGGCCGCCTCCCTGCACGCCCCCGACGACGTGGCGATCGCCCTGGCCGTGCCCGGCGACCGGCTCCCCGACTGGGAGTGGGCCAAGTGGATGCCGCACCTCCTCGACACCGAGCAGCTCGACGGCCCCGTCGCCGCCCGCCGGATCGCCCCCTCCACCGCCCAGCTCGCCCGGCAGATCGGCCCGGAACTGCGCCGTCGCGCCTCCTACGCGGCCGAGGTGCGCCGCGGACTGTCCGGCCAGGACGCCCTGTCGATGACCTCGCGGCTGCTCGTCGTGACCGACGGGCACGGTGAGGACGCCGTCGAACTGCCGCGCCCCGACGACGCGGTGGGTCTACGGGAGATGGGAGTCACCGTGCTCCACCTGCTCGACCAGCGGGTCCAGGAGCCCGGCCACGTGGGCGTGCGCATCACCGTCGACGGCGACCGGGTGTTCATCGAGGACCTGCGCCAGGACGAGCCCATCAGCGCCCACGGCACCGTGGACGAGGTCGGCATCCCCTTCGCCGAGGGCCTGGCCCGGATGCTCGCCCCGCTGCGGCTGTCCGCCGAATCCCTCATCGACGCCCCGCTGTCCGGGCCCGTCGACTTCGCCGACCTCCTCGGCATCGACGACGTGGCCCGTCTCGACCTGGGGAGCCTGTGGGCCCCGCGCGGCGAACGCGCCTTCCTGCGCGTCCCCATCGGCATCAGCGACGCGCGCGAGCCCGTGCTGCTCGACCTGAAGGAGTCCTCCGAACTGGGCATGGGCCCGCACGGCCTGTGCGTCGGCGCGACCGGCTCCGGCAAGTCCGAACTGCTGCGCACCCTCGTCCTCGCCCTGGTGGCCACGCACCCGCCGGAGGACCTCGCCCTGGTCCTCGTCGACTACAAGGGCGGCGCGACCTTCGCGCCCTTCGCGGACCTGCCGCACGTCGCCGGTGTCATCACCAACCTGGAGAACCAGGCCGGGCTCGTCGAGCGCGTCCACGCCTCCCTCGCCGGCGAGGTCAAGCGCCGCCAGCAGGTCCTCAAGGACGCGGGCAACGTGGCCGACATCGGTGACTACGCCGCGCTGCGCGCCGAGCGCCGGCCCGACCTGGAGCCGCTGCCGCACCTCTTCGTCGTCATCGACGAGTTCGGCGAACTGCTCACCGCCAAACCCGACTTCATCGACCTGTTCCTGTCCATCGGCCGGATCGGCCGGTCCATCGGCGTGCACCTGCTGCTGTCCAGCCAGCGCATCGAGGGCGGCCGGCTCAAGGGCCTCGACACGTACCTCTCGTACCGGCTGGGCCTGCGCACCTTCTCCGCCGACGAGTCCCGTACGGTCCTGGACACCTCGGACGCCTTCCACCTCCCGCCCCTGCCCGGCTTCGGCTACCTCAAGGTCGACACCAGCCACTACGAGCGGTTCAAGGCCAGCTACGTCTCCGGCGGCTACCACGGCCCCGTCCAGCGCGCGGAGCAGGAGGACACCGGCCCCCTCGCCCTGGAGTACGAGGCCTTCAACACCCTGTCGGAGCCGGAGAACACCGGCCCGCAGGAGCCCTCCAGCCGCCGCCGGGAGACCGGGCCGACCGAGCTGGGAGTCATAGTCGAGCAGCTGGAGAAGGCCGCCGGCCCGGTGCGCCGCATCTGGCTGCCGCCGCTGCCCGAGGCGATCCCCCTGGACGCCGTCGCCGGCCCCCTCGACGTGGGCGCGCGCGGCATGCAGCTCTCCAAGCGCCGCGGCCGGCTCAGCGTGCCGCTCGGCCTGCTCGACGACCCGACCCGGCAGTGGCAGGGCGAGTGGTACCTCGACCTGACCGTCGCGGGCGGCCACGCCGCCGTCATCGGCGGCCCCCAGTCAGGCAAGACCACCCTGCTGCGCACCCTCGTCCTCTCGCTCGCGCTGACGCACACCCCGCAGGAGGTCGGCGTCTACGGGCTCGACCTGGTCGGCGGCGGCCTGCAGGCCCTGTCGGGCCTGCCGCACGTCGGCGGCATCGCGGGACGCGCCGACCGCGAGCGCGCGGCCCGTACCGTCGAAGAGGTGCGGAACATGCTCGCGACCCGCGAGGACCTCTTCCGCGACCACGGCATCGACTCCGTGGAGCAGCTGCGCACCCTGCACGCGGCGGGCCGCCTGCCGCAGCTGGCCTCCGCCGAGATCGTCCTTGTCATCGACGGGTTCGGCGCGCTGCGCGACGACTTCGAGGAGCTCGACGACGCGATCGCCGACATCCTCAAGCGCGGCGGCGGCTACGGCATCCACGTCGTCGCCGGCATGCTCCGCTGGAACGACGTACGCATCGCGACCCAGTCGAACTTCGGCACCCGGGTCGAACTGCGCCTCAACGACCCCAGCGAGTCCAGCATCGAGCGCAAGCTCGCCGAGACGCTCTCCCCCGACGAGCCCGGCCGCGTCCTGACCGACGGCAAGCTCTTCGCCCAGGTCGCACTGCCCCGGACGGACGGCCTGCGCGACACCGCCGAGCTGGGCGCGGTGCTGGAGCGCACGGCGCGCACCGTCCGCGCCACCTGGACCGGCGAGGCCGCCCAGCCGGTACGGGTGCTGCCGCACATGCTGGAGCCGCACCTGCTGCCGGGCCCGGTGGCCGAGCCGAAGCGGGTGCCGATCGGCCTGGACCAGGGCGCGCTGGCGCCCGTACTGCTCGACCTGTTCCACCACGACCAGCACCTGCTGGTCATGGGAGACAGCGAGTGCGGCAAGACCAACCTGCTCAAGACCGTCGCGGCCGGGCTGATCGAGCGCTACGGAGAGGACGAGCTGGTCTTCGCGATCATGGACCCGCGGCGCGGACTGCGCGGTGCGATCCCGGAGGAGTTCAACGGCGGCTACGCGTACAACGCCAAGCTGTGCGCGGGCCTGGCCGCGGGCATCGCCACCGAGCTGGAGCGGCGGCTGCCCGACGACAGCGCCGCGCTGGAGGACCTGGAGCCCGGCAGCTGGGGCGGCGGGCCGCGGATCGTCGTCCTCGTCGACGACTACGACGTGCTGACGACGGCCGGGCAGTCGCCGCTGCAGCCGTTCCTGCCGTACATCCCGTCGGCCCAGGACATCGGCCTGCACTTCGTCCTGACCCGGCGGGTCGCCGGTGCCTCGCGCGGGATGTACGAGCCGCTGGTGCAGGGCCTGCGCGAATCGGGGGCCTCCGCGATCGTCATGGCGGGCGACCGCGGCGAGGGCCAGCTGTTCCCGGGCGTGTACGCCTCGCAGCAGCCGCCCGGCCGCGGCGTCCTCGTCCGCAGGGGCCAGTCCAACCGCCTCGTCCAGACCGTGTACACCCCCGAGTGAAGGACCGCACGACCACATGACCAAGGACGTCATAGCCCTCACCCAGCGGATGCCCGACCCGTCCGTGGTGCTCGCGGGTCTGCTCTCCGGGGGGCCGGACAAGCTGGTGAACGCCACGGGTGAGGGGGCCGTCGTCCAGCTCTGCGACGAGCAGGGCCGGCCGCTGGTCTCGATCGAGGCGCCGATGCTGATCCAGGTCGAGGGCGAGGCCGAGCGGCTGCTCGGGGCCACTCCGCCGCGGGTCCCCTACTGGTGGACCGAGGCCCGTGCCACCACGGGCGTCCCCGACGCGGAGCGGCTCGCGGGGACCTTCGCGGCCCGCCTCGCCATGCTCGCGGGCGGTTCGGCCTGGCCGCCGGAGCTGGCGCGCTCGCTGGACGTGGTGCGGACCGACGGGGTGAGCGTCGCGCCCACCCCCGCCGCGGCGCAGCCGGCCGTCGACGTACTGACCCACAGCGTGGCGGTGATCATCATGGACCGCCCGGTCGTCGCCATGACGGCCTGGCTCGCCGACGCCTTCCGGGCCGCGGCGGTGGCGGAGCGGGGCATCCAGATCGTGACCCCGCCCGGTACGACGCTCTCTCCGGCGGTACTGTCGAACATGCCGGGCTGGCCGTCGCGTTGGGTCGTGCAGGACGAGCGCGAGGGCTACTACGACGGCCTCTCGGGCGCGGTGCTGCGCTGGCAGGACGGCATGTTCGGCACGCTGGTGTCCCCGCACGCCACCGAGGACGACCCGGCGACCCCGGTCGCGGCCTCGTACCAGGAGCTCGTGGAGACGGGCGAACGGCAGCTGGCCGTCACGTTCCGTACGGTCCACCCCGCCGACGACCGGCTGGTGCTCGGCGGGGCGCTGGAGACGGTGTGGCGCGAGCTGACCGGCGAGCTGCCGTCGGGCTGGGGCACGGCGGAGCCCGCGAACCTGCCCTGGTCGCCGGGCCGCCTGACCGACGTCGCCCACGCCCGCTCGCCCGAGCCGACGTGGTTCGTGGTGGTGGGCGGCCGGGATCGCCCCGGCCTCGCCACGATCCGGGTGAGCCGCACGAAGGCGGGCGTCGCGGAGGACGTCACCCTGGCCTTCGGCTACGGGGCGGACGAGGACCTGCCGCTGGACGCCCTGCACCGCACCGCCGAGACGCTCGTCACCCGTCACCACCTCCAGTCGATGCTCGTACAGCTCCGCAAAGCCCGCCGCGACCTGCTGGTGCCGCCGCGCTTCGAGGGACCGGGGGTGCCGCTGGGCTTCGTCCTGGGCGCGGAGGAGGTCCGCAAGATGCCGGACGACCGGGCCACGCGCACGCCGCTGGCCCAACAGCCCTTGCGCCTGGGCCCGAAGGCCCGTCCCGGCTACTACTACCCGCTGCCGGGGGACCCGTCCGACCTCTCCGGCTGGAGCGACTTCGAGCAGTTGACGCGGCATCTGAAGGGCGTGTGAAGATCTCTGTTGGTATGTCATGAGTGAGTCACAACCCACTCGTTGCTGATTGCAGCAGCGATGTATGTTGATAGAACCAGAGATACTTTTGATCGTCGGTGCGCACGACCTACGACTACGGGGAGCGGGATGAAGTTCGACATGGGGACCCAGGTTCTTTCGAACCTGATGAAGGGGTCGCGCAACTCGAGCACGGACCTCGGATCGCTCGTCAAGCAGCTGGTCCACGCCGCCCAGCCGCTGGAGGGCAAGTTCAACGGCCAGGGCAAGATCGCGTTCGACTCCTTCAAGTCGCGCTCGGACTCGATCGCGGCGGAGCTGAACGCCTCGCTGTCGGCGATCCTGGGCGGTCAGTCGGGCATGGAGTCCGCGTTCGGGTCGGGTGACCAGGAGCAGGGCGAGAACGCCCGGCAGCAGCAGTCGGCGGCGAACTTCGACGCGGCCCGCTTCTCGGGCCGCTGATCTACTTCACGGGGAGTGATGTGTGATGGCCGGTGGGACGGACAGGGACCGTCGTTCGTACGACCTGGGTGCCTCGACGGAGGCGCAGGGCAACATCAAGGCGGTGATCGGCCAGCTGGAGCGGGTGATCGCCGAGCGTGACGCCCAGGTGGCGGCCGCGATGGCGGACTTCGCGGCGGACGGCGTGTCGGACGACTACCACGCCAAGGAACAGCGCTGGAAGAACGCCTCGCAGGAGGTCAAGAACATCATCCAGCTGCTGAACACGACGCTGTCGAAGAACGACGCCACGGCGCAGCAGACGCTGCAGCGCGCGAAGGCCGCGGTCGACAACATCGGCTGAGCCTCAGCCGAATCGTTTCAGCAGTACGGCAGGACAGTAGGGCAGCGGGTTACACGGGGGTGGGTCGTCGATGACGTCATGGGACATCAAGCCGCAAGGCGTTCAAGGCCAGTTGAAGACCGTCGGCGGCCACGCCGGCGAGCTGGAGAAGGCCTTGAACACCCTGCTGACGGACATGTCGCAGGCGGCGCAGTTCGCGGGCACGGCGATCATGGGCTCGCAGTCGAAGGTCGTCGGCCCGCTGGCCCCCGGTCAGGCGCGGAACGCCATGGGCCCGGTGGCTGCCGCCCTGGGTGAGTACCTGAAGGGCCGCGAGAAGGAACTCAAGTCGATGACGGAGCGCATCGAGGCCTGCATGCGCGGCGCCGCGACGGCGACCAACGAGTACCTGCAGGGCGACATGGACCAGGCGAAGGCGGCCCAGGACGCCGCCCGCTCCGTGAACCTGCAGTACCTGCGCGAGCACTCGGGGGAGCAGAAGTGAGCAACGCACCGGTCGATCCGGCCGAGGTCCCCGTCTTCACGGGCGATTTCGCACAGCTGGACCTGAAGGTGAAGGCGATCTCCTCGGGCGGGGCCGCGATCTCGACGGCCGCGAGTGACGTCCACAGCAGCTTCGGCGGCCTGCAGGCCTTCTACCAGGCGCCGGAGGCCGACCAGCTCTTCGCGACGACGAAGCCCGTCTCCGACCTGGGCCTGAAGATCAGCTCCGACATGTGCACGATCGCGGGCGCCCTGGGCACGTACGCCCGCGAGGCGGAGCCGATCGCGAAACGCCTCGACTCACTCAAGAAGGAAGCCGAAGCCTTCCGCTCCAAGGTCTCGGACGACGAGCACTGGGACCGGGACGGCGACCTGATCGACGAGAACCTCGAACGCCGCAACAAGATCGCCGAGGTCTGGGCCCAGTTCCAGGAGGTCGAACGCGCCGCCCACGCCAAGATCGTCGCTCTGGTGGGCGGCACGCCCCTCAAGAAGGACGACGGCTCGCACGGCGCGGGCATGTACGGCTACGACGCCGAGGCCATGAAGCAGGCCAAGACCCTGCCCTGGGGCGAGGCGGTCGAGGAGGACATCCCCGCCTGGCAGGTCTGGGAACACGCCTGGGAGTTCACCAAGGGCTTCTTCGTCGACGGCGTCTGGGGCACCCTCAAGGGCCTCGGCGGCCTCGTCGGCCTCCAGGGCTGGGACACCTTCAAGCAGTCCTGGACGGGCCTGGCCAAACTCGCCACCGGCCTCGCGATCATCTCCATACCGGGCGCCGGCCCCCTCATCATGGGCCTCCCGGACGACAAACTCCCCTCCTGGGTCCGTGACTCGCGCACCGCGCTCAAGGAGACCGGCAAGGCCCTCCTCGCCTGGGACCAGTGGGGCTCCAACCCGGGCCGCGCGGCGGGCGCGGTCACCTTCAACGTGATCACCACCATCGCGACGGGTGGCTCGGGCAGCGCGGCGGCCGGTGCGGGCAAGGCCGGCGCGGTCGCCAAGGCCCTCTCGGCGGCGGGCAAGGTGGGCCACTACGTCGACCCGATGACGTACGTCTTCAAGGGCGCCGGCGCGGGCCTCTCGAAGATCGGCGACGTCATGGCCGGCCTCAAGGGCATGGGCAAGGTCGAGATCCCCAGCATCGACATCGACAACGCCATCGCCCTCCCCGAGGGCTCGGTGAAGCTCCCGGACGGCGCGATCCAGCTCCCGCCGGGCACTGCGGTCCCGGAGGGCGCGACCAAGCTCCCCGACGGCAACATCAAGCTGCCCGAGGGCACCGTGGAGCTGCCGGAGGGCTCGTTCAAGCTCCCGGGCGACGGCCCGGCGCAGTTCATGGACCCCAAGGGCAACATCTACGACGACGCCGGCAAGATCACCCAGAAGGTGGAGGAGTCCCCGACGGACGTCGTGGACACCCCGAAGGCGGACGCCCCCAAGGCGGACGTCCCGAAGGTGGACACCCCGGCCCCGGCGAAGGTCCCGGCGATGGCGGGCGCGGGCGCCCGCGGCGGCGACGACGCCATCCGCCTGGGCTCCGACATCTCGGACCCCCTCCACACGATCGACAACGGCGCCCACGGCGGCCCGGGTGCCTTCGACAACACACCCACCGGCCGAGCCGGCGACCACACCCCGGGCGGCCACGCCCCGGACAACATGCCGCGCAACGACCTCAACAACGGCCCCCACGGCACCGGCCCCCACCCGGACACCCCGACCACCCACACCCCGGACGGCCCGGGCACGGGCGGCACCCACCACCCGGACGGCCCGGGCGGCGGCGGCCACCCGGATGGGGCAGGCGGCGGCCACCCGGACACCCCGGGCACCGGCGGTCAGGGGACGGGCGGCGCCCACCCGGACACCCCGGCGGGTACAGGCGGTGCCGATGGCACCGGCACGCCGACCAACGGCACGCCGCCCCCTCGACAGCCCGTGCCCCGCCCGAGCTTCATGCGCGACGGCGTCAACCCGTACGGCCCGCGCGGATCGCTCACGCTGGAGCAGATCGAAGAGATCCAGGTCTACCGCGCCAATGAGGAACCCGGCTACTTCGAGCAGTACTACCGAAAGGACGGCACGCGCAAGAGCCTGGACCTCTACGACGCGAGCAGGTACACACCGCCGCAGCTCACCCGGCTGTCGGATGATGCTCCGTGGGTTCCCGCCAAGAGCGTCCCTGCGCCTCCCAAGCCCCACTTCCTCGACGCCGGATACATCAAGGTGGGTGCGGACACCGTCTCGGATCCCGCCAGGCTGAAGGTCCTGGAAGAGGCAGCACAGGCCCGCCACTTCGCCATCAAGTGGGACAATCTCGTTGCGGACTGGAAGACGGAAGCAGGTCTGGCCCACGAAGCCCATGGCACCCTGGACACCGCAGGAGAATGGGGAGAGGCCAAGGGAGCCTACAAGGAGTCCCACAAGCAGATGGGCGACTTGGCCGAGGCCTTCGGCGAGAGCGCGGCCAAGGAGCACTACATCGGCGAGCGGTACCCGGACTTCGACAACCAGCCGCTCCTCGGCCCGAAGAACGGAAACGATCAGTTCGACCAGATGTGGACACATCCGGACGGTCGAGTCGTCGTGATCGAGGCCAAGAGCAGCGTCGGTACGGAGCTCGGCCGGCGCACCCTTCCCAATGGTAAGCAAGTGTCCCAGGGAAGCAGGGAATACTTCATGGACATTGTCCGGCTCATGAAGAAGCGAGGAGAAGTCGAAGCCGTAGCAGCCCTGGAAGCAGCCCTCAAGGATGGCAAGCTCGAATACGTCGTCGTCAAGGGTGAGAAAAACGCAGGAACGTACACTGGCTACCAATACCGGCGGTTCGACATCAGCAAGGGGACGCTTCCGTGACAGTGACCATTGAGCGGCATGACATGTCGGGAGGAATCGACCCGCAGGGGCTGGCGGAGAAGCTGAGCAACCACCTGGTCAAAAGCATTGACGGCCTTGAGGAATCGGCAGGGGTCATCGACTCCACGTTCGGCACAGCCCTTCTGACGCTGCACGCCCGCTGCGTCACCGATCCGCGAGCGGCGGCGGTGGAAACGTGGGAATCTGCGGTCAATGCAATGCAATTGGGCTCGGCGCTGTTCGCCGTGACTGCCGAGAGCGAAGGCTCCGTCGAGTGCCGAATCAACCGGAAACTGCGGACCGTTCCGGCGGTCGGCCCCCTGCCGACCGTCGACGCGGGGACGTGGTTGACCGCATTCTGGCTCGCCGTCATCTGCCGTGAACAGACGCGGATGACGCAGCTGTGCAAGGTTCCGTTGGACCGGTTGCGTTCTCCTGAGGGTCAGTACGACGAATACATCTACCACTGGATCGATGCCCTCCAGACGTACTGGCTCCAGGGACCTGGACTGGTGGACAAGCTGATCGCCACGATCGAGGCGTCGAACCCCGCCGTGGCGCAGATCGCGCCTCGCGACCTGCTGCAGGGCGTGCTCTATCCCCCCATCAACCTCTTCTACCACTTCGTCCGGAAGGATGAGGAGGGCTTTAGCCCGGCCCTGGCAGAGGCGCTGAAATTGCACAAGGCCTACTGGACACTGAACGAGGACCGGACGACGGACATTGACGGCAGCATCGCCCTCGGCCCGCTCGCCATCGCATGCTTGGCCTACGACGGGGAGATCCCGATCAACGTCGAGTCCGAGTACCTGCCCCACCACCTGCTCACCCGCGGCTGGCTCGGCGAGTTCCCCACGTGATCACCGCCCTACCCGCCACTCGTGCCATACCAACATGCGGCCGAAATAGTGGTGCCGGTCGTCGCGAGTGCCACACAGGCACTCTCGGGGCTCGCGACGACCAAGTGATGCTCTTTAGAGAAGAGGCGCGTTGTTCTCGGCCATCCCCCGTCACCCCTTTCCGACGGAAAACGCGGAGGCGGCCCTCACCCTTCTCCAGGAGCGCGCGGAGACATGGATCGGCCGCCTGGAAGGACGTCCCACCGCTCTCGGCTCGGCCCTGAGCAGTACTCTCCTCGCCGCCCAGGCACGCTGCATCATGGACCCGCGGGGTGCGATCTATCCCACCTGGGATGCCTGGGTGACCGCGATGCAGGTCGGCTCGGCTGTGTTCGCCGCGGCGACCACCACCGAGACCCACGTCCAGTGCCGCATCGCGCACAAGGACCTCACGCTCGAAGCCACCGGGCCGCAGCCGTACGTCACCCCCGCCGCCTGGGTCACCGCGTTCTACCTTGCGGTGGTCTGCCGTGAGCGGGACCGGATCACCGCCCTGTGCCGAGTGCCGCTGTCACTGCTGCGGGAGAACGGCGGCGTCACCCAGGAATTCGAGTACGCCTGGATCGACACCCTCCAGACCTACTGGCTCGGCGGCCCGGACCTCGGCCAGAAGCTCGTGGCCGCGATCGACGGCACCGATCCGGAGGTCGCGACGGACCCGGAGACCGTGGGCAAGCTGTTCTACCCGCCGATGGAGATGTTCCACCGCATCATCCGCAACGACGAGGCGGGGTTCAACCGCGCTTTCACGGCCGCCCTCCAGTGGCACCAGGAGTACTGGACCCAGGAGGACCGGTCGCAGCTGATCTCGAGTCTCGTCGCCCTCGCTCCGCTCGCCATGGCCTGCTTCGCCCGGGAAACCGGCATCTCGATCGAGGTCGAGTCCGACTACGTGCCCGCGGTACTGCTGAACGGCAACTGGCTCGGCGAATTCCCCACGTGACGAACTCCGCTCCCCGCGGAGCGGGCGCAGCACTGAACATCCCTCGTCAGGACTACCCGAAGGATGAGTGGGCGGCGTTGGTCCCCTCCATGGAGGGGTCACTGTCCTCCTCCCTGGAAGCTATCGAGACCTCGCACAACTCCAGGTCGTACGCGGTCATGAGGTCGCTGAACGTCGCCCTCGTCCGCTGCGCCGCGGACCCCGGTGCCGTCATGCCGGAAACCCGCGCTTCCTGGCTGCTGGCCATGCAGGTGCATTCGGCCGTCTTCGCCGCCACAGCCCCCGACCGGGGAACGGTCATCTGCGAGATCCGCCAGGAGGAGCGCCACCTCGCCACCACCGGGCCGCAGACCTACCTCCAGGCCCACACCTGGCTCGACGCCTTCTACCTCGCGCTCATCTGCCGCGACGCAGCCCGCCTCGACATGCTGGCCCGGATCCCGGTCCCCTTCCTGCGCTGCTTCGGCGGACGGCTGGACGAGTACGCCTACGCCTGGGTGGAAACCCTCCAGAGCTTCTGGCTCCGTCGCGACGACATGCGCACCCACCTGGTGCGCGCCGCGGACCTCTGCGCGGCCGAACACGCCGTCACCCTCAGCGCGGACGAGATGACCGAGCTCCAGTACCCGCCGATCATGATGCTGCACCACTACCTGCGGAACGACGCGGCCGGCTGCAACAGCGCCCTGGCCGAGGCCGTCCGCCGGCACAAGGAGTACTGGACCGCCGACGAGGACCGCACCGAACACGTCCACGGCATCGTCGCCCTCGCCCCACTGGCCATCGCCTGCCTGGCCAGGTCCAACGGCATCCCCGTCCACCTCGAGTCCGACTACCTCCCCGGGGCCCTCCTCGACTTCCTCGGGCGCGGCGAGCTCGACGCCTAACACCCCTGTCTGCCCTGCGCATGGCCCTTGCCGCCCGTCCCGGCGGAAGTCCTGCCCGCACCCGCCCGACGCGCCGATCGACCCTGATGAAGCAGGCGGACGGCACGGCCAGTCGGGCGTCGGGCAACCTGGTCCGAGCGTCGAGTCCCGGCACGCGCCGAAACACGTCTTCTTCGAAGCAACCCATAGGAGCGATCAATGACGGTGACCGTGGAGCGGCACGCCATTCCCACGGTCGACGAGCAGGTCACCGGGCGCTTGGCCGAGGGGTTCGAGACGAACATCCGGAAGCTGGACGTCTCCCCCGAGATCGTCGGCGAGGCGCTGCACGCAGCACTTCTCCAAGTGCAGGTGCACCGGGCGCTGAATCCGACAGGCAACCGGTTCGGCACCTGGGACGCCGCCGTCTCCGCCATGCAGGTGGGTACCGCCGCCTTCGCCGCCGCCTCCCTCATCGAAGCGCACGTGCCGGCCGCACGCCTTCGGGTCCGCGGCCCAACCCCCCAACGCGGACAACAGCGGTCCGCACAGTACCTTTTGCTCTTCAGCAGGCGGAACGCGCGGACAAGTCCCCGTCCGCCATGCCCCTCTTTGCCCCGATCAGCCTCTGGGAGGCTTCCCCATGACCACTCCGTCCACGCCGCCCACTCCGTCCGCACCGCAGCCCAACTCGTTCGGCCCGCCGAACCCGTCGTACGGCGCCCCCTACGGGATGCAGGCACCCGCCCAGCCCGCCCACCCCGGCGCTCCCGCATGGCAGCCCGGTGCCCCGTTCTGCCGGAGCTGCGGCGCGCAGCCCGCCGCCGCGGTGACCGTCCGCGCCCATGTGGGACTGCTGATCGTGATGCGCTTCCACAAGGTCGACGGCCCGTTCTGCAAGTCCTGCGGCACTTCCGTCGTCCGCCAGATGACGACCAGCACACTGGGTCTGGGCTGGTGGTCCCCCTTCTCCCTGGTGTTCTTCAGCCCGTTCACGCTGATCTGGAACCTCGTCGTCAGCCGCAAGCTCGCCGCTCTGCCGGCGCCGGGGCCGGCCGTGCCCGGCGCCTCCCCCCTCCCCGAGGGAAAGCCGGTCCTCCACCGCCCGATGGCGTACCTCGCGATCGCACCCCTGATATGGGCCGGGTGGGTCATCACCAACATCGTCACCCACGCGTGAGCGACGGCCGCGACGGCCGCAACGGCCGCGACGGCCGGACACACCTCAGCCCCTCCGCGCGGCCCCCCGAGCGCGGCACGCAAAGAGCGGCCGAATCTTTCAGCAATACGCTCAACCGACGAACACGCAAGTGCCACCATTGAGCCATGTCGGGTATGCGGGGGGCGAACCCCGCGCCTTCAGGGCGCCTTGTGCTGGACCGGTACGAGTTACTCGAACAGTTCCCGGGAGGCATGGCAGAAGTCTGGAAGGCGCACGACCACAGACTGGACCGCGTCGTCGTCGCCAAGTTCCTCCGCGTCACGGACCGCGGCACCCGTGCGGCGCGCCGCTTCCTGCGCGAGGCCCGGATCCTCGCGGCCATCGACGATCCGCACGTCGTCCGCATCCACGACGTGGACGAGACCGAGATAGCGGGATCCTGGCGCCTCTATCTGATCACCCAGTTCATCGAGGGCCGCACCCTGCGCGCCGCCGCCCCCAAGGGCCACCGCCTGCCCGTGGCCCAGGCCCTGGACTGGGCCGCCCAGCTCTGCGACGCGCTGGTCCCCGTCCACGCCCGTGACCTCGTCCACCGCGACATCAAGCCCGGCAACGTCATGGTCCGCGAGCCCGTCGGCCGGCTGATACTGCTCGACTTCGGCATCGCCCGTTCCTACACCGCCGTCGGCGAGCTCGGGTATGCCGCCGGCGTGACCGCCACCAGCCAACTCCTCGGCACACCTGAGTACATGGCCCCCGAGCGCTTCCTCCTGGAGCCCGTCACCCCCGCCACCGACCTCTACTCCGTCGGCTGCGTCCTCTTCGAGATGCTCACGGGCCGCCAACCCTACGTCTCCCGCGGCGACTACGGAGAACTCGCCAGGCAACACTGCCACGCCGTCGTGCCCTCCGTGCGGGAGCTGCGGCCGGAGGTGCAGCCCGCCGTGGACGTCCTCGTGACCCGGCTGCTCGCCAAGGACCCCGGCCACCGCCCCGCGGACGCCCGGGAGATGGCCGCGCTCCTGCGTGCCCTGAGCGCGGCGGCCACCCCGGTGCCCACCCTCGTCGTCACCCCGCACACCCCGCCGCCCCCGCCCCCTCCTCCCGGGCCCCCGACCGACCCGGCGGCCGAGGTCGAAGCACGCGTCGACGCCGTGCTGGAAGCGGTGTCCGACCCCGTCGAGCAGGCCGTTCGGCTCGGCGAGGTCCTCGACCACGCGTCCGGCGTGCTGCCCTCGGACCACCGCGGCGGCTGGCTGGTCGCCCTGCACCTCGCCCGGGCACTCGCCCGGGCCGGGCAGCCCTCCCAAGCCGCCGACCGGCTCGCCCCCGTGGCCGCGCGGGCCCGCCAGGTCCTCGGCGCCGACGACGAGCTGGCCCTCGTATGCTCCCTCAACCTGGCCCGCTACCTGGCTGACGCCGGGCATCCCGCGCTGGCCGCGCAGCACCTGCTGGAGGTCCTCACCTCCGTCTCCGGAGTCTTCTCCGCCACCGACCCGCGCATGGCGGAGATCCGCTTCGACCGGGCCCACTGGCTGGACGCCGCCGGAGAACGAGCTCTCGCCGCAACCGAGTTCGAAGCCCTGTACCAGGACCACGTGACGGCGCACGGCCCCGACGATCCGAGGACCGTGCGGATCCGGGAGCTCATCACCCTCGACCCCACATGAGAACCGCTCCACTCCGCTCCGGTCCACCCGCTCCGGCCACTCCCGCTCCACTCCGCTCTGCTCCACCCGCTCCGATCCGCTCCGCCCACGTTCCCCTGGGGAGGAATGCCGAACATGGCTGACAAGTACGACCTCAACGCGATCCGGGACAGCTTCTTCGCCAGCCAGTCCAAGAAGTCGACGGGCCACCAGCAGGAGGTGTACGTGGACCGCGAGGGCAAGGTCCGCCTCGGCTCCGGCGGCGAGGACGACGCCCCGCTGTCGCGAGTCCCGCAGAGCACCTTCGCCGCCGGCAGGGCGGAGGGCCGTCTCGCCCGCGAGTACGAGATCGTGCGGACCAAGTTCCCCGCCAACACCTACTACGAGGACGCCCCCGGCGCCGAGGGCTGGGTCTACGAGATCACCACGATGTTCAACCGGACGTACGTGATGTGCGCCCACTTCAACGGCACCGAGTACCAGGTGCGGCTCATCGAGCCCGAGCTGGAGACCCTCCCCAGCCACGACGCGCACGGCGTGCACCTCTACAGCAGCGGACTGATCTGCCTGTCCGAGCGGCCCGGTTCGGGCCAGCCCACCCTCCAGGACGCCTACGCCCGCTCGGCCGCCTGGGCCCTGGGCGTGGACTTCGTCGAGATGGGCCACCCCTTCCCCTTCAACCGCAAGCAGTAGCAGTCCACCCAGCCCAGCCGGAGCGGAAGGGACCGATGCCGTGCTGCCCGTGCATGTCTTCGACTACGTGATCGACCAGGTGGGGAAGGACATCGGACGGACCAGGCCCGAGCAGGGCGGCGCCCTCCTCGGGCTGCGCGGCCGCGACGTACTGACCGGCTTCGTGCACGACGCCCACGCGCACGTCACACGCGTCGAGTACAGCAACACCGGCTGGCTGCTGGACGAGATCGGCCGCCAGGAGGCGGCCGGTCCGATCCGCTTCAAGGGCATCGTCCACTCGCACCCGCTCGGCATGCCGCACCCCTCCCAGCAGGACCACCGCGCATACGGCCGCACGCTGGAGGCGGTCCCCGACCTCGGGCGGTACATCGCCCCGATCGTCACCCACGACCTCACCACTCCCCTCAGCCGGCACGAACTCGCCGTCGACAACGCCCGGATGTCGTTCTTCGGGGCCATGTGGACCGCCCAGGGGGTACAGCTCCAGCCGCTGCGCCCGGTGGTCGTGCCGCTGGCCGCCGCGCTCCGGGAGGCCGGGATCGCCTGGTCCGACGCCTACCCGCTGACCTGCGTGGTCGGCGGCGTGACCGGCGTACGGGTCCCGCTGCCGGCGGGGCGGTCCGGGGCGCGGCGGTACCTCTTCGCCACCCCCGACTTCCCGCTGACGGCCCCGCTAATGCTGGAGGAGGCCGGGGCCGACGGGCACCATCCGGAGCTGCTGGTGCACGAGCTGCCCTGGGACCACCGGGTGCCGGACCGCGAACGGCTCCGGGAAGCGCTGCGGCACGCGGGCGGCGCCGCGGAGCCCCCCGCGGCCGGTCCGGTCCGCCGGGACGGCCACCCGGTCGCCCGCCCCGACTCGACACCGCCCCCTTCGTCCCCACCACCCGCCCCACACGCACCGGCACCCACACAAACCCCCACACCCGCACCCGCCCTGCTCTCCCCCGCCGCCACCGCCCGCCCCGCCGAGCGGCCCCCGGGCCGGATCCGCCGCCTCACCATGCGGGCCGGCATCGGTCGGACCAGGGCGGCGCGCGCCGGACTGTTCGCCCGGACCGGCGGGCTGCTGTCGCCCGCCCTCGCCGACAGCCACGTCCTGCTCGTCGGGGTCGGCTCGGTCGGCAGCTATCTGGCCGAGGTGCTGGTCCGTTCGGGCGTCGGCCGGATCACCCTGGTCGATCCCGACCGCGTGGAGCCGGCCAACCTGGGCCGTTCGATGTTCGACTCGAAGGACATCGGCCGGAACAAGGCCAAGGCCACCGCCCGGCGCCTGAAGCGGGTGAACCGGCGGCTGAAGGTCACCGTCCTCAAGCGCGAGGTCGCCGCGCTGGACAACCACACCTGGCAGCAGCGCATCTCCGACGCCCAGCTGCTCATCGCCGCGACCGACGACAACCACGCCCAGCAGCGCCTCAACCACCTCGCGTACTTCGTCGGCCGCCCGGCCCTGTTCGTCGGCCTGTACGAGGGCGCGGCGGGCGGCGAGGTGGTGTTCACCACCCCCGACTCCCCGTGCTGGATGTGCGCCACTGGCGGGGTCCGCGAGTCCCTGGGCGAGCTGGGCCACCAGCCGCGTACGGACTACGGGACGGGCCGGATGTACGCGGTACCGGGTCTGCTGACGGACATCCACCACCTGAGCGCCGCCGCCGCGAAGATCGCCCTGGCCCTGCTGCACCCGAGGACCAGCCCGGACCGCATCGGCGGCTTCCTGACCACCCCGCATCGCAAGGACCTCTCCATGGCGCTGTTCGCCATGGAGCCCGACCACTGGTTCTTCCCGCAGGTGCTGGGCGAGGTCCCCGGCCAGTACGCCTTCCAGAGCATCTGGCCGCGCACCCGGCGGCGGCCCGACTGCCCGGTCTGCGGGGACCTCCCCCTGCGCAGCGACCCCCGCGAGCACGGCGGCCGGGGCAACGACGCGGAGATCACCCGGCGCCAGAAACAGGCCTACGAGGAGCGCCGACACGGCCGGGACACCGCCGGCCGCCACCGCTGACCCCGCCGAGGGGCACCGAGCAGCGAGCAGCGACCAGGGGACGGGAAACAGGAAACGTGGCCGACGACACGACCGAGGCGATGCGCCGGGCCCGCGAAGCCAGGCTCAAGTACGGCAAACCCGCGGGCCCACCCGCGCCGCCTCCCCCACAACCCGGACAGCCACCCCCCGTACCCCAGGCCCCACGCCTCCCGGACCCGCCCCCCTCACCCCGCTCCCGGACAGGGCTGGGCGCCCTCGCCGGCTTGGGCCAGGCCGGCGCACTGGCCCTGCTCCTCTGGCAGACCCTGGTCCTGACCCACTGGACCCTCCCGTTCCAGAAGGCGGCGGAACTGTCGGTGCACTGGCGGTTCCCCCGCGAACTGGCCACGAAGGAGACCGCCTGGCCGCCCTTCCACGAGCTCCGCGACGTCATGCTCCAGGGCCCCGGCCGGGACCTCCCGTGGCTGTACCCGGCCTGCGCCGTCCTGCTGCTCCTCATCGTGCGCGCGGCCCGGACCCCGCCCGCACTCCAGGCCCTCCTGGGCTCGGCCGTAGCCCTCTACGGCCTGACAGCCCTCCTCACCGCCGGCCCACCCCTCCTCCACCTATGGCCCCTGACCACCGCCCTCCTCCTGCTGAGCGCAGCTTTCTTGTACTGGATCCGTCTGAGGGACTAGCGCAGCCGCAGGCACGTAAAGCCGCAAACCGACGGTCATACCGCCGCCGAGGCGCACGCGGGCGCCATCGGCTCCACTCCCGTCACCGGCCTCGACCACCAGGTCGGCGGCGTCACCATGAAGGTTCCGACGGGCTGCATGTTCACGCACATCATCCGCGGCGACGGAAAGAAGATCACCTATCAGAACGCGGGCGTCGACTGCGGATTCGTCGGAGCCCTGAACTCAGGCTTCTGCAACTGGCGCATCGACTTCACCTACGCGGACACCGACAACAAGACCTACCGCACCTCCCGCGGCAAGACCCACGCCGAGTGCGAGATCCACCCGATGCGCAACAACGCACCGCAGACACTGCCGCGCTACGGCAAGGCATGCGCGCACCTCAGCATCAACGGCGTGCGCCGGGTCAGCCAGTGCCACCACATCACGAAGTGAGACGCGCGTGACCGACCAGCCCGCCCCCGAAAGCCCCGGGTGGGAAGCCAGGCGCCGGCGCGCCGGCATCACCGCGTTCCTCGCCGGCACCGCCGCGTCCTTCGCGTTCTTCGCCTTCTTCCCCGGTCTCCCCCACGTCATCGACTGGGGCGCGATCGTCGTCTCCCTCGTCGTCGGCGCCCTCACCCGCTGGGCCTGCGTGGCCCGGATCACCCGCAGGCGGACCCCCTCGGGGTGATCGCACGCGAAAAGGCAGAAGCCCCAGGTCACTGAAGTGATTCCTGGGGCTTCGCTGGAGCCGCCTTCGGGATTCGAACCCGAGACCTACGCATTACGAGTGCGTTGCTCTGGCCAACTGAGCTAAGGCGGCACCGCTGGTTCGACAAGTGTTCCCTCGGAGAGGGGCTCTCATCAGCAGCGGCGCCAAGTCTACAGGGTCCGGAAGGGTGCCCCGAACCGGGTTGTTCGGGGGCGGGTGCGGGTCAGCACTTTTTGCCGTTCACGGGAGGCTTGCCCTCGAGGAGGTACGTGTTGATCGCCGTGTCGATGCAGTCGCTGCCCCGGCCGTACGCCGTGTGGCCGTCGCCGTCGTAGGTGAGGAGGGTGCCCGAGTCGAGCTGGTCGGCCAGGGCCTGCGCCCACTTGTAAGGGGTCGCCGGGTCGCGGAGGGTGCCGACGACCACGATCGGCGCGGCCCCCTTCGCCGCCAGCCGCTTCGCCGTGCCCGTGGCCTTCACCGGCCAGTACGCGCAGTTCAGGGAGGCCCAGGCCAGGCCGACGCCGAAGACCGGGGAGGCCTTCTCGAAGGACGGGAGGGCCGTGTCCACGGCCTCGGGGCCGGTGAAGGCCGCCGGCTGGTCGAGACAGTTGACGGCGGCGTTCGCGAACATCAGGTTGGCGTACTTGCCGTTCGGCTCGCGCTCGTAGTAGCTGTCGGCGAGGGCCAGCAGGCCCGCGCCGTCGCCGTTCATGGCGGCGGTCAGCGCCTCCCGCAGCTGCGGCCAGGCGCTCTCGTCGTACAGCGCCGCGATCACCCCGGTCGTCGCGAGGGACTCTCCCAGCGGGCGGGACGGGTCCCCGGTGGGTGCCGGCTGGGCGTCGACCTTGCGGAAGAACTCCTTCAGCCGCTCCGCCATCGCCGCCTCGTCCCCCTTGCCGAGGGGGCAGTCCGGCTGCTTCGCGCAGTCCTTGGCGAACGAGACGAAGGCCGTCTCGAAGCCCGCGGTCTGGTCCCGGTTGAGGTCCAGCGCGTTGCGGGAGGGGTCCATCGCACCGTCCAGGACCAGCCGGCCGGCCCGGTCCGGGAAGAGGTCCGCGTACGTCGCCCCCAGGAAGGTGCCGTACGAGGCTCCGACGTAGTTGAGCTTCTCGTCGCCGAGCACCGCGCGCAGCAGGTCCATGTCCCGTGCGGCCTCCACCGTGGAGACGTGCGGCAGGACCCGCTGCGAACGCTTCTCGCAGCCCGCCGCGAACTCCTTGAAGGCCGTCACCAGCGCGGCACGCTCCGCCGGGGTGTCGGGCGTCTGGTCCACCTGGGTGTACTTGTCCATCTCGGGACCGGTCAGGCATTCGACGGGGCTGCTGCGGTCCACCCCGCGCGGGTCGAAGGAGACCATGTCGTACCGGGCGCGGACCGGCGCGGGGTAGCCGATGCCCGCGTACGCCTGGAGGTAGCCGATGCCGGAGCCGCCCGGGCCGCCCGGGTTGACCACCAGCGAGCCGAGCCGCTTGCCCGGGCCGGTGGCCTTGCGGCGGGCCACGGCGATGTCGACGTCCTGGCCCGAGCCGGGGTCCGCGTAGTCCAGCGGGGCTTTCATCGTGGCGCACTGGAAGCCGGGGACACCGCACTCCCGCCAGTTCAGCTTCTGCTCGTAGTACGGGCGCAGCGCGGCCTCGTCGACGGACGGGCGGGCGGTGGAGGGCCCGGTGGACGACGCGGCGGCCCGCTGTCCCCCCGGCCCGCCCGAGCTGCACCCGGAGAGGAGCAGCCCGGCGGCTGCGATCACGGTTCCGGTCGTACGCAGCAGGCGACTGGTGTCCATTCCAGGAGCCTACGGCCTGTCGGCCCCGGCCACCGGGCGTCCCTGCCCCGGACGGCCGCGCGCCTTCCGTGGCCCGGACCTGGCAGGGCGGGGACCGGGCCGCTCCTGGTCGCGGCGGCCGGTCCGCCCGTACGGGTGAGCCGGTCAACCCTCCCGGGCCGGCCGCCTCAGCCCGCGCGCAGTGCCATCGTCATCGCCTCGACGGCGAGGAGCGGCGCCACGTTCCGGTCGAGGGCCTCACCACAGGCGATGATCGCCTCGATCCTGCGCAGGGTCCGCTCCGGACCGGACGCGCGGGCGACGCGCTCCAGGTCCGGGCGTATGTCCTCGTTGGCGATGGCGAGATCGGAGCCGAGCTGGAGGGCGAGGACATCGCGGTAGAACCCGGTCAGGTCGGTGAGGGCCACGTCGAGGCTGTTGCGCTGGGTGCGGGTGCGGCGGCGCTTCTGGTTGTCCTCGAGCTCCTTCATGACGCCCGCCGTGCCGCGCGGCATGCGTCCGCCCGTCCCGGCGGCGGCGCCCAGGGCGGCCCGCAGCTCCTCGGTCTCCTTGGTGTCGATCTCCTCGGCCACCTGCTTGGCGTCCTCGGCGGCGGCGTCCACCAGCTCCTGGGCGGCCTTCAGGCAGGCTCCGACGTCGTCCACCCGGAGCGGGAGCTTCAGGACCGTCGCCCTGCGCGCACGGGCTCCCTCGTCGGTGGCGAGCCGACGGGCGCGGTCGACGTGCCCCTGGGTGGCCCGGGCGGCGGCGAGGGCCACCGGCGGCTCGATCCCGTCCCGCCGCACCAGCACGTCGGCGACGGCGGCGACCGAGGGGGTGCTGAGGTTGAGGTGGCGGCAGCGGGAGCGGATGGTGGGCAGCACGTCCTCCACGGAGGGCGAGCACAGCAGCCAGACCGTACGGGGCGCGGGCTCCTCCACGGCCTTGAGGACCGCGTTGGCGGACTTCTCGTTCAGCCGCTCGGCGTCCTCCACGAGGATGACCTGCCAGCGGCCCGTAGCCGGGGACGTGTAGGACTTGCGGACGGTGTCCCGCATCGCGTCGACCAGGATCTGGCTGCCGACCGCGGCGACGGTGGAGACGTCCGCGTGCGTACCGACCATCGTGGTGTGGCAGCCGTCGCAGAACCCGCAGCCCGGCTCGCCGCCGAGGGCGCGGTCCGGACTGGTGCACTGCAGGGCTGCGGCGAACGCCCGGGCGACGCCCGCCCGCCCCGAGCCGGGCGGCCCCGTGAACAGCCAGGCGTGGGTCATCTTGGAGGACGCGGGCGGCTCGGTCCCCTGTTCGGCGGCCGTGACCAGGGCGTCGGCATCACGGGCGGCGGCGGTGAGCTGTGCCCGGACCCGCTCCTGTCCCACCAGGTCGTCCCATACGGGCATCCCGCCCACCACCTTTCACTTCACTCTCCGTGCACCCATTGTGGCGCGCGGCACTGACAATCCGGCCCCGCCCGGGTCGGGCGGTCAGCGGCGGCGGCCCCGGCCCCGGTCGTCCTCGTCGTCGTCCCGGTGCGGGCCGAGCAGTTCGTCCGCGAGCGTGGGCAGGTCGTCCAGCGGGGTCTCCTCGGCCCAGTCCGGGCGTGGCCGACGAGGCCGGCCGGCGTCGTCGAGGACCGGGATCTCCCGCGTGCGGTCGTTGGCCGAATCCCGGAAGATGCCCGGCGGCACCCGGTCGGCCGGGTTCTCCTCGGGACGCTGCGCCGTCGGTCGCGTGGCGGAGTGCGCCGTCGCGCCCCTGGCCTGCGCCTGTGCCTGCGCCTGCGCCTGCGCCTGCGGTCCGGTGCCCGCACCGGAGGGTCGTACGGGCGGCAGCACGGCCGTCTCGTCGGTCGCGCGGACGGGGGGCAGCACCGAGGTCTCGTCGGTCGCGCGGACCGGCGGCAGCACCGCGGTCTCCGCCGCGTCCGCCGGGGCGGCGTCGGCGGCCGGAGCCGAAGGGTCGACCTTCGGCACCGGCACCGTCTGCGTCACGTCGTCCGGCCGCACGACCCGCCTGTCCGGCTGAATCAGCGGGGTCTCGACGGTGACGGCGTCGTCCGGGTGCGGCTCCTTGGTCATGCCGACCTTGGGCGCGGGAGCCTCGGGAGTGACCGGGGCACCGGCAGGGGCAGCGGAAGCAGCCGCTGCCTCGGCCGCGGCAGCCGCCTCGGCCGCGGCAGCCGCCTTCGCCGCCTCGGCCAGCCTGCGCGCCTCCTCGGCCTTCAGCAGGGCCTCCTCCGCCCGCCGCTGCTTCTCCAGCCGGCGTTCCTCGGCCTCGGCCCGCAGCCGGGCCTCCTCCTCGGCCTGCTTCCGCTGCCGCTCCGCCTCGGCGGCACGGGCCTTCTCCTCGGCCTCGATGCGCAGCCGCTCGGCCTCGGCCCGGGCACGGGCCTCCTCCTCGGCGCGCAGCCGCTCCTCCTCCGCCTTGCGGGCGGCCTCCGCCTCGGCCCTGATCCGGGCTTCCTCGGCCTCGCGGGCGAGCCTGGCTTCCTCCTCGGCGCGCCGCCGGGCTTCCTCCGCCTTGCGCGCGGCCTCTTCCTCGGCCTTGCGGCGGGCCTCCTCCTCGGCGAGCCGCCGGGCCTCCGCCTGGGCGGCCACCTCGGCCTCGGAGAGCGGGAGCATCCGGTCCAGACGGTGGCGTACGACGGTGGTCACCGAGGCCGGGTCCTGGCCCGCGTCCACCACCAGGTAGCGCCCCGGGTCGGCCGCGGCGAGCGTCAGGAACCCGGCCCGAACCCGCTGGTGGAACTCCGCGGGCTCCGACTCCAGCCGGTCCGGCGCCTCGGTGAACCGTTCCCGCGCCGTCTCCGGCGACACGTCCAGCAGCACGGTCAGGTTCGGCACCAGCCCGCCGGTGGCCCAGCGCGAGATCCTGGCGATCTCGGTCGGCGACAAGTCGCGCCCGGCGCCCTGGTAGGCCACGGAGGAGTCGATGTAGCGGTCGGTGATGACGACGGCGCCGCGCTCCAGGGCGGGACGCACGACGGTGTCCACGTGCTCCGCGCGGTCGGCGGCGTACAGCAGCGCCTCGGCGCGGTTCGACAGTCCGGCGGAGGAGACGTCCAGCAGGATCGAACGGAGCCGCTTGCCGACGGGGGTGGCCCCCGGCTCGCGGGTCACCACGACCTCGTGGCCCTTGCCCCGTATCCAGTCGGCCAGCGCCTCCACCTGGGTGGACTTCCCGGCCCCGTCGCCGCCCTCCAGGGCGATGAAGAAGCCGGTGGCGGACGCCGCTTGGACGGGCTCACCGCCGCGCAGCGCCTCGCGCAGGTCACGGCGCAGCGGCACCCCGCCCCGGTCGTCGGCCTTGGTGAGCACGACCACGGCGACGGGCAGCAGCAGGGCGCCGACCAGCATCAGGGTGAAGGCGGCCCCGCCGTGCGCGAAGACGATCTCGCCGGCGGTGAACCGGTGCGGGCCGATCAGCGCGGCCAGCGCCGGGGCCAGGACGGCTCCGAGGGCCACGGCCACCCGTACGACCGCCTGGAGGTGCTCGGTGACGCGGGCCCGGCGGAACTCCTCGGTCTCCTGGTCCAGCAGCGTGTGGCCGGTGCTGGCGGCGACACCCGCGGCGAGGCCGGCGAGCAGCGACAGGAACACCACGGTCGCGGTGTCCGGGACGAGCCCGGTCAGCAGCAGAGCGAGCCCGGTCACCGCTATGGCGAGGGCCAGCAGACGACGGCGCGACAGGGCGGGCAGCACCTTGCCGGCCTGCGTGGCACGGATACCGGCGGCGGTGCCGCCGAGCAGGGCGAGGACCAGCAGCGCGAAGGTGGCCGGGCCGCCGCCCAGGTCGAAGGCGTGCAGTACGGCGACCGCCGCGGCGCAGGACACCGCTCCGGCGACGGCGGCCGAGGCCAGGACGAGCAGCGGGATGGCTCCCGTACGCCCCTTCTCCGGGCGGTCCCCCGCCTTAGGCGTGCGCAGCCCCTCCAGCGGAGAACGCGGCCGCGGGGTCTTCGTTCCGGGCAGCACCAGCGGGAGCAGCAGCGAGACCGACGCCGCGAAGAGGCCGGAGGCCACGTACGAGCCGAGCGCGGCCTGGTTCTCGGCGAACCAGTCCACGCCGAGTCCGAGGGCCTCGCCGACCAGGGTCGCGGCGAGCAGCGCGGCCGCGGCGGCGGGCAGCGCGGCGAAGGCCGTTCGCAGGGTCAGGCGCCGCAGGGCGTCGAGGTGGTCCGGGAGCGGCCGTACGGTCGCCCCCTCCGGCGGCGGCGCGGGCAGCAGGGCGGGGGCGGCGCTGTCCTTGGCCATGCCCCACAGCCGCTCGGCGGCGCCGGAGACGAAGACGGTGGCCAGCAGCACGGTGAGCGCCTGCGCCGGGATCCATTCGAGCCAGAGCGGGGCGACGACGAACAGCGCGATCCGCACCCCGTCCGCGCCGATCATCGTCCAGCGGCGGTCCAGCTTGCCGCCGGGGGCGACGAGCGCGGAGAGCGGGCCGAGGAGGACCGCGCCGAAGAGCAGGGTGGCGAGGATCCGGACGCCGAAGACGGCGGCTACGGCGAGGGCGGCGCCGCGGTACCCGTCGCCGAAGGCCCCCTCCTGCACGGCGGCCTGCAGGGCCAGCAGCACCAGCACCAGCAGGGCGAGCGCATCACCGATGCCGCTCACCAGCTGGGCGCTCCACAGCCGGCGCAGCCTGGGGGTGCGCAGGAGTGCGCGCACCGCCCGCTCGCGGGAATCCGCGGCTAGGGCTTCGTCGTAGGTGGGGTTCGCGTCGGCGGTCACGACCGTTGGCTGCTCGGCTCGCGTCATCCGCCCAGCCTATCCGCTGCGCTTGGCCGCTGCGGAGGCCTGTGGACAAGGTCCGGTGTGACCCCGCACCCACCTCCGGGGCCCCGCCCCGGACCCGACCCGTCCCGGCTGTCGTGGCTGTCGTGGCCGCCACGCCCGGAGGGGCGGGCGCCGAACGCAACCCGCTCCACTTGCCGGTACCGCACCACGTTCGACGCCCAAGGAGGTGCCCCGGCGCACACCGGACCCCGACGGCCCACCCCGCGGCCGCCCGTCCCGGGCCGGGTGCCGCTGCGCGGAGCGAATCCCCTACCCGCCCTTCCACCGTTCCCCGGGCTCCGCCCGGACCCGCGCCTCGAACGCCGGCGAGGCTGAAAGGCGGCAGGGCCCCGTGCGGTTTGCACGGGGCCCTGCCCACGGTCGGCCGGCGGCCGGGATTACTCGTCCGACGGAGCCGACGGGGCGGCCGTCGCCTTCTTCGCCGCCGTCTTCTTCGCCGTGGCGGTCGTCTTCTTGGCCGCCGTCTTCTTCGCCGTGGCCGTCGTCTTCTTCGCGGCGGTCTTCGTCGCCGTCGCCTTCTTCGCCGTGGCCTTCTTGGCGGGGGCCTTCTTCGCCACCTTCTTCGCCGGGCCCTTCGCCCGCTTCTCCGCGAGCAGCTCGTAACCCCGCTCCGGCGTGATCGTCTCGACGTCGTCGTCCCGCCGCAGCGTCGCGTTCGTCTCGCCGTCCGTCACGTACGGACCGAAGCGGCCGTCCTTCACGACCACCGGCTTCTCGCTGACCGGGTCCGTGCCCAGCTCCTTCAGCGGCGGCTTGGCCGCCGCCCGACCCCGCTGCTTCGGCTGCGCGTAGATCGCGAGGGCCTCGTCCAGGGTGATCGAGAACAGCTGGTCCTCGGTCTCCAGCGAGCGCGAGTCCGTGCCCTTCTTCAGGTACGGGCCGTAGCGCCCGTTCTGGGCCGTGATCTCCACGCCCTCGGCGTCCGCGCCCACCACCCGCGGCAGGGACATCAGACGGAGGGCGTCCTCCAGCGTGACCGTGTCGAGGGACATCGTCTTGAAGAGGGAGGCCGTCCGCGGCTTCACCGCGTTCTTGCCCGTCTTCGGCGTGCCCTCGGGGAGGATCTCCGTCACGTACGGCCCGTAGCGGCCGGCCTTGGCGACGATCTCGTTGCCGCTGATCGGGTCCTTGCCCAGCTGGAAGTCGCCGCTCGGCGCCGCCAGCAGCTCCTGCGCGTACTCGACCGTCAGCTCGTCCGGAGCCAGGTCGTCCGGGACGTCGGCGCGCTGGTGGCCCTCCGCGTCCTTCTCGCCCTTCTCCACGTACGGGCCGTAACGGCCGACCCGCAGCACGATGCCCTCGCCGACCGGGAAGGAGGAGATCTCCCGGGCGTCGATCGCGCCCAGGTCAGTGACCAGTTCCTTCAGGCCGCCGAGCGCGTCCCCGTCGGCCGGGACGACCTCGCTCGCGTCCTCCGAGCCGAAGTAGAACCGCTTCAGCCACGGCACGGACTGGGCCTCGCCCCGCGCGATGCGGTCGAGGTCGTCCTCCATCTTCGCGGTGAAGTCGTAGTCGACGAGCCGGCCGAAGTGCTTCTCCAGCAGGTTGACGACGGCGAAGGACAGGAAGGACGGGACGAGCGCCGTGCCCTTCTTGAAGACGTACCCGCGGTCGAGGATCGTGCCGATGATCGACGCGTACGTCGACGGGCGCCCGATCTCCCGCTCCTCCAGCTCCTTGACCAGCGAGGCCTCGGTGTAGCGGGCCGGCGGCTTGGTGGAGTGGCCGTCCGCCGTGATCTCCGCGGCGGCCAGCGCGTCGCCCTCGGCGACCTGCGGCAGGCGCCGCTCGCGGTCGTCGAGCTCGGCGTTCGGGTCGTCCGCGCCCTCGACGTACGCCTTCATGAAGCCGTGGAAGGTGATCGTCTTGCCGGAGGCGCTGAACTCGGCGTCGCGGCCGTCCGAAGCGGTGCCGCCGATCTTCACGGTCACCGAGTTGCCGACCGCGTCCTTCATCTGCGAGGCGACGGTCCGCTTCCAGATCAGCTCGTACAGGCGGAACTGGTCGCCGGTCAGACCCGTCTCGGCCGGGGTGCGGAAACGATCACCCGAAGGCCGGATCGCCTCGTGCGCCTCCTGCGCGTTCTTGACCTTGCCCGCGTAGACGCGCGGCTTCTCCGGCAGGTAGTCGGCGCCGTAGAGCTGCGTGACCTGCGCGCGCGCCGCCGACACGGCGGTGTCGGAGAGCGTCGTGGAGTCCGTACGCATATAGGTGATGAAGCCGTTCTCGTACAGCTTCTGCGCCACCTGCATCGTCGCCTTCGCACCGAAGCCCAGCTTGCGCGAGGCCTCCTGCTGGAGCGTCGTCGTGCGGAACGGGGCGTACGGGGACCGGCGGTACGGCTTGGACTCGACCGAGCGGACGCTGAACGAGGCGTTCTCCAGCGCGGCGGCGAGCGCTCGCGCGTTCGTCTCGTCGAGGTGCAGCACCTCGCCCTTCAGCTGCCCGTTCGGGCCGAAGTCGCGGCCCTGGGCGATGCGCTTGCCGTCGACCGTGTTCAGCCGGGCGACCAGCGTCGAGGGGTCGGAGGCGTCACCGGCGCGGCCGGTGGAGAAGGTGCCGGTCAGGTCCCAGTACTCGGCGGAGCGGAAGGCGATGCGCTCGCGCTCCCGCTCCACGACGAGACGGGTGGCGACCGACTGGACGCGGCCGGCCGACAGGCGCGGCATGACCTTCTTCCACAGGACCGGCGAGACCTCGTAGCCGTAGAGGCGATCGAGGATGCGGCGGGTCTCCTGGGCGTCGACCATGCGCTGGTTCAGCTCGCGCGGGTTGGCGACGGCGTCGCGGATCGCGTCCTTGGTGATCTCGTGGAAGACCATCCGGTGGACGGGGACCTTGGGCTTGAGGACTTCCTGGAGGTGCCACGCGATGGCTTCGCCCTCGCGGTCCTCATCGGTGGCGAGGAAGAGTTCGTCGGACTCGGCGAGCAGGTCCTTGAGCTTCCTGACCTGCGCCTTCTTGTCCGCGTTGACGACGTAGATCGGCTGGAAGTCGTGCTCGACGTCCACGCCGAGACGGCGGACCTCGCCGGTGTACTTGTCGGGGACCTCGGCGGCCCCGTTCGGGAGGTCGCGGATGTGCCCGACGCTCGCCTCGACGACGTATCCCGGGCCGAGGTAGCCCTTGATCGTCTTCGCCTTGGCAGGGGACTCGACGATGACGAGTCGGCGGCCGCCCTTTGCGGTCTCGCTAGTCGGGGACAACTTGGCTCTTCTCTCCGGTCGGCACTCGGTCGCGGTACGGCGACGCTGCGGAGTGTGACGGTACAACCCGCCCCCGTGTCAAACGGCACAAGCCCGCAACGGCCACTCGAACGGTAACCCGACAAGTACCGGTTCTGCCGCCCGGATGCCTCGGCGGACCCTTCGCGATCACCGGGCCGAGTGGCCGGGGGGCCGTCTGGCCCCTCCCCCGCGGCGGCTTCCGGATGCGGTCCGGCACGTGCTTTCCCGTACGGCGCGGCGAGTGCCCTGACCGGCGGGTCCGTGCCGCTTTCCGCCCCGCGTCAGAGTCGCGCGAGGCACCACAGGCCAAGGGCGAGCGAGACCCCGCCGGCGCACACCGCCAGCGGTACCGCCAGGACGGGGCGCACGCCCTCGGCCACCGGCGCGCCCTTCAGGACGCGCGCCCCCGTCCAGGCCAGCAGAGCGGCTCCGAACAGCAGGAACACGGTCGCCGCGAAGATCGCAGGACCGGTGTCCATGCCGCTTCCCCCATCCCCCGGACCACTCTCGGGACCCCCCCGGATCCCGCTGAGCAGAACCCTTTCAGCCCTCGGAGTACACCAGGCGAACCCCGGGTGACATTCAGGTTCCGCTCGCGGGCGCGGCTACTGCCCGGAGCCCGCCACGGGCTCCAGGAAGCCCTGCTCGACCAGCATCCGGATCGCCTCCGGCGTACGGTCCCGCAGCACCACCGGGTCCTCCTGCATCAGCTGCGCGATCGCGTCCAGGATCCGGCCCGCGCTCAGTGAGCCGTCACACACTCCGGCGAAACCGGCGCCGACCGTGTCGACCTTGGTCGCGCGCCGCATCCCGCGGTTCTGCCGGAGCACCACGTGTTCCGGATCCTCCGCGCCGGGCGCCCCGACCTGCTCCTGGACCACCTCGGCCGCCAGTACGAAACGACCCTCCAGCAGGGACGCGTCGTCGTGCTCGCGCAGGTAGTCCTGACGGGCGAAGTGGGCCAGGACGGCATCGCCGAGCGGCTGCTCCACCGAGTGCGGCCACTCCTCGACCACGATCGAGGGCTCGGCCGCGTCCGTCCGGCGCAGGGTGATCCAGCCGAAGCCGACGGCCTTGGTCTTGCGGGCCTCGAACTCGTCCAGCCAGTCCTCGTAGCGCCGCGCGTACTCGGCGGGATCCGTGCGGTGGTCGCCCGCGTCGCGCAGCCACAGCTCCGCGTACTGCGTCACGTCCTGTACGTCACGCTGCACGATCCAGGCGTCGCAGCCCTGCGGCACCCAGGAGCGGACCCGGTCGTGCCAGTCCTCGCCCTCCACGTGCTGCCAGTTGCCGAGGAACTGCGCGTACCCGCCGGGGTTCAGATGCGCGCCGGCCTCCTGGACCAGGGTCCGGCACAGGTCGTCGCCGCCCATGCCGCCGTCCCGGTATGTGAGCCGGGCGCCGGGGGAGATCACGAAGGGCGGGTTCGACACGATCAGGTCGTACGTGGCCCCGCCGACCGGCTCGAAGAGGGAGCCGGTGAGCAGTTCGGCCTCCGGAGCCCCGGACAACGCCAGCGTCAACCGGGTGAATTCCAGGGCCCGGGGGTTGACGTCGGTGGCGGTGACCCGGGTCGCGTGCTGGGCCGCGTGCAGTGCCTGGATCCCCGAACCGGTGCCGAGGTCGAGCGCCGAGTCGACCGGAACGCGGACGGTGATCCCGGCGAGCGTGGTGGAGGCACCGCCCACCCCGAGGACGACCCCCTCCTCGCGGCTGCCGATCCCGCCGGCCCCGCCGACCGCGCAGCCGAGGTCGGAGACGATGAACCAGTCCTCGCCGTCCGGGCCGCCGTACGGGCGCACGTCCACGGTCGCGCGTACGTCATCCGAGTCCCGGCGGAGCCACCCGTCGGCCAGGGCCGCCTCCACGGGCAGCGCCGCCGCGGCATGGGCGTACGCCACGGGCTCCTGGAGCAGGAACAGCCGGACCAGGCTCGGCAGCGGGCCGTCACCGCCGCTCCGCGTGGCGCGCAGGGCGGGGACCGTCTCGCTGCGGGCGAGCGCGGCGTAGGCGGGCGCGCCGAGCAGATCGAGCAGCCCGTCGGCGGTGAAGCCGGCGGTGAGCAGGGCGGTACGCAGCTCGGCGGCGCGTTCGGGCGTGGGGAGGCTGGTGGTACTCACCCGTCCATTGTGGCCGCTGGGGGCGGCGATCCGTGCGCCGCGCGGACGGACGTCCCGGGCGGCGCGCCGACCCGCGCGTCCGCACATACGACACGGCACACGTCCGGGCGTACGGGCGGGTCCACAGCCGGGACACGGGCGGCCCTGCGGCCGGGCGTACGGGCGGGCATACGGCCCGGCATGCGACAGGGCGGCCGGGTCCCTTCCGGACCCGGCCACCCCGACCGTCGTACCCCGCACTGCCGCCCGGGGCGGCCAGGGGAGGCTACTTGGGCGTCGGCGTCGTGACCTGGCAGCCCTTCTGGGCGTTCATCGACTTGTCCAGCCCGCCCGACTTCAGCTGGTCGAGGGCGTCCTTGCCGCCCTTGGTCGCCTCATCCAGACCGCCCGCGAGCTCCTTGAGGCCCTCGGCGAACTTCGTCTGGTCCTTGGGGTCGAGGGCGTCCATCTTGGTCTTCAGGTCGGCGTAGCCCTTGGAGGTCGACTCGAAGCCCTGGACCGCCGCGCCGAGGGTCTTCTCGCCGTCCTTGACCGGCGGAACCCCCGCGCTCTGCAGTGCGCTGCCCATCGTCTTGTACGACTCGGACATCGTCCCGAAGGCGGCCGAGTCGGTCTTCTGGACCTCCTCCGGCTTGCTGCTCTCCGTCGCCACGCGCTTGATGTCGGCGTTGGCGGCCTCGATCTTCTTGAGCTCGGGCGACCACTGGTCACAGACCTTCTTGGCCCAGGCGTTGCCCTTCGCGTCGCTGTCATCCCCGCCGCAGCCGGACAGGACGAGCATCAGCACAGCACCGCCCGACAGCGCGGACGCAAGCTTCTTGTTCACCGGATTGGTCCCTTCGAAGGCTCTCGGCCCGGAAGATACACGGCTCCCCTCCGGCGACGTACAAAGGCGGACGGACGGCGCGTCAGTCCGCGCCGCCCGTCCGCCGTTCGGGCGTACCGCCGGCCCTGCCCGGCTCCGCCCGTACCGCTCCGTGGCGGAAGGGTCAGGAGACCGTCGCCGGGTCGGCCGACTGGGCCACCCGCTCGGCGGCTCCGCCTTCGCCTTCGCCGTCGTCGCCCACCGCGATGCCGCGCCGCTTGGACACGTACACGGCGCCGATGATGACGCCGATCGCGAGGACCGCGACGATCGCCCGGATGCCCGCGCTGGTGTCCTCGCCGAAGCTGAACTGCACGACGGCGGGGGCGATCAGCAGCGCCACCAGGTTCATGACCTTGAGCAGCGGGTTGATGGCGGGGCCCGCCGTGTCCTTGAACGGGTCGCCGACGGTGTCGCCGATGACGACGGCCTCGTGGGCCTCGCTGCCCTTGCCGCCGTGGTGGCCGTCCTCGACGAGCTTCTTGGCGTTGTCCCACGCGCCGCCGGAGTTGGCGAGGAAGACCGCCATGAGGGTGCCGGTGCCGATGGCCCCGGCGAGGAACGAGCCGAGCGCGCCGACGCCGAGGGTGAAGCCCACCGCGATCGGGGTGAGGACGGCGAGCAGGCCGGGCGTGGCGAGTTCGCGCAGCGCGTCCTTGGTGCAGATGTCCACGACGCGCCCGTACTCGGGCTTCTCGGTGTAGTCCATGATCCCGGGGTGCTCGCGGAACTGGCGGCGCACCTCGTAGACCACGGCGCCCGCGGAGCGGGAGACCGCGTTGATGGCGAGGCCGGAGAACAGGTAGACGACGGCCGCGCCCAGGATCAGCCCGACGAGGTTGTTGGGCTGTGCGATGTCCAGGCTGAGGTTCATCTCCCCGGCCTTCGCGCCGACCTCCTTGACCGCGTTCGCGATGGCGTCGTTGTACGAGCCGAAGAGCGCGGCCGCGGCGAGCACGGCCGTGGCGATGGCGATGCCCTTGGTGATGGCCTTGGTGGTGTTGCCGACGGCGTCCAGGTCGGTCAGGACCTGCGCGCCGGCGCCTTCGACGTCGCCGGACATCTCGGCGATGCCCTGGGCGTTGTCGGAGACGGGCCCGAAGGTGTCCATGGCGACGATGACGCCGACGGTGGTGAGCAGGCCGGTGCCGGCCAGGGCCACCGCGAACAGCGCGAGCATGATCGAGGTGCCGCCGAGCAGGAACGCCCCGTAGACGCCGAGGCCGATGAGCAGCGCCGTGTAGACGGCCGACTCCAGCCCGACGGAGATTCCGGCGAGGACGACGGTGGCCGCGCCGGTGAGGGAGGACTTGCCGATGTCCCGGACGGGACGGCGGTTGGTCTCGGTGAAGTAGCCGGTGAGCTGCTGGATCAGGGCGGCGAGCACGATGCCGATCGCGACGGCGACGAGGGCCAGGACGCGCGGGTCACCGGAGTGGTTGGTGATCGCGGCGTTGTCGACGCCGACGAGGTCCTTGTAGCTGCTCGGCAGGTACGCGAAGACCGCGATGGCGACCAGCACCAGGGAGATCACCGCGGAGATGAAGAAGCCGCGGTTGATGGCGGTCATACCGCTGCGGTCGCTGCGGCGCGGGGAGACCGCGAAGATGCCGATCATGGCCGTGATCACGCCGATGGCGGGGACGATCAGCGGGAAGGCCAGGCCCAGGTCGCCGAAGGCGGCCTTGCCGAGGATGAGCGCGGCCACGAGGGTGACGGCGTACGACTCGAAGAGGTCGGCGGCCATTCCGGCGCAGTCGCCGACGTTGTCGCCCACGTTGTCGGCGATGGTCGCGGCATTGCGCGGGTCGTCCTCCGGAATGCCTTGTTCGACCTTGCCGACAAGGTCGGCGCCGACGTCGGCGGCCTTGGTGAAGATGCCGCCGCCCACACGCATGAACATCGCGATCAGGGCGGCTCCGAGGCCGAAGCCCTCCAGCACCTTGGGTGCGTCTGCGGCGTAGACCAGGACGACGCAGGAGGCGCCGAGGAGGCCGAGGCCGACGGTGAACATGCCGACGACGCCGCCCGTACGGAAGGCGATCTTCATGGCCTTGTGGGAGACCTCGGTCAGGTCTCTGGCGGGCTCGCCCTCGGCGGGGGTGGCCTCGCGGGCGGCCGCGGCGACGCGGACGTTGGCGCGGACCGCGAGCCGCATGCCGATGTAGCCCGTGGCCGCCGAGAAGAGGGCGCCCACGAGGAAGAACGCGGACCGTCCCGCCCGCTGCGACCAGTTGTCGGCGGGGAGCAGGAAGAGCAGGAAGAACACCACGACGGCGAAGACGCCGAGGGTGCGCAGCTGGCGGCCGAGGTAGGCGTTGGCGCCTTCCTGGACGGCGGCGGCGATCTTCTTCATGCTGTCGGTCCCCTCGTCGGCGGCGAGCACCTGGCGGACCAGGATCTGCGCGACGACGAGTGCGGCGAGTGCCACGACCGCAATGACGATCACGATGAGCCGATTGTCATCGGTGAGTACCGCGGATGCCAGATCTGTTGTGCGATCCGGCGCAATGGGGGTGAAGAGCCCCGTCATTCGTCCTCCTTGACGTGATGAGCTCAAGATGTGGACGGATTGTAGGGAGCGCGCCCTGATCAAAACAGTACGCGGCAAACGGAATTGGCGTTCTCTTGCTCCTCACCAATAGATCGCGTCACTCCAATACCCTCGAAAGCGGTAATGGGGCAAAGGCATTGACGCCTGGTCATTGATCGGCGGAAACGAAAAAGGCCCTGCTCAGCAGGGCCTTGATAAAGATCGGAAGATAGGACCGAATGTGTCCGGCCTTCCGTGGATCTAGGAAAGGTCGGGGGTCCCGGACACGGGCCAGCTCATCCGGATCGTGCCGCCCGACTCCCCGGTGGTCACCTCGACGTCGTCGACGAGCCCGCTGATCACGGCGAGGCCCATCTCGTCCTCACCGTCGCCGTCGGAGTCCAGCGCGGCCTCCATTCCGGACACGGCGGAGTCCGGGCCGCCGCCCGGTCCGGGCACCTCGTCGCCGACCTCGATGGAGAACACCTTCTCCTCCTCGGTCAGCACGACCCGGACGGGTGCGGTCAGCCCGTTGGTGCGGTGGAGTCCGACAGCGCGCGAGCAGGCCTCGCCCACGGCGAGGCGGACCTCGTCGAGGACGGCTTCCTCCACGCCGGCCCTTCGTGCCACGGCGGCCGCGACCAGGCGGGCCGTCCGGACGTGTTCGGGCTGGGCGCTGAAGCGGAGTTCAACGGTGGCCATGGGCGTCCCCCTCGGACTACGGGCGTGCCTTGACAGGGGCCCGGGCCGACCGTGGCCCGGTACCCCCGTTCTCCTCTTCGGCTCCTCGCCGCCCGAAGGGCGCCCCAAGGCGTCCCACGGGCGGCGGGGAATCGTCAGTCGGTGGCGTTGACGGCGTCTTCCACGGTGGTGTGGATCGGGAACACCTTGGTCAGACCGGTGATGCGGAAGATCTTCAGGATGCGCTCCTGGTTGCACACCAGGCGGAGCGAACCCTCGTGCGCGCGGACGCGCTTGAGACCTCCCACGAGCACACCGAGACCGGTGGAGTCGAGGAAGTCCACTCCCTCCATGTCGACAACCAGGTGATAGCTGCCGTCGTTCACCAACTCGACCAACTGCTCGCGCAGCTTGGGCGCGGTATACACATCAATCTCGCCACCGACCGCCACGACCGTACGGTCGCCGACAGTGCGAGTCGACAGGGACAGGTCCACGGATCCTCCAGCACCTTGCTATCGAGCGGCGCCCCCCGGGGGCCTCCCCACCCGAAGGTAGGTGAGGGATCGGCTGCCGCGATGGCATTCAATCACTTACCGGCAGGCGCGCACGACGCCTTCGGACCATTGTCCCGCACGCCGGTGACACACTCGGTTCCAATGGCCAATACTCACCGTCCCAGGCGGCCCACGCCACCCGCGGACCCTCGACCCACCCCCGGCGCGGTCCTCGACCGCTTGTCCCGGGGGCCTTCCCGGGCTGCGCGCATCACCCATACGGAGCACTTGCCCCCTCGGGCGGGCCGTCATGCCGTCTGGCCCGACCGCATCCGAACGGATGTAGTAGCCGCCATCCGGGCGGCCGGGATCGAACACCCGTGGGAGCACCAGGCGGCGGCCGCCGAGCACGCCCTCGACGGAGCGTCCGTGGTCGTCGCCACCGGCACCGCCTCGGGCAAGTCCCTCGCCTACCTCGCACCCGTGCTCTCGGCCCTCGCGGACGGCGCCGGTGCCCCGAACGGCCGGGGCGCGACGGCCCTGTACCTGGCCCCCACCAAGGCCCTGGCCGCCGACCAGCGGCGCGCCGTACGGGAGCTGGCGGCGCCGCTCGGCAACGCGGTCCGGCCCGCCGTCTACGACGGGGACACGCCGGTCGAGGAACGCGAATGGGTGCGCCAGTACGCCAACTACGTCCTGACCAACCCCGACATGCTCCACCGCGGGATCCTCCCGGCCCACCCGCGCTGGTCCTCCTTCCTGCGGGCCCTGCGCTACGTGGTGATCGACGAGTGCCACACCTACCGCGGGGTGTTCGGCTCCCACGTGGCGCAGGTGCTGCGCCGGCTGCGGCGGCTGTGCGCCCGCTACGGCTCCGAGCCGGTCTTCCTGCTGGCCTCGGCCACCTCCAGCGACCCGGCCACCGCCGCCTCCCGGCTGACGGGCGTGCCGGTGATCGAGATCACCGACGACGCCTCTCCGCGCGGCGAGGTGGTCTTCGCCCTGTGGGAGCCGCCGCTCCTCACCGAGCTGCGGGGCGAGAAGGGCGCGCCCGTACGCCGTACGGCCACGGCCGAGACCGCGGACCTGCTGACCGACCTGGTCGTCCAGGGGGTCCGTACGGTCGCCTTCGTGCGTTCCCGGCGCGGCGCCGAGCTGATCTCGGTGATCGCCAAAGAACGCCTCACGGACGTGGACAGGTCCCTGCCCCGGCGGGTCGCCGCCTACCGCGGCGGATACCTGCCGGAGGAGCGCCGGGCCCTGGAGCGGGCCCTGCACTCCGGCGAGCTGCTGGGCCTCGCCGCCACGACCGCCCTGGAGCTCGGCGTGGACGTCTCCGGCCTGGACGCGGTCCTGATCACGGGCTATCCGGGCACCCGGGCCTCCCTGTGGCAGCAGGCCGGGCGGGCCGGGCGCTCGGGGCAGGGCGCCCTGGCCGTCCTGATCGCCCGCGACGACCCGCTCGACACCTATCTGGTCCACCATCCCGAGGCCCTGTTCCGCCAACCGGTGGAAGCCACCGTCCTCGACCCGGACAACCCGTACGTCCTCGCACCGCACCTGTGCGCCGCCGCGGCGGAGCTGCCGCTGACCGAGCCCGACCTGGAGCTCTTCGGCCCGGCGGCCGGGGAACTCCTGCCCCAGCTCGAAGCGGCGAAGCTGCTGCGCCGGCGGGCCACGGCCTGGCACTGGACCCGCCGGGAGCGGGCCTCGGACCTGACCGACATCCGGGGCGGCGGCGGCCGCCCGGTGCAGATCGTCGAGGCCTCGACCGGTCGGCTGCTGGGCACGGTCGACGAGTCGGCCGCGCACACCGCCGTCCACGACGGGGCCGTCCACCTCCACCAGGGCCGCACGTACCTCGTGAAGCACCTGGACCTGGAGGATGCGGCGGCCCTCGTCGAGGAGGCGGACCCGCCCTTCTCCACCACCGCCCGCGACACCACCTCCATCTCCGTCCTGGAGACCGAGACCGAGGTCCCCTGGGGGCCGGGGCGGCTCTGCTACGGCTCGGTCGAGGTCACCAACCAGGTCGTCTCCTATCTGCGGCGCAAACTGATCACCGGCGAGGTGCTGGGCGAGGCCAAACTCGACCTGCCGCCCCGCACCCTGCGCACCAGGGCCGTGTGGTGGACGGTCACCGAGGACCAGCTCGACGAGGCCCGGATCAATCCGGAGATCCTCGGCGGCGCCCTGCACGCCGCCGAGCACGCCTCCATCGGCCTGCTCCCGCTGTTCGCCACCTGCGACCGCTGGGACATCGGCGGCGTCTCCGTGCCACTGCATCCCGACACCCTCCTCCCGACGGTCTTCGTGTACGACGGCCACCCCGGCGGCGCCGGCTTCGCGGAGCGGGCCTTCCACACGGCCCGGGCCTGGCTGACGGCCACCCGCGACGCCATCGCCGCCTGCGAGTGCGAGGCCGGCTGCCCCTCCTGCATCCAGTCCCCCAAGTGCGGCAACGGCAACGAACCCCTGCACAAACGCGGCGCCATCCGCCTCCTCACCCGCCTCCTGTCCGAAGCCCCCGCCCCAGCCGACCCGACCCCACCCCAGCCCTGACCCGAACCGCCCCGGCCCCCGAAGCCGGGCAGCCAAGGACAGCCGGGACGGCCCGGACGGCCCGGACGGCCCGGACGGCCAGGCAGCCACGGAGGGCCGGGACGCCCCGGGTGGGCCGGCCCGGTCGGCCCCGGTCAGCCCAGTCCGGCCCGGGCGGTCGGTCCGGGAAGGCCGGGAACCGTCCGGCGCCGGGGCTCTGCCGGGCCGTGGCTCATTCCCCGGCGGAGCGGACCGGCGCGGCCTCGGGCGGACCCGCGCGGGCCCGGACGGTGGGAGTGAAGGGCCCCCTGGCCGACCGGGCCGCGACCTCGGCGACCTCGCCCAGCACCCGGCACTCCGCCAGCTCCGCGCCCTGCGCCCCGGCCACCCTCACCGCCGCCGCGCAGGCGGTCGCAGGGCCGTGGGACCAGGTCGCCGCCGCCGCGAGGGCCGCCAGGTCCGCGGCTGCCGCCGCCCGGTGGCGGGCCACGACGGCCTGCCCCAGCAGCAGCACGCCGCCGAACACCGCGCCCAGCACGGCCACCACCAGCACCGCCCACACCGTGGCCGAACCCCGGTCCCGGATCACGGCGGCGGCCCCACGGCGTCCTCCGCGAGGGCCACCGCCTGCGCGCCGAGCCGTACCGGGAGGGAGCCCGGCCCCGGCGCCCGCGCCCCGACCCGGACCCGCCACAGGTCGCCCTCCCGCTCCAGCATCACCTCGGCCCCCGCGGGCGCGGCCGCCCGGGCCGCGGCCACCGCGACCTCGGCGGGCTCCGACCGGGCGGCCGCCCGCGCGCCGGCCCGGGCGGCGTCCACGCAACGGATCTGCGCGGCGGCGGCCATCAGCGCCCACACCAGCAGCGCCGCGAACAGCACCAGGGCCGGGATCACCAGGGCCGCCTCCGCCGTCACATATCCGCGGTCCCCCATTTCGCGGCGTGCCCCCGATTCCCGCTCAGAACGGCACATCGAGCGCCTTCCCGATCGTCGACTGAAGGGCCGTCGAGACGACTTCGCTCGTCACGACCTTGTACAGAACCGCCGCGAACGCACAGGCCGCGATGGTGCCCATGGCGTATTCGGAAGTGGACATCCCCGCGTCGCTCCGCTGACCGCCCAGCGCGGTCCGCACACGAAACCAGATGATCCTCATGGCAACCTCCTGTTGATTTCCCTTGCTGATGTGCGTGATTAATGTGACGTCAGTTGTTCGAGAGCAGCCCCGAGGCCATTCCGATCACCACCGGAGCGACCCCGATCGCGAGAAATGCGGGGAGGAAACACAGCCCCACCGGCGCGGTGACGAGAACCGCCGCCCGCTGCGCCCGGGCTCCCGCCCGCCGGGCCCGGTCCGCCCTCAGGTGCGAGGCGAGGCGGGAGACCGGCTCCGCCGCGGGCGCCCCCGTACGGGCGGCCCGCTCCAGGCAGTCCGCGAGCGGCCTGGCACCCGGTATCTCCGCCAGCCTCCCCCACCCGGCTCCCGGCTCGCCGCCCAGCCGCAGCTCGGCACCGGCCCGCGCCAGCCGCTCGCCCAACGGGCCGCCCAGCGACTCCCCGACCACCTCCGCGGCCTCCACCGGTCCCGCTCCGGCCGCCAGGCACGCGGCCAACAGATCCGCCGCGAACGGCAGCTGACGCTCCGCCTCCCGGGTGTCGACCCCGGCGGGCGGCCGCGCCCGGAGCACCCAGCGCCGCACCCCGAAGGCCGCCAGAGCGCCCACGGCCACCCCTGACAGCCCGCCGACGAGCACCCAGCCCGCCAACAGCGCCCCGGCCGGCCCGGCCCAGCCCGCCGCACCCCGGAACCGGAAGGCCGCCGCGGGCCGGCGGGACCCGGATACGGCCCCCATCAGGGCCGCGATCCTGCGCCGGGCGGCCCGCGCCCGTACCCCGGCCACCACCGCGGACAGCACGCACAGGGCCACCAGCGCCAGGACCGGCGCCATCCCCAGCCTGTGGACCACGAAGCCGCCCATCACCGCTCCCCCGTCCGCACGATCCGCCGGCACCACAGCAGCCCCAGCGCTTCCAGCACCCCGCCCGCCAGCAGACAGCCCCACCCCACCGGGGTGTGCAGCAGCACGCGCAGCGGATCCGCACCCAGCCCGGTCCCGATGAGCAGTCCCACGAGCGGCAGCAGGGCGAGCACGACCGCCGTCGATCTCGCTCCGGCCAACTGGGCCCGCAGGGACTCCTCCCGGTCCCGCTCGGCGCGCAGGGCCCCCTCCAGCCGGTCCAGCCCGGCGGCCAGCCCGGCACCGCCGTCCACCGAGACCCGCCAGCAGGCCGCCATCCCGGCCAGCCCCTCGGCCCCGGACTCCCGCGCCGCCTGGCGCAGCGCCCCCGGCACGTCCCCGCCGAACGCCGCGGCGGCCAGTACGCCCGCCTCCGCCGGCCCCGGCCCGCCGGGGCCGGCCACTGTCCGCCGAAGCGCCGCCGTCAGCGCCTGCCCGGGCTGGGCGCCGGCCCGCAGCTCCCCCGCCACCGCCCCGCACAGCTCCGCCACCTCGGCGGCCCGGGCCACCCGGGCCCGCTCCCGGCCACGGGTGCGCAGCCACCGCCGCACCAGCGGCACCGCGGCCGCTCCCGCCAGCAGCGGGACCACTGATCCGCCGAGCAGCGCGACCAGCAGCCCGGCCCCGAGGCAGGCCCACTCCCGCCGGTGCGCCGCCCGGACCCGTACGGCGAGCAGCCACCGCTCCCGGCGCACCGGCCCGCCCACGGCCACCGGCCCGCCTCCCGCGAGCACCAGCCGGGCCCGCCGGGAGACCCGGTCGCCCCCGGCCAGCACCCAGGCGGCCGCACCCGCGCACAGCACTCCGGCGAACACCGGCACCGGCAGCCCCGGCCCCGCTCCGGCCCAGGCGCTCATCGCGCACCCCGCAGCAGGGGTCCGAGCCGCTCCCAGCCCTGCTCCCGTACGAACCCGCGCGCGGCCCAGCGCAGCGCCGGTACGGTCACCACCAGCCCGGCGGCGTCACGCTCCAGCACGTGCACCTCGGCGACCCGGCGCCGCCCCGCCCGGTCCCGGGCCAGGTGGACCACCAGGGTCAGCGCGGCGGCCAACTGACTGTGCAGGGCGGCCCGGTCGAGCCCGGCGGCCGTCCCGAGGGCCTCCAGGCGGGCCGGCACGTGCGCGGCGGCGTTAGCGTGGACCGTGCCGCAGCCGCCTTCGTGGCCGGTGTTCAACGCGGCCAGGAGGTCGGCGACTTCGGGGCCCCGGACCTCGCCGACCACGAGCCGGTCGGGCCGCATCCGCAGCGCCTGCCGGACCAGATCCGCCAGGGTGACCAGGCCGGCGCCCTCCTGGTTGGCCGGCCGGGTCTCCAGCCGCACCACGTGCGGATGGTCGGGGCGCAGCTCGGCCGAATCCTCGGCCAGCACGATCCGCTCACCGGGGCCGACCAGCCCCAACAGGGCGCTGAGCAGAGTGGTCTTGCCGGTCCCCGTCCCGCCGGACACCAGGAAGGACAGCCGGGCCTCGATGATCGCCCGGAGCAGCCGGTGTCCTCCGGGCGGCAGTGTCCCCGCCGCGACGAGCTCCTCCAGCGTGAAGGCGCGAGGCCGCACCACCCGCAGCGAGAGACAGGCCGAGCCGACCGCGACCGGGGGCAGGACGGCGTGCAGCCGGGTCCCGTCGGGCATCCGGGCGTCCACCCAGGGCCGGGCGTCGTCCAGGCGCCGCCCGGCTACGGCGGCCAGCCGCTGGGCGAGCCTGCGCACGGCCTGCGCGTCGGCGAAGGTGACCGCGGTCAGCTCCAGCCCGCCACCGCGGTCCACCCACACCCGGTCGGGCGCCGCGACCAGCACATCGGTGACCCGGGGGTCGGCGAGCAGTGCCTCCAGCGGGCCGGCTCCGACCAGCTCGGACCGCAACTCGGCGGCGGCTCCCAGCACTTCCGCGTCACCGAGCAGCCGGCCCTGGGCCCGCAGGGCGGCCGCCACCCGCGCCGGGGTCGGCTCGGCCCCGCTCTCGGCGAGCCGCCTGCGCACCGCCTCCAGCAGCACCGCGCTCATGCCGCCACCCCCTGGGCGGGGCCGAGCACGCGCTGCCAGAACCCGTCGCAGAAGCGGGCCAGAGCGCCCCGCCCCTGCCCTCCCGGCGGTTCCCCCTCGGCGACGCGCCCGGGAAGCCCCACCTCGACCGGCACCTCCCCGGCGAGCGGCGCCCCCAGCAGCCCGGCCACGGCTTCCGCGTCGAGTCCGCCCGGGCAGCGGCCCCGTACGACCACGCGGACGTCCCGGGCCACCATCCGCACCCCGGCCGCCACCCGGCCCGCCGCGGCCACCGCCCGCAGCTCGCCCGGCACCACCATCAGCACCAGGTCGAGCTGGGCCAGCACCTCGGCCACGGCTTCGTCCACCCGGCGCGGGAGGTCGACCACCACGACGCCGCCGCGGCGCCGGGCGGCGGCCACCACCGACCGCATCGCGGCGGGCGGCACCACGACCCGGTCCCCGCGGTCCCAGCTGAGCACCCGCAGGGCGTGCAGTTCGGGCAGGGACTCCTCCAGGGCGCCGGCTCCGACCCGCCCCCGCGAGCCCGCGAAGTCCGGCCAGCGCAGCCCTTCCGCGGCCTCGCCGCCGAGCAGGACGTCCATGCCGCCGCCCAGCGGGTCCCCGTCGATCAGGATGGTCCGCTCCCCGGCGCGGGCGGCGCGCAGGGCGAGCGCGCAGGCGAGGGTGGAGGCGCCGGCACCGCCGCTGCCGCCGATCACCCCGACGGCGAGGGCGGGCCGCCCGGCGCCTTCCACCACGTCGGCGATGCGGTCGACGAGGCGGCTCTCGGCGTCGGGGAGCCGCAGCACCTCCTCGGCGCCGATCTCCACGGCCCGCTGCCACACCAGCGGGTCGTCCAGCTCCCGGCCGACGAGGTACACCCCGCCCCGGCGCGGCGCCCCGCGCACCCGGCGGGCCGCGTCGTCCCCGACGAGCACGAGCGGCGCGGACTCCCAGCCGACTCCGGCGCCCTCGCTGTTGCCCGCACCGCTCCCGCCGCCGTCGCTCCGCCCGGGCACCTCGTGGTGCACGTGCGGTTCGGCGCCCGCGGCGGCGCACAGCCGCAGCAGGTCGTCGAGCAGCAGCGGGTCCTCGGTGATGATCAGCGGTCGTCCGCCGACCGCTTCCGGACCGGCCGGTTCCACCGACCGCGATTCACATGACTTCGATCGAGCCACGATCTCCGCCCCCTTCTCCCCGCAAATCCGTGCGCCGCGGACTTCGCGGCCGGAATCACCGTGCAGCGATCGGGAAAAAGAAGTGGATCTTGCTCGAAAACTGTGGACAGCGGCCCGATTGTGAATAACCCGGTCACTCTCACAGGTGAGTTCCGGAACGCGGCGGAACCACTACGCAGCGTCACGCGTCTGATGTGGTGAGGGCCTTCGTCGGGCAGGGCCCCGCACAAGAGGAAGGGCCGGGAGATGGTCACCTGGGGCCGAAGGCAGGGACGCGAACCGCGTCCGGACATGCGACGACCCCCGCCGGGGGGGAGAGCGGGGGTCGTCCCCACGGTCCGACTCGGGGGGGGGAGGAGCCAGACCGGGTTAGCACGGTCGCGAACGATCCGTGACTTCCATGGTGTACCCGAGAGCCTTCTCAGGCAAACCCACGCGCCACACCTTACGCCGAATGGTGGGCGCATATGCTCGGGGCGTGGAAAATCAGCCCTTGCCGCACTCCTCGCCTCGCACCGCAGCCTTCTTCGACCTGGACAAGACGGTCATTGCGAAGTCGAGCACCTTGACGTTCAGCAAGTCCTTCTACCAGGGCGGCCTGATCAACCGCCGCGCAGTGCTGCGCACCGCTTACACGCAGTTCATCTTCCTGGCCGGGGGAGCCGACCACGACCAGATGGAGCGGATGCGGGAGTACCTGTCCGCCCTCTGCAAGGGGTGGAACGTGCAGCAGGTGCGGGAGATCGTCGCGGAAGCCCTGCACGACCTCATCGACCCGATCATCTACGACGAGGCCGCGTCCCTCATCGAGGCCCATCACACCGCCGGCCGCGACGTGGTGATCGTGTCCACCTCCGGCGCCGAAGTCGTCGAGCCGATCGGGGAGATGCTCGGCGCGGACCGGGTCGTCGCCACGCGCATGGTCGTGGGCGAGGACGGCTGTTTCACGGGTGAGATCGAGTACTACGCGTACGGACCCACCAAGGCGGAGGCCGTGCGCGAGCTGGCGGAGTCCGAGGGCTACGACCTCGCCCGCTGCTACGCGTACAGCGACTCCGCCACCGACATCCCGATGCTGGAGGCCGTGGGGCACCCGCACGCCGTCAACCCCGACCGCGCGCTGCGCAGGGAGGCCCTCGCGCGTGAATGGCCCGTGCTGGTCTTCGACCGGCCCGTACGGCTCAAGCAGCGGCTGCCCGGACTGTCCATGCCCGCGCGGCCCGCGCTCGTCGCAGCGGCCGCCGTGGGGGCGGCGGCGGCCACGGCCGGGCTGGTCTGGTACGCGAGCCGGCGCCGCGCCAGTGCACTGGCCGCCGCCGCGTCCAGGTAAATGTCCTGACCTGCACCGATAGCGGCTGTCCGGTTCGCCCGAGCTCGCCCCGAAAGTAAAAAGTGGAGCCAGGGGTTTCGCATGGAACCGAACCGGAGTACAAATAAAGCAACGGCCCGCGAGACCAAAGAACATCCGAGAGGATCATCTTTAAAACGCAGTAAGGCCCACGGACCGAAGCATGAACGCCGAGCACCCACGCGACGTCGACCCGTCGATTACGGGCCAGCCGCACCAGGGAACGGGCAAAGTTCCCGACCTGATGGGCAACATCGAGGACGCTTGGTAACTGGGCGTGAATGCCAGCGGCGACACCAGAGCTGTATGGGTGTCGCCGCAACCCGTGTCCGGAAGCAAACCGGACGGAACGGACGGACCCGACGGAGAACCGCCCGCCGGACGGGTGGAAGACCTCAGGCCGCGCCTCGCTGCAGGGCCTCGCAGACCGCCGTCGACTCGCGCACACCGAGTTCGATCGCCCGCCCGCAGTGGGCGATCCAGGCGGCCATCCCCTCGGCGGTGCCGGACACGTACCCCCCGAAGGCCTCCAGGTAGGCCTCGCGGCCCTGCTCCGCGTGGCCGACCTCGGCCGGGCAGATCGCCTTCGGGTCCAGGCCGCTGTTGATCAGTACGATCCGCTCCGCAGCCCGCGCGACCAGGCCGTTGTACGTGGCGAACGGACGCAGCGCCAACAGCTCGCCGTGCACCACCGCCGCCGTGACCAGCGCCGGGGCGGAACCGCCCGCGATGACCAGGCGGGACAGGCCGTCGAGCCGGCCCGCGACCTCGTCGGCGCTCGGCAGCGGCAGGTCCACCAGCGGCTCGTCCACCGCTTCACCCGCCAGCCGCGGACGGCCCACCACGTCCCCCTCGACCGTGGACCCCGACGCCACCAGGTGCAGGCGCGCCAGGACCCGCAGCGGTGACTGGCGCCAGATGCTCAGCAGCTGGCCCGCCTCGGCGGTGAGCCGCAGCGCGGCGCCGACCGTGTGGGCCTCCGGCTCCGAGCCGAAGTCCGTCCGGCGGCGCACCTCCTCCAGCGCCCAGTCCGCACCGGACAGCGCCGCGCTGGCGCGCGCGCCGCGCAGCGCGGCCTCCGAGGTGATCTCTCCGCTCCTGCGGCGCATGACGCGGTGCCCGTAGACCCGGTCCACGGCCTTGCGTACGGAATCCACGGAATCGGAGACACCCGGCAGCCCGGCCAGTGCGGCCAGCGGGTCAGCAGCGCTACTCATAAGTAAGGAGCCTACGCACTGCGCCCCCGTAGCACCGACCCCTCCTTGGAGTGGTCTTCTTCACTCACCTTGACAACTCACCGCTGTCAACCCACTACGCTTGGTGAACATGAAGATCGCTTTCGTGGGAAAGGGCGGCAGCGGCAAGACGACGCTGTCCTCCCTCTTTATCCGCCACCTCGCCGCCAATGAGGCCCCCGTCGTCGCGGTGGACGCCGACATCAACCAGCACCTGGGCACCGCGCTCGGCCTCAGCGACGAGGAGGCCGCCGAACTGCCCGCCATGGGCGCGTACCTGCCCCTGATCAAGGAGTACCTGCGGGGCTCCAACCCGCGCATCGCGTCCGCCGAGACGATGATCAAGACGACCCCGCCGGGCCGCGGATCGCGCCTGCTGCGCATCGCCGAGGACAACCCGGTGTACGAGGCCTGCGCGCGCACGCTGCTGCTGGACGGGGAGCCCGTACGGCTCATGGCGACCGGGCCGTTCACCGAGGCCGACCTGGGGGTCGCCTGCTACCACTCCAAGGTCGGAGCGGTCGAGCTCTGTCTCAACCACCTCGTCGACGGACCCGACGAGTACGTGGTCGTCGACATGACGGCCGGCTCGGACTCCTTCGCGTCGGGCATGTTCACGCGTTTCGACGTGACCTTCCTGGTCGCCGAGCCGACGCGCAAGGGCGTCTCGGTCTACCGCCAGTACAAGGAGTACGCCCGGGACTTCGGGATCACGCTCAAGGTCATCGGCAACAAGGTCCAGGGACCGGAGGACATCGAGTTCCTCCAGGACGAGGCCGGCGAGGACCTGCTGGTCACCGTCGCGCACTCGGACTGGGTGCGCGCGATGGAGAAGGGCCGGCCGGCCGCCTTCGAGCTGCTGGAGGCGAGCAACCGGCTGGCCCTGCAGGCCCTCCAGGACGCCGCCGATGACTCGTACGCGCACCGCGACTGGGGCCGGTACACCGAGCAGATGGTGCGCTTCCACCTCAGGAACGCGGAGAGCTGGGGCAACGCCAAGACCGGGGTCGACCTGGCGGACCAGATCGACCCCGACTTCGTGCTCCGCGAGGACGCGGCGGCGATGGAAGCGATCCTCAGCCCTCGTCCGCAGCCCGCTCGGCCGGCTCCGCAGCCGGCTTGACGCCCGCGGGGGCGGCCGGCTTCGCCGGCGGCCCCGCGGTCAGGAACTTCGTCCAGCCTTCCTTCGGCGCCTCGCCGACGTCGAGCGCCCGCATCCACTCCAGGGTCTTGGGGTCCTGGGCGTCCAGCCAGTCCACGAGCTCGCGGAACGGCACGCAGCGGACTTCGGGCTTGGTGCACATGGTCTTGATGGACTCCTCGACGGCCCGCATGTAGGTGCCGCCGTTCCAGGACTCGAAGTGGTTGCCGATGATCAGTGGCGCCCGGTTGCCCTGGTAGACGCGGTCGAAGGCCTGGCGCAGGCCGTCGCGCATCTGGTCACCCCAGTACGCGTGCTGCGAGGGGTCGCCCTGCGAGGTCGTCCCGGACTGGTTGACCATGTAGTTGTAGTCCATGCTCAGCGTGTCGAAGGCGCGGCCAGGCATGGGGACGAGCTGGAGCGGGATGTCCCAGAGGCCGTCCGTCTTCTTCGGCCAGATCTGCTTGCTGATGCCGCTGGAGTCGTAGCGGAAGCCCATGTCCTTGGCCGCCAGCATGAAGTTCTTCTGGCCTTCGAGGCAGGGGGTGCGGGCGCCGACGAGCTCCTTGTCGTAGTCGAACGGCAGCGCCGGCATGGCCTTCAGGTCCGCGTTCGTCTTCCAGTTCTTGACGAAGGACTTGGCCTGGTTGATCTCGCTCTTCCACTCGTCCACGGACCATGTGCCGACGCCGCCGTCGGGGCCGCAGAAGTGGCCGTTGAAGTGGGTGCCGATCTCGTTGCCCTCCAGCCAGGCCTCGCGGACCTGGGTGGCGGTGTCCTTGATGCCCTGGAGGTCGCCGAAACCGATGTCGGAGCGGCCGGGCGAGTGCTGGGGGGCCGTGTAGAGGGATCGCTTCTCCTCCGGGAGCATGTACACGCCGCTGAGGAAGTACGTCATACGGGCGTTGTACTTCTTGCCGACCTCGCGGAAGTGCGAGAAGAGTTTCTGGCTGTCCTCGCCCGCGCCGTCCCAGGAGAACACCACGAACTGCGGCGGCTTCTCGCCCGGCTTCAGCTTCTGCGGCTTCTGTACGTTCGGCTGCGGGCCGGTGTAGGCGGTCGAGCCGTCGCCGATGGGCCGGTTGACGCTGCCCGGAGCCTCGGCGGGTGCCCCCTTCCTGGCGTTCTGGGGGCCGGGGGCCGGGGACTTGGCGGGTTCCGAGGCGGTGCACCCGGCGACCCCCAGGGCCAGAGCCGTGGCGACCAGGCCGCCGGCGATCTTCTTCGTGGCGGCGATCATCCGCCCCACCTCTCCCTCGCAGATCCATGGCAGAGCCATCGCGGTTCATCGCGGTTCCCTCACGGGACTTCCGCGCCGCAACGTCCCATGCGGTCTGCTTTGAGGAAGGTGTGACAAGCCGGATAAAAAGCTAATTCACCCCTTGGGGGTATTTTGTGGGCCATTTACCCGTATTACCTTTCACCCGCCTTTACTCGCCATTACCATCCATTTACTGAGTGTTGAGACTCCCGCCGCTTCACCCCTCCCCAGACCAGACCGGGCCAGACCAGGCCAGAGGAGACGGGACCTTATGACTGCCCCTGCCAGAAACCTCCCCGCCGGCCTCCAGGCCGATCTTTCGGCCTCCCTCGCGGTGTTCCTGATCGCGCTTCCGTTCTCGCTCGGCATCGCCCTGGCCACCGGAGCCCCGCTCCAGGCGGGGCTGGTCGCCGCGGCGGTCGGCGGGATCGTCGCCGGACGGCTCGGCGGAGCCCCGCTCCAGGTGAGCGGGCCGGCCGCCGGCCTCACCGTGGTCTCCGCCGAGTTGATCCAGCGCTACGGCTGGCGGACCACGTGCGCCATCACCGTGCTCGCGGGCTGCTGCCAGCTCGGGCTCGCCGCGCTGCGCACCGCCCGGTCGGCGCTCATGGTCAGCCCGGCCATCGTGCACGGCATGCTCGCGGGCGTCGGCGTGACCATCGCGCTGGCCAACCTGCACATCGTGCTCGGCGGCACCCCGCAGAGCTCGGCCGTGGCCAATGTCCGGGCGCTGCCCGGACAGTTGGCCGACCTGCACCCGGGCGCACTCGGTGTCAGCGTGCTCACGCTGGCCGTCCTCATCGCCTGGCCGCGGCTGCCCGGTCGGGCGGGACGGGCCCTGCGCAAGGTCCCCGCGGCGCTGGGCGCCGTCGCCACCGCCACCGTCTGCGCCGCCCTCGCGGGGCTCACGGTGCCCCGCGTGGACCTGCCGTCCTGGCGCAGCCACGCCCTGCCCGAGCTCCCCGACGGCCCGGTCCTCGGCATCGTCGCCGCCGTGCTCACCATCACCCTGGTCGGCAGCGTGGAGTCCCTGCTCTCGGCGGTCGCCACCGACAAACTGATCGCCGCAGAGCGGCAGACGGGCCACCGGCCGCCGCGCGCCGACCTCGACAGGGAACTGCGCGGCCAGGGCGTCGCGAACATCGTCTCCGGGGCGTTGGGCGGGCTCCCCGTCGCGGGCGGGGCCGTCCGCAGCGTCGCCAACGTCAAGTACGGGGCCGTCAGCCGACGGTCGGTCATGCTGCACGGCCTGTGGGTCCTGCTCGCGGCCGGGCTGCTCGTCCCCGTGCTCGACCTCATCCCGCTCGCCGCGCTGGCCGCCCTGGTCATGGCGCTGGGCGTACAGATGGTCAATGCCACGCACCTGCGCACCGTCACCCGGCACCGCGAGATCCTGGTCTACGCCACGACGATCGTCGCTGTGGTGTTCGGCGGGGTCCTGGAGGGCGTGGCCATCGGGATCGCGGTCGCGGTGGCCCTGGCCCTGCACCGCCTCGCCCGGACCAGGATCACCGTGGAACAGCTGGACGGCGGAGTGCACCGGGTGCGGGCGCGCGGACAGTTGACCTTCCTCGCGGTGCCGCGGCTCAGCCGGGCCCTGAGCCAGATCCCGCACGACGCGCAGGCGCTGATCGAGCTGGACGGCTCGTTCATGGACCACGCGGCCTACGAGACCCTGCAGGACTGGCAGGACTCCCACGTGGCGCACGGCGGTTCGCTGAAGGTGACCGGCCGCGCCAGTGCGGTCGAGCGGCCCCGGGGCGGGCCGCAGCGCGGGGCGCACCACTGCTGTCGGCCCTGGACGCCGTGGCAGAACCACTGTGACCACCGGCCGGACCGGCCCCTCGCGGCCGGGCCCGGCGACCCGGAGGCGGCGGTCGGGCCCCCGGAGCCGGCGGGCTCTCCCGCGAAGCCGCCCCGGCGGCGCGGAGCCGGTCAACTGGCCAACGGGATCGGGGCCTTCCAGCGCGACACCGCGCCACACGTACGGGACGAGCTCGCCCGGCTGGCCCGCGAGGGTCAGCGGCCCTCCCAGCTCTTCCTCACCTGCGCCGACTCCCGCCTGGTGACCAGCATGATCACGGCGAGCGGCCCCGGCGACCTGTTCACCGTCCGCAACGTCGGGAACCTGGTCCCGCTCCCCGGCGCGGAGGCGACGGACGACTCGGTCGCCGCGGCCATCGAGTACGCCGTGGACGTGCTCAAGGTGGACAGCATCACGGTGTGCGGCCACTCGGGCTGCGGGGCCATGCAGGCGCTGCTCAACTCGGCTCCGGGGCAGCCGATGACCCCGCTGCGGCGCTGGCTGCGGCACGGGCTGCCCAGCCTGGAGCGGATGGCGAGCCGCCACCACGCCTGGGCCCGGATCTCCGGGCGGCTCCCGGCCGACGCCGTGGAGCAGCTGTGCCTGACCAATGTGGTGCAGCAGCTGGAGCACCTGAGGGCGCACGAGTCGGTGGCCAGGCGGCTCGCCGAAGGGACGCTGGAGCTGCACGGGATGTACTTCCACGTGGGTGAGGCGCAGGCGTACCTGCTGTCCGAGGGCGAGGACTTCTTCGACTGCCGGGTCTTCGACAGCGTCGGCCAGAACGCCTGACCGGGCCCCCGGCATATCCCCTGGGCACGGGGGGTGAACCGGTACCCTCCCGTTTCCGTGCAATCGCGTGGCCCCTTCTCGCACCCTGCAGCGGGAAGGGGCCTTCGCACGTCGCTCCGGGCGGCACCGGACGGCACCGGACGGCTATAGGTCTAAACCAATTATCGGCTACCCCTTGTCACCCGGGCCACCGACTGATGAGCTATGCCCGGGGACACAACGGACACCCTGGGAAAGGGAGATCTCGTGAGCAATGAAAGCCTGGCCAATCTGCTCAAGGAGGAGCGGCGGTTCGCACCGCCCGCCGATCTGGCCGCCGCCGCCAACGTGAAAGAGGCTGCGTACGCACAGGCCGACGCGGACCGGCTGGGCTTCTGGGCCGAGCAGGCCCGGCGGCTGACCTGGGCCACGGAGCCGACCGAGACACTCGACTGGACGAACCCGCCCTTCGCGAAGTGGTTCGCCGACGGCAAGCTGAACGTCGCCTACAACTGCGTGGACCGCCACGTCGAGGCCGGCAACGGCGAACGCGTCGCCATCCACTTCGAGGGCGAGCCCGGCGACAGCCGCGCGATCACCTACGCCGAGCTCAAGGACGAGGTCTCCAGGGCCGCCAACGCCCTGACGGAGCTGGGCGTCCAGGCCGGCGACCGGGTCGCCGTCTACCTGCCGATGATTCCCGAGGCGGTCGTCGCGATGCTCGCGTGCGCCCGTATCGGCGCCGCGCACTCCGTGGTCTTCGGCGGCTTCTCCGCCGACGCCGTCGCCTCCCGCATCCAGGACGCCGACGCCAAGCTGGTCATCACCGCCGACGGCGGCTACCGCCGGGGCAAGGCGAGCGCGCTCAAGCCCGCGATCGACGAGGCCGTCGCCAAGTGTCCGCAGGTCGAGCACGTGCTCGTCGTACGGCGCACCGGCCAGGACACCGCCTTCACCGAGGGCCGCGACATCTGGTGGCACGACCTGGTCGGCCGTCAGTCCGCCGAGCACACCCCGCAGGCCTTCGACGCCGAGCACCCGCTCTTCATCCTGTACACCTCGGGGACCACGGGTAAGCCGAAGGGCATCCTGCACACCTCGGGCGGCTACCTCACGCAGGCGGCGTACACCCACCACGCGGTCTTCGACCTGAAGCCCGAGACCGACGTCTACTGGTGCACCGCCGACATCGGCTGGGTGACCGGGCACTCGTACATCGTCTACGGGCCGCTCGCGAACGGCGCCACCCAGGTGATGTACGAGGGCACGCCGGACACCCCGCACCAGGGCCGGTTCTGGGAGGTCGTGCAGAAGTACGGCGTCACCATCCTCTACACCGCCCCCACGGCCATCCGTACGTTCATGAAGTGGGGCGACGACATCCCCGCGAAGTTCGACCTGTCGAGCCTGCGCGTGCTGGGCTCGGTCGGCGAGCCGATCAACCCCGAGGCCTGGATCTGGTACCGCAAGCACATCGGCGGCGACCGCTGCCCGATCGTGGACACCTGGTGGCAGACCGAGACCGGCGCGATGATGATCGCCCCGCTGCCGGGCGTCACGGAGACCAAGCCGGGCTCGGCGCAGCGCGCGCTGCCCGGGATCGGCGCCACCGTCGTGGACGACGAGGCCCACGAGGTCCCGAACGGCGGGGGCGGCTACCTGGTCCTCACCGAGCCGTGGCCGTCGATGCTGCGCACCATCTGGGGTGACGACCAGCGGTTCATCGACACCTACTGGTCGCGCTTCGAGGGCAAGTACTTCGCGGGCGACGGCGCAAAGAAGGACGAGGACGGCGACATCTGGCTGCTCGGCCGGGTGGACGACGTGATGCTCGTGTCCGGCCACAACATCTCGACCACCGAGGTCGAGTCCGCGCTCGTCTCGCACCCCTCGGTCGCCGAGGCGGCCGTGGTCGGCGCCAAGGACGAGACCACCGGCCAGGCCATCGTGGCCTTCGTGATCCTGCGCGGCAGCGCCTCCGAGACGGACACCCTCGTCGGCGAGCTGCGCGACCACGTGGGCGCCACGCTGGGCCCGATCGCCAAGCCGAAGCGGATCGTGCCGGTCCAGGAGCTGCCGAAGACCCGCTCGGGCAAGATCATGCGGCGTCTGCTGCGCGATGTCGCGGAGGACCGCGCCGTCGGCGACGTCACCACGCTCGCCGACTCCTCGGTGATGAGCCTGATCCAGAGCAAGCTGCCGAGCGCTTCCAGCGAGGACTGAGCCAGGGGCCGGAACGAGGCCCGTGACACGACGGAAGGGGCATTCGGCGCACCGCGCCGGGTGCCCCTTTCGCGCATAAAGTGATGATCACCGGATATGCCCTCGCGTACACCCTGTAAAATATTCAAAACGTAAAAACCACAGGGTGCGCCGGGAAGTCTGGTCGGCAACGAGCTTCGCCATGCCGTCCAACCGACCCCGGAGGTGCCCCACTGTGGCCACGCCCGACCGCACCGACCACCAGGGCCGCAAGTTCCTCGGCCTGCTCTCGCTGCCCGAGCGGCGCTTCATCGCCGATGCCCTGCGCGCCGAGACCGTCGGCGGTGTGCTGCTCCTCGTGGCCGCGGTCGCCGCCCTGATCTGGGCCAACACCCCGGGCCTGGCGGAGAGCTACAAGACCGTCAGGGACTTCCACATCGGCCCCGCCGCCCTCGGCCTGGACCTCTCGATCCAGCACTGGGCGGCCGACGGCCTGCTGGCGATCTTCTTCTTCGTGGCCGGCATCGAGCTCAAGCGCGAACTGGTCGCGGGCGACCTGCGCGACCCCAAGGCGGCCGCCCTCCCGGTCATCGCCGCCCTGTGCGGCATGGCCGTCCCGGCCCTGGTCTACACCCTCGTCAACACCCTCGGCAGCGGCTCGACGGCCGGCTGGGCCGTCCCGACCGCCACCGACATCGCCTTCGCGCTCGCCGTCCTCGCCGTCATCGGCACCTCGCTGCCCTCGGCGCTGCGCGCGTTCCTGCTGACCCTCGCCGTCGTCGACGACCTCTTCGCGATCATCATCATCGCCGTGTTCTTCACCAGCGAGATCGACTTCCTGGCGCTCGGCGGGGCGCTGGCCGGCCTGGTCCTCTTCTGGTTCCTGCTGCGCCGGGGCGTCCACGGCTGGTACGTCTACGTCCCGCTCGCCCTGGTCATCTGGGGCCTGATGTACAACAGCGGGGTCCACGCCACCATCGCCGGTGTCGCGATGGGCCTGATGCTCCGCTGCCACACCCGGGAGGGCGAGGCGCACTCCCCCGGCGAGCACATCGAGCACCTGGTCCGGCCGGTCTCGGCCGGACTCGCCGTGCCGCTCTTCGCGCTCTTCTCCGCCGGTGTGTCGCTCTCCGACAAGGCCATCGCCGAGGTCTTCACCCGGCCCGAGACCCTCGGCGTCGTCCTCGGCCTGGTCGTCGGCAAGACCGTGGGCATCTTCGGCGGCACCTGGCTGGCCGCCCGCTTCACCAAGGCCGAGCTGAACGAGGACCTCGCCTGGCCCGACGTACTGGCCGTGGCCTCGCTCGCCGGCATCGGCTTCACCGTCTCCCTGCTCATCGGCGAGCTCGCCTTCGCCGACGACCCCGTGCTCACCGACGAGATCAAGGCCGCCGTCCTGATCGGCTCCCTGATCGCCGCTGTCATCGCCTGCGTCCTGCTCAAGCTCCGCGACCGCAAGTACAAGGCGCTCACCGACGCCGAGGAGCGCGACGAGGACCAGGACGGCATCCCGGACATCTACGAGGAGCACAACCCGGCGTACCACCTGCGGATGGCGAAGATCTACGAGGAGCGGGCCGCGGAGCACCGCCGCAAGGCCGAAGCGGCGGCCGGGGCCAGCAACCGGGCCGACCGTCCGGCATGATCTGACTGACGACGGAGGACAGCCGCCGGCGACGTACGAAGCACACCGGCAGACGACAAGAGGGAGAGAGCGATGAGTGCAGTGGACCAAGGGGCGCAAGGAGCCGAGCGCACGCTGGGCCAGCTGGTCGCCTCGGCCACCGCCGAGATGTCCGCCCTGGTGCACGACGAGATCGCCCTCGCCAAGGTGGAGCTCAAGCAGGACGTCAAGCGCGCGGGCATCGGCAGCGGGGCCGCGATCGTCGCGGGAGTGCTGCTGCTCTTCTCCCTGCCGGTGCTGAGCTTCGCCGCGGCCTACGGGATCCACAACCTCGGGCTCGGGCTCGCATGGTCCTTCCTCATCGTCGGCGTGGCGTTCTGGGTGCTCGCGGCCGTGATCGGACTGATCGCCATGTCCAAGTTCAAGAAGGTCAAGCCGCCGGTGAAGACGATCGAGTCCGTCAAGCAGACCTCCGCGGTGCTCGGAACCGTCAAGCCGCACCCGCGTCCGGTGAGTGACCAGGCCGTGGGTGTGGCACGCTCGTCCTCATGACAGCGCCCACGCCGGACCCCAGCACTCCCCCCACTGCTGCCACGGCGGTACGGCTCGACCTCCCCGGCGGGAGAGCGGTGACGCACCGGGACGTCGCGGCCAACGGCGCCCGCTTCCACGTCGCCGAGGTCGGCGACGGGCCGCTGGTGCTGCTCCTGCACGGCTTCCCGCAGTTCTGGTGGACCTGGCGGCACCAGCTGACCGCGCTCGCCGACGCCGGGTACCGGGCGGTCGCGATGGACCTGCGCGGGGTGGGCGGCAGCGACCGCACGCCGCGCGGCTACGACCCCGCGAACCTGGCACTCGACATCACCGGGGTCGTACGGTCCCTGGGCGAGCCGGACGCCGCCCTCGTCGGACACGACCTGGGCGGGTACCTCGCGTGGACGGCCGCGGTGATGCGGCCGAAGCTGGTGCGCCGGCTCGTCGTCTCCTCGATGCCGCACCCGCGCCGCTGGCGCTCGGCGATGCTGTCGGACTTCGGCCAGACCAGGGCCAGTTCGCACATCTGGGGTTTCCAGCGGCCGTTCATCCCCGAGCGCCGGCTCGTCGCCGACGACGGGGCGCTCGTCGGGGAGTTGATCCGGGAGTGGTCCGGTCCGCGGCTGCAGGAGACCATCACCGACGAGGACATCGCCGTCTACCGGCGGGCCATGTGCATCCCGTCCACCGCCCACTGCTCGGTGGAGCCGTACCGCTGGCTGATGCGGTCGATGGCGCGGCCCGACGGGCTGCAGTTCAACCGGCGGATGAAGCGGCCGGTGCGGGTGCCGACGCTGCACCTGCACGGCTCGCTCGATCCGGTGATGCGGACGCGGAGCGCGGCCGGTTCCGGTGAGTACGTCGAAGCCCCTTACCGGTGGCGGCTGTTCGACGGGCTCGGGCACTTCCCGCACGAGGAGGACCCGGTGGCCTTCTCCTCCGAGTTGGTGAACTGGCTCAAGGACCCCGAGCCGGACCGCTGACCGAGCCTCACATAACCGGCATAACCGGTATGACAAGCATTCAATTGCCTGGCGCATAGGCCAATTGGCCCCCGCAGAGGGGGTTACCGACCTTGGGGCACGGGCACAGCTCGGAGTATGGGCTGGACGCACGACTACGGTGACACCGCACACGAAGACCGCTCGGCCGCCGCGCCGGGCACTCACGAGAGGGGCGGCCGGCACGGCCACGACCTCCGACTCGGGATTCCGCGCATCCTTCGCCGCCGGGCCCTGTGGGTCTCGGCGCGCCTCCGTCATCCACGGACGTAGAGGCCGCCCGGGCCGGGGCGCGGCGGATGCGGGGACGGGTCAGAGGGCGCAGCCCTGGCTGTCGACCCGCCGGTCGGCGGTCCTGCCGACCCGGATGTCGTCGCGGATCTCGTCCACCGTCAGCGCGTAGCCGGTGTTCGGGTCGTCGAGGGACTTGGCGAAGACGACCCCGTACACCTTGCCGTCGGGCGTCAGCAGCGGGCCGCCGGAGTTGCCCTGGCGGACGGTCGCGAACAGCGAGTAGACGTCCCGTCGGACGGTGCCCCGGTGGTAGATGTCCGGGCCGTTGGCGTTGATCCGGCCGCGTACGCGGGCCGCGCGCACGTCGTACGCGCCGTTCTCCGGGAAGCCGGCGACGATCGCGTCGTTGCCGCTCACCGCGTCCTTCTCGGTGAACTCCAGCGCCGGCGCCTTCAGCTTGGGCACGTCCAGCACGGCGATGTCGCGCGCCCAGTCGTAGAGCACGACCTTGCCGTCGTACAGCTTGCCCTCGCCGCCGATCTGCACGGTCGGCTCGGCGACCCCGCCGACGACGTGGGCGTTGGTCATCACCTTGCCGGGCGCGAAGACGAAGCCCGTGCCCTCCAGCACCTTGCTGCAGCTGGGCGCGGTGCCGACGACCTTCACGATGGAGCCCTTGGCCTGCTCGGTGACGGGGCTCCTGACAAGGTCCGGATCCGGTGCCTGCACCGCGGGGATCGGCTCGTTCGCGAACGGGGTGAACACCTGCGGGAAGCCGTTGCGCTCCAGGGTGGAGCTGAAGTCGGAGAACCACGTGTTGGCCTGGTCGGGCAGTACCCGCGACACGCCGAGCAGCACCCTGGAGTTGCGCACCTCCTTGCCCAGCGTGGGCAGCGAGGTACCGGCGAGCAGCAGGCCGATCAGCCAGGCCACCAGCAGCATCGCGACGACGTTGACCACGGCACCCGCGGTCGCGTCGACCACGCGCGCCGGTGACCAGGTGATGCGGCGGCGGAGCCTGCTGCCGAGGTGGGTGGTCAGCGCCTGGCCGACGGAGGCGAAGACGATGATCACGACGACGGCGATGACCACGACCGTGGTGGAGACCTGGCTGCCGTTGTCCGTCAGCCGGTCCCAGACGAGCGGCAGCAGGGACACGGCGATGAGGCCGCCGCCCAGGAAGCCGATCACCGACAGGATGCCGACGACGAACCCCTGCCGGTAGCCGACGATCGCGAACCACACGGCGGCGACCAACAACAAGATGTCCAGCACGTTCACGTGGGCCACCGTCTCATGCGTGCCAGTCGAGCGGGACCTGCCGTGACCGGTCCCACGGACGCTCCCAGCCCGAGAAGTGCAGGATCCGGTCGATCACCCCTGCGGTGAAACCCCAGACCAGAGCCGACGCGACGGTGAAACCCGGCCCCAGGTGGCCGCGCGGGTGGACGGTGGTGACCCGGTGCTCGGGGTCCGTGAGATCGGCCACGGGCACGGTGAAGACCCGGGCCGTCTCGGCCGGGTCCACCGCGCCGACGGGGCTGGGCGTACGCCACCAGCCGAGGACCGGGGTCACGACGAACTCGCTCACCGGGATGTAGAGCCGGGGCAGCACCCCGAAGAGCTGCACCCCGGAGGGGTCGAGCCCGGTCTCCTCCTCGGCCTCCCGCAGGGCGGCGCGCAGCGGCCCGGTGGTGGCCGGATCGCCGTCCTCCGGGTCGAGGGCGCCGCCCGGGAAGGAGGGCTGACCCGCATGCGAGCGCAGGGTCCCGGCGCGCTCCATGAGGAGCAGCTCGGGGCCGCGGGGGCCCTCGCCGAAGAGGACGAGCACGGCCGACTGCCGCCCGCGGCCGTCCGGCGGGGGCAGGAAGCGGCTGAGCTGCGGCCCCTTCACGGTGCGGGCCGCCTCGACGACGGGGTCGAGCCAGGCGGGCAGGCCATCGGTGCTCAGGACGGCGCTGCCGCCCCCCTGGGCCTCGGCCGTCGTCTCGTCCCGCGTACCGCTACCGCTGCTCGTCATGGGCATCCCCGTCCGTATCTCCCTCAACCGCCAACGCGGTGCGGGTGCCGATTCGTTCCTACGGCTGCAGCGCCGCTGCCGGGGCTCCGCCCCGGGCCCCGTTGCTCAGAGGCCGGAGGGGCTGGACCTGGCCGGGGCCGGGAGGCCCGGATAGTCCGGGGGCGGGTTCAGACGCTGGCCGGGCTGGCCGCCCTTCTCGTACTTGAGCAGCTTCTTCGCCTTCTCCGGATCGGTCTCCCCCTCGCCGTACGCCGGGCAGAGCGGGGCGATGGGGCAGGCGCCGCAGGCGGGCCTGCGCGCGTGGCAGATCCGGCGGCCGTGGAAGACGACGCGGTGCGAGAGCATCGTCCACTCGCTCTTCGGGAAGATCGCGCAGATCTCCGCCTCGACCTTCTCCGGGTCCTCCTGCTCGGTCCACTTCCAGCGGCGCACGAGCCGGCCGAAGTGGGTGTCGACGGTGATGCCCGGGACGCCGAAGGCATTGCCCAGCACCACGTTCGCCGTCTTGCGGCCGACTCCGGGCAGGGTCACCAGATCCTCGATCCGGCCGGGGACCTCCCCGCCGAAGTCGTCCCGAAGCGCCTGCGACAGGCCGAGCAGGGACCTGGCCTTGGCCCGGAAGAACCCGGTCGGCCGGATCAGCTCCTCCAGATCCTCGGGCACGGCCGCGGCCATGTCCTCGGGGGTGGGGTAGGCGGCGAACAGCGCCGGGGTCGTCTGGTTCACCCGCAGGTCGGTGGTCTGGGCGGACAGCACCGTCGCGACCAGCAGCTCGAAGGGATTGCGGAAGTCGAGCTCCGGATGGGCGTACGGATAGAGCTCGGCCAGCTCGCGGTTGATCCGGCGGGCCCTGCGCACCATGGCGAGGCGCGATTCGGCCCTCTGCGGCCCGGGCTTCGAGGCGGCTCTCGGCTTCGACGCTTTCTTGGCCGAACCTTTGCCCTCGGAGGCGGATCGGGCCGCCGCGGACACCTCCCCGGGCGCTTGTTCGCCCACGGCTGAATTTTGGGGCGCCGTCACTCCTGCGGACCCCTTGGCCTGTGCTCTCACCGGCTTATTGGACACCCGGCCAGCCTAAGGCCGGGCGCTGACACCCGCCCGGACCTCAGGTAACACCACCCCGATTGGTCTCCCACCGCACAGCACGCGCCTCCGTCCGGCATCCTTAGTAGTGATTGATCGCACTGTTTGAGCCGTCCGGCAAAATGGGGGCGCGGTCCCCTGAGCTGGTCGACATAGGAGAGAGACTCGTGGACGACGTTCTGCGGCGCGCCCCGCTCTTCGCGGCGCTCGATGACGAGCAGGCCGCGGAGCTCCGCGCCTCCATGGGCGAGGTGACCCTCGCACGCGGCGACGCCCTGTTCCACGAGGGCGACCCCGGCGACCGGCTGTATGTCGTGACCGAGGGCAAGGTGAAGCTGCACCGCACCTCCCCCGACGGCCGCGAGAACATGCTGGCCGTCCTCGGCCCCGGCGAGCTGATCGGCGAGCTGTCGCTCTTCGACCCGGGCCCGCGCACCGCCACCGCGACCGCGCTGACCGAGGTCAAGCTGCTCGGCCTCGGCCACGGCGACCTCCAGCCCTGGCTCAACGCCCGGCCCGAGGTCGCGACCGCGCTGCTGCGTGCCGTCGCCCGGCGCCTGCGCAAGACCAACGACCAGATGTCCGACCTGGTCTTCTCCGACGTTCCCGGCCGTGTGGCGCGGGCGCTCCTGGACCTGTCGCGCCGCTTCGGCGTGCAGTCCGAAGAGGGCATCCACGTCGTGCACGACCTCACGCAGGAGGAGCTGGCCCAGCTCGTCGGCGCGTCGCGCGAGACCGTGAACAAGGCCCTGGCCGACTTCGCGGGCCGCGGCTGGCTCCGCCTGGAGGCGCGCGCGGTGATCCTGCTGGACGTGGAGCGCCTCGCGAAGCGTTCCCGCTGACGCTGTCGTCGCAGTGAAGGGGGTCCTGCCCACGGGGGCGGGGCCCCTTCGCGTTTCGGCTGCTCACGGCCCCCTGCGGGGGGGGCACAGTTGGCCGTATGGAGCACAGAGGCGTGGACGCGTACGGGTTCTTCGAGCGCGAGGGGTCGCTCGGGCAGGTGCAGGCCGAGTTCAGGGCCGTCGTAGCGGCCGCGCGCGAGCGGATCGCCGAGGCCTACGGGCGGCGGCTGCACAGCGCCTACCTGTACGGCTCCGTGCCGCGCGGAGCGGCCCGCCCCGGGCGGTCGGACCTCGACCTGCTGCTCGTCCTGCACCACGAGCCCTCCCAGGACGACCGGGACACCACCGAGGTGCTGGCGCGCGGGCTCGACGAGGACTTCGCGGAGATCGACGGGGTCGGCGTCCTTCTGCACGGCAAGGCCCGGATGCTCAGCGAGGCGGAACGATTCGACCTGGGCTGGTTCCTCGCCGTCCTGTGCACCCCGCTGCTCGGCGACGACCTGGCCGAGCACCTGCCGCGCTACCGGCCCGACGGCCTGCTCGCCCGCGAGACCAACGGCGACCTGGCCGAGCTGCTGCCCGGCTGGCGCGCCGGGGAACGGGCCGCGGCCACCCCGGAGGAGTACCGGAGGCTGAGCCGGTCCTGCGCCCGGCGTCTCGTCCGGACGGGACTGACGCTGGTCATGCCCCGGTGGGGCGGCTGGACCAGCGATCTCACCGAGTCCGCCGAGATCTTCGGCCGGTACTACCCCGAGCGCGCGGCGCAGATGCGGGCCGCGGCCGCTGTCGCACTGGATCCCGTCGCGGACCCGGCGGTGCTGCGCTCGTACGTCGAGGACCTCGGGCCGTGGCTCGCGGACGAGTACACGGCCCGGCACGGCACGAAGAGCCCCCGAACGGCCTAAGGGCCCGTCTTCGGATCCGGCCGGACAGGAAGACAGGCCCTAGAGCTCCGGGCCGCCCGGGATCAGGCCGTGGTCCTGGAGGTACTCCAGCTGCGCCCGGACCGACCATTCCGCGGCCGGCCAGAGGGAACGGTCCACGTCCGCGTAGACGTGGCGGACCACGGCCTCCGGGGTGACGAAGCCGTTCTCGACCGCGGTCTCGACCTGCGCGAGCCGGTGCGCCCGGTGGGCCAGGTAGAACTCCACGGCGCCCTGGGCGTCCTCCAGCACCGGCCCGTGGCCCGGCAGGACGGTGTGCACGCCGTCGTCGACCGTGAGCGAGCGCAGGCGGCGCAGGGAGTCCAGGTAGTCGCCCAGGCGGCCGTCGGGGTGGGCGACGACGGTCGTGCCCCGGCCGAGGACGGTGTCGCCGGTCAGCACCGCCCGGTCGGCGGGCAGGTGGAAGCAGAGCGAGTCGCTGGTGTGCCCGGGCGTCGGGACCACGCGCAGCTCCAGCCCGCCGGTCCGGATCACGTCGCCGGCCGCGAGGCCCTCGTCGCCGAGGCGCAGCGCCGGGTCCAGGGCGCGGACCTTCGTGCCGGTGAGCTCGGCGAAGCGGCCGGCGCCCTCGGCGTGGTCGGGGTGGCCGTGGGTGAGCAGGGTCAGGGCGATCCGCTTGCCCGCCTGCTCGGCGGCCGCGATGACGGCGCGCAGGTGGCCGTCGTCCAGCGGCCCGGGGTCGATGACGACGGCCAGGTCGGAGTCGGGCTCGGACAGCAGCCAGGTGTTGGTGCCGTCCAGGGTCATCGCGGAGGCGTTGGGAGCCAGGACGTTCACGGCACGCGTGGTCGCGGGCCCGGAGGAGACCACTCCGCGGGGCTGTCCGGGCAGCGCGCCTGCCGCGGTCACCCCGCGCTCCCGGAGCGGTCGGCGGGACGGTCGGCGGAGCGGTCGGCGGGGCCGAGGCCGACGCGCTTGGTGAACTCGTCATGACCCGGCCAGCTCAGCACCAGCTCGCCGTCCTCCATCGCGGCCCTGGCCAGCACCGGGGTGAGGTCCTTGGCACCCGCCGCCGCGAGTGCGTCCGCGGCGCTCCCGTACGGCTCCAGGGAGCGCAGGGTGGAGATGGTCGGCGGCATCATCAGCAGCTCGCCCTTGTCGTACCCGGCGGCCGCGTCGGCCGGGCGGATCCAGACGGTCCGGTCGGCCTCGGTGGAGGCGTTGCGGGTGCGCTGGCCCTCCGGGAGGGCGGCGACGAAGAACCAGGTGTCGTAGCGGCGCTGCTCGAACTCCGGGGTGATCCAGCGCGCCCACGCCCCGAGCAGGTCGGAGCGGAGCCGCAGGCCGCGGCGGTCGAGGAACTCCGCGAAGGACAGCTCCCGGGCCACGAGGGCGGCGCGGTCGGCCTCCCAGTCGTCGCCGGTGGTGTCCCCGACGACGGTGTCCTCGCTCAGCCCGGCGAGCAGGACGCCGGCCTCTTCGAAGGTCTCCCGTACGGCTCCGCAGACGATGGCTTGGGCGGTACGGATGTCCGTGCCGAGCCGCTCGGCCCATTCGGCCCGGCCGGGCCCGGCCCAGCCGACCTGGTGCTCCTCGTCGCGGGGGTCGACCCCGCCGCCGGGATAGGCGTACGCGCCTCCGGCGAAGGCCATGGAGGCCCGTCTGCGCAGCATGTGCACGGTGGGGCCGGCGGGGGTGTCGCGCAGCAGCATGACGGTGGCGGCGCGCTTCGGTTCCACCGGGACCAGGGAGCCGTCCGCGAGCGCGCGGATGCGGTCGGGCCACTCCGGGGGGTACCACTGGCCTCCGGCGGGGGGCGGGGCGGGCTGCGCCTGCTGCTGATTCGGCATGGCGGGATGCTACGGCCATCCGGCCCGATGTTCGAGGGCCTACCGCTGCGCGGGGCGGCCGGGGGCCGCCTGCCGGGCGCGGCCCAAGGACCCGGGGCTCCGCCCCGGACCCCGCTCCTCAAACGCCGGAGGGGCTGGAATCGCCCTGCGGGCGATCCAGCCCCTCCGGGGGTCGCAGGGTCAGGCGCCCGCGACCAGTTCGACCTGGATCTCGACCTCGACCGGCGCGTCCAGCGGCAGGACCGCCACACCGACGGCGCTGCGGGCGTGCACGCCCTTGTCGCCGAGGACCTCGCCCAGCAGCTCGCTCGCACCGTTCAGCACGCCCGGCTGGGCGGTGAAGTCCGGGGCCGAGGCGACGAAGCCGACGACCTTCACGACGCGCGCGATCTTGTCGAGGTCACCGATGACCGACTTGACGGCGGCCAGGGCGTTCAGCGCGCACACGGCGGCGAGCTCCTTGGCCTGCTCCGCCGAGACCTCCGCGCCGACCTTGCCGGTGATCGGCATGCTGCCCTTGACCATCGGGAGCTGACCCGCGGTGAAGACGTACGCGCCCGACCGGACGGCCGGCTGGTACGCGGCGAGCGGCGGGACGACCTCGGGGAGGGTCAGGCCGAGCTCGGCCAGCCTCGCTTCGACGGCGCTCATGCCTTCTCCCTCTTCAGGTAGGCCACGAGCTGCTCGGGGTTGTTCGGCCCGGGCACGACCTGGACGAGCTCCCAGCCGTCCTCGCCCCAGGTGTCCAGGATCTGCTTGGTGGCGTGAACCAGCAGCGGGACCGTCGCGTATTCGAACTTCTTGGTCATGGGAGCGAGGGTAGTGCCTGCGGTCCGGGGCGAAGGAATTAGGCTCGGACGCTGTGAGCAGGCTCCAGGTGGTCAGCGGCAAGGGCGGCACGGGCAAGACCACGGTCGCCGCGGCACTCGCGCTCGCCCTCGCACGCGAGGGCAAGCGGACTCTTCTCGTGGAGGTCGAGGGCAGGCAGGGCATCGCACAGCTCTTCGGGACGGAGGCGCTCCCCTACGAGGAGCGCAAGATCGCGGTGGCGCCCGGCGGCAGCGGCGAGGTCTTCGCCCTCGCCATCGACGCCGAGCGGGCCCTGCTGGACTACCTCCAGATGTTCTACAAGCTCGGCTCGGCCGGCCGCGCGCTCAAGAAGCTCGGCGCCATCGACTTCGCCACGACCATCGCCCCCGGCCTGCGCGACGTGCTGCTGACGGGCAAGGCCTGCGAGGCGGTGCGGCGCAAGGACCGGGCCGGTCGGTTCGTCTACGACCACGTGGTCATGGACGCGCCGCCGACCGGGCGGATCACCCGCTTCCTGAACGTCAACGACGAGGTGGCGGGCCTGGCCCGGTTCGGGCCGATCCACAACCAGGCGCAGGCCGTCATGAAGGTGCTCAAGTCCCCCGAGACGGCCGTCCACCTGGTCACGCTGCTGGAGGAGATGCCCGTCCAGGAGACCGCTGACGGCATCGCGGAACTGCGCGAGGCCGGACTTCCCGTCGGGCGGGTCGTCGTCAACATGGTGCGCCCGCACCATCTGGACGAGGACACCCTGCGCACCGCCGCCGAGGACCACCGCGCCGGTGTCGCCCGGGCGCTGTCCCGCGCAGGGCTCGGCGGAGCGCGCCGCGGCGGGCTCGCCGAGCGGCTGGTGGAGCCGCTGCTCACGCAGGCCGCCGAGCACGCGAGCCGGGTGGAGCTGGAGCGTGAGCAGCGCGCCGTACTGGGGGAGCTGGACATGCCGACGTACGAACTCCCGCTGCTCGGCGCGGGGATGGACCTGGCGGGGCTGTACGAGCTGGCCAAGGAACTGCGCAAGCAGTCGGTGGGCGAATGAGCGAGGGGGTGGACACCGTGGCTCTGGACTCTCCGCCGCGGCTGGAGGTCGACGGACTGCTCGACGACCGGGGGACGCGGATCATCGTGTGCTGCGGCGCGGGCGGGGTCGGCAAGACCACGACGGCCGCGGCGCTCGGCGTACGCGCGGCCGAGCGCGGGCGGAAGGCGGTCGTGCTGACCATCGACCCGGCACGGCGGCTCGCGCAGTCGATGGGGATCGACTCGCTGGACAACACCCCGCGCGAGGTCGGGGGCGTGGGCGCCGACGGCGGCGGACTGCACGCCATGATGCTGGACATGAAGCGGACCTTCGACGAGATCGTCGAGGCGCACGCGGACGCCGAGCGGGCCCGGGCCATCCTCGCCAATCCCTTCTACCAGTCCCTGTCGGCCGGCTTCGCGGGCACGCAGGAGTACATGGCGATGGAGAAGCTGGGGCAGCTGCGGGCCCGCGACGACTGGGACCTGATCATCGTCGACACCCCGCCGAGCCGGTCGGCGCTGGACTTCCTCGACGCGCCGAAGCGTCTCGGGTCCTTCCTGGACGGGAAGTTCATCCGGGTGCTGATGGCTCCGGCGAAGGTGGGCGGCCGGGCGGGGATGAAGTTCCTCAACGTCGGCATGTCGATCATGACGGGCACCCTGAGCAAGCTGATGGGCGCCTCGCTGCTGAAGGACGTTCAGACCTTCGTGGCCGCCATGGACACGATGTTTGGCGGCTTCCGCACCCGGGCCGACGCGACCTTCCGGCTGCTGCAGGCTCCCGGTACGGCCTTCCTCGTGGTCGCCGCGCCCGAACCGGACGCCCTGCGCGAGGCCGCGTACTTCGTGGAGCGGCTGGCCGCGGAGAAGATGCCGCTGGCCGGTCTCGTACTGAACCGGGTGCACGGCAGCGGCGCCGACCAGCTGTCCGCCGAACGGGCGTTGGCCGCCGCGGAGAATCTTGAAGACGACGGCATTGTCGATCAGGAGTCCGGGAAGGCTGGACTTCGTGACCGGGCCGACGACGGCTCCCCCGAAACCGGCAACGGCGATCCGGCCCACCTGCCCCACCCGTCCGACCGTTCAGCCGTCGTGGACGGCATCACCGCAGGCCTGCTGCGCCTGCACGCGGAGAGGATGCAGGTGATCGCGCGCGAGCAGCGCACACGCGATCGCTTCACCTCACTGCACCCCGAAGTGGCGGTGGCCGAAGTGGCCGCCCTGCCCGGCGATGTGCACGACCTCGCCGGGCTGCGGGCCATCGGAGAGCGACTCGCGGCCGGGGTTCCGGCCGGAGCGTAGGCGTTCGTACGACGTGGTGGCCGTGTGGTCTACCCGGCTGCCGCGTACGTCTCGTACGGAACGTCGATCTCCGCATCTGCATCCATGGTGAGGATGCCCGTGCTGCGCTCGTACTCCGTGCGGGCGGTTTCGAGCAGCCGTCGCCACGAGGTGACGGTGGGACGCCGGCGCAGCAGCGCACGTCGTTCCCGCTCGGTCATTCCGCCCCACACGCCGAATTCGACGCGATTGTCGAGCGCATCGGCCAGGCACTCGGTCCGCACCGGACATCCGGTGCACACCGCCTTGGCCCTGTTCTGTGCCGCTCCTTGAACGAACAGTTCATCCGGATCGGTAGTGCGGCAGGCTGCCTGCGCACTCCAGTCGGTAACCCAGCCCATCCCGGCGCCGTCCTCTCCCGAATCGAGGCTCCCCCACGGCGGTAGCGGCATATTCACCGCTGCCAGTTGAGGACGTTACGGAAGGCGAGCACAGTGCAACACCCCCGACGGGCCCAATCTTGAATGGTCCGAACGGACTATGGGTAAGCGGCAGATCACCCGACGGAGTGATCCGGCGACATGCCCGACCATTCCGGCGATTCGGATGAAATCGGCGGGCATCACGAAGGCACGGCCACAGCGGGGAGCGGGATTCGGACATGAGTCCACCCGGTTCGGGAAGGGTGAAAATCAAGCCGAGGGGTTGATGTCGTACCGGACTGCTGTGACAGTTGGGGTCAGCTTAGGCCAAGGCATTCGCATGTGTCCGGCGAATCAGAACGTAGGCTGCCCTCCATGGGAAAGAAGCGCTCGGGCGGCGGGCTCACGGGGAGCCAGCAGGCCGCCAAGTTCCTCGGTGTGTCCGTTCTCTCCGGAGTGGTGCTGGCCGGCATGGCGATTCCGGCGGCGGGTGCCCTCGGGCTCGCGGCCAAGGGCACGGTCGAGGGATTCGATGAGATCCCGGCCAATCTCAAGACTCCGCCGCTGAGTCAGCGGACCACGATTCTGGACGCCGAAGGTGGCTTGATCGCCACTGTCTATTCGCGCGACCGGCAGGTCGTCCCGCTCACGGCGATCTCCCCGTACATGCAGAAGGCGATCGTCGCCATCGAGGACTCGCGTTTCTACGAGCACGGCGCGGTCGACCTCAAGGGCATCCTGCGCGCGGTCAACCGCAACGCGCAGGAGGGCGGCGCGGCGCAGGGCGCCTCGACGCTCACCCAGCAGTACGTGAAGAACGTCTTCGTCGAAGAGGCCGGTGACGACGAGACCAAGGTGCGCGAGGCCCAGGAGAAGAGCCTCGGGCGCAAGATCCGCGAGCTGAAGTACGCGATCCAGGTCGAGGAGGAGCTCGGGAAGAAGAAGATCCTCGAGAACTACCTCAACATCACCTTCTTCGGCCAGCAGGCCTACGGCATCGAGTCCGCGGCCCAGCGCTACTTCAGCAAGCCGGCCAAGGACCTGACCCTGGAGGAGTCCGCGCTGCTGGCGGGCGTCGTCCAGTCGCCGAGCCGGTTCGACCCCGTGAACGACGTGACCGAGGCGACCAAGCGCCGCAACCTCGTCCTCCAGCGGATGGCCGACATCAAGGACATCTCCCAGACGGAGGCGGACGCGGCGAAGGCGAAGCCGGTCGTACTGAAGGTGACCAAGCCCAAGAACGGCTGCATCACCGCGGTCAAGGGCGCCGGGTTCTTCTGCGACTACGTCAGGAACTCCTTCCTCGACGACACCGCCTTCGGCAAGACCCGCGAGGAGCGCGCGAAGGTCTGGAACCAGGGTGGCCTGACGGTCCGTACGACCCTGGACCCGCAGTCGCAGGAGTCGGTGAACGAGTCCATCAAGGACCACGTGGACCAGGACGACAAGGTCGCGACGGCCGTCACCCTCGTCCAGCCCGGCACCGGGCGGGTCCTCGCCATGGGGCAGTCCAAGCCGTACGGCTTCGCCAAGAACGAGACCCAGATCAACTTCTCGGTGGACAAGAAGATGGGCGGCTCGAACTTCGGCTTCCCGACCGGCTCCACCTTCAAGGCGTTCGTCGCCGCGGCCGCCATCGAGCGCGGGCTGCCGCCGACGAAGACGTACCTGTCCCCGTACGACATGGACTACCCGAGCCCGGTGCAGACCTGCGGCGACAAGCCCTGGGTCAACACCGGCAGGGACCGGGTGGAGAACGAGACCGAGTCCGAGGTCGGCCCGTACGCGATGAAGGAGGCGATGGCCAAGTCGGTCAACACCTACTTCGTCGAGATGATCTCCGAGGTCGGTCTCTGCCCCGTCACCGAGATGACCACCAAGCTCGGCGTGATCCCGGCCAACGGCACCAAGCTCCCCGAGGTACCGGCCATCGCGCTCGGCACCGAGGGCATGTCCCCGCTGACCATGGCCAACGCGTACGCCACCTTCGCCAACCGGGGCGTGTACTGCACCCCGGTCGCCATCGAGTCGATCACCGACGCGCACGGCAAGGCGCTGACCGTCCCGAAGTCCAGGTGCGACCGGGCGATGAGCGAGAAGACCGCCGACACCATCAACACGCTGCTGCTCGGCGTGGTCGACTCCGGTACCGGCCAGCAGTCGGGTCTGACCGACCGGCAGAGCGCGGGCAAGACCGGTACGACCGACAGCCGCTACAACGCCTGGTTCGTCGGCTACACGCCGAACATGGCCGGCGCGACCTGGGTCGGCTCCGGCGGCACCAAGCAGGTGTCGATGGAGAACATCACCATCGGCGGCCAGTACTACGACAAGGTCTTCGGCGGTGGCCTGCCCGGCCCGATCTGGAAGCAGGCGGTCTCGGGCGCGCTCTCCGGCCGTGAGGCACTGACCTTCACCACGGTGAACATCCCCGACGGCGCCGGCCCCGTCGTCGGCGGCAGCAAGCCCAGCCCGGGCAAGCCGAACAAGCCCGGCAAGCCCGGCCGCGACAACAAGCCCGGCGACGGACAGCCGGGCGGGACGACGGCCGGCGGAACGACCGCCGCCGGAGCCACCGGCGGGAACCCGGGCGGGACGGATCCCCTCGGCGGGTTCACGCTCCCGCCGGGCGTCATCGGCGGCCGCGACTAGGCGGCGCGCAGCAGCACGGAAAGAGGGAGGGCCCCCGCCGGATCCGGAGTCGGATGCGGCGGGGGCCCCCTCTTGGTGTTGCTAGGAGAGGTGCTTCTTCACGGCGGCGGCGACCCGCCCGCCCTCCGCGAGGCCCGCGACCTTCGGGTTCACGATCTTCATGACGGCGCCCATGGCCCGCGGCCCCTCGGCACCCACGGCCCTGGCCTCCTCGACGGCCTGCGCCACGATCGCGTCGAGCTCCTCGTCCCCGAGCTGCTTGGGCAGGTAGGTGTCGAGGAACTCGCCCTCCGCGGTCTCGCGCGCGGCCTGCTCGGCGCGGCCGCCCTGCGCGAAGGCCTCGGCGGCCTCGCGGCGCTTCTTCGCCTCCTTGGCGATCACCTTGAGGACTTCCTCGTCGGAGAGCACACGGGCTTCCTTGCCCGCGACCTCCTGGTTGGTGATGGCGGAGAGGGTCAGGCGCAGGGTGGACGAGTGCAGCTCGTTCCGCTCCCTGATGGCGGTCGTGAGGTCTTCCTGGAGCTTGGCCTTGAGCGTGGTCATGGACATGAGTCTGCCAGGTGCGGGGGCGCTGGCGCCCACCCGTTTTCCGCGTCTGCGACGATGACCCCATGCGTGCGCGTTACGGAGTACCCCTGAAGGCGGCTGCCGGAATCGCTGCGGTCGGTGCCGCGGGTGTGGCCTATGCCGCCGGTTTCGAGGCGCGGTCCTTCCGCCTGCGCCGGGTGACGGTCCCGGTCCTCCCGCAGGGGATGCGCCCCCTGCGCATACTGCAGGTCTCGGACATCCACATGGTCCGCGGGCAGCGCAAGAAGCGCGCCTGGCTGCAGTCGCTGGCCGGACTGCGCCCGGACTTCGTCGTGAACACCGGCGACAACCTCTCCGACACCGAGGGCATCCCCGAGGTGCTCGACGCCCTGGGTCCGCTGATGTCCTTCCCCGGGGTGTACGTCTTCGGGTCGAACGACTACTACGGGCCCCGGCTGCGCAACCCGGGGCGCTACCTGATCGAGAAGGCCCAGGGCCGGCACGGGCTCAACGGCAACAAGCCGGTCGTCGGCGCCGTCCACAACCCGTGGGAGGAGATGCGGGACGCCTTCGACGCGGCCGGGTGGAGGAACCTCACCAACACGCGGGCGCGGCTGAAGCTGGACGGCATGGACCTGGCCTTCACCGGCCTGGACGACCCGCACATCAAGCGGGACCGGTACGAACGCGTCGCGGGCGGCCCGGAGGCCGACGCCGATTTCTCGATCGCCGTGGTGCACGCCCCCTACCTGCGCACCCTGGAGGCCTTCACGGCCGACCGCTACCCGCTGATCCTGGCCGGTCACACCCACGGCGGGCAGCTCTGCATCCCCTTCTACGGGGCGCTGGTCACCAACTGCGACCTCGACACCAAGCGGGTGAAGGGCCTGTCCACCTACGAGGCGGAGGGGCAGCGCTCGTACCTGCACGTCTCGGCGGGCTGCGGGACCAACCGGTACACCCCGGTGCGCTTCGCGTGCCCGCCGGAGGCGACGCTCCTGACGCTCACCCCCAAGGAGTAAGGGTTCGCCACCCCTCCCCCGGTACGTTGATGCGATGACCTCACCGACGTACACGGTCCAGGCGGTCTTCCGCGCCCTCGTCGCCGCCGCGGCCGTGGTGGGGGTGGCCATCGAGCTCGCCCAGGGCAGCGTCCCGGTCGTCCTGAGCTTCTTCACCATCTGGACGAACATCGCGGTCGCTGCCGTCTTCTCGCTCTCGGCCGGCCGCGCGTGGCAGCGCCGCCCGGACGTCGCCCCCCTCCTGCGGGGCGGCGTCCTGCTCTTCATCCTGATCACCGGGCTCGTCTTCCACCTGGTCCTCGCGAACCCGTCGAGCCCCTTCAACGTGCTGGCCGAGCTGGACGGGCTGACCGGCGCGAAGGCCGTCGCCAACCAGCTCCTGCACACGGTCACCCCCATCGGCGCGGTCCTGGACTTCCTCCTCCTCACCGCCCCGCGCACCCTGCGCCCGCGCCACGCCCTGCAGTGGCTGGCGTACCCGCTCGCGTACGTGACCTTCGCGCTGGTCCGCGGGGCCCTGCTGGCCCCCGGCGCGAAGGCCCGCTACACGTACCCCTTCATCGACGTGGCCCAGTACGGCTACGCCCGCGTCGCCCTGAACGCGCTGGTCCTGGGTCTCTTCTTCTACGTCCTCGGCCTCGCGCTGGTGGCGGCGGACCGTTGCCGGCCGGCGTCCCCGCTCGCCCCGCGCCCGGCCGGTGAAAACCGGATTTCGTCTCAGGCCGCGGGTCCGCTAAAGTAATCGATGTCGCCAGGACAGCACACGCTGCGGGGCGACGATCGGGGTGTAGCGCAGCTTGGCAGCGCGCTTCGTTCGGGACGAAGAGGTCGTGGGTTCAAATCCCGCCACCCCGACAGAGTAAAACCAGGTGAGGCACCTACTAGTACTGGTAGGTGCCTCACCTGTTTCTGCGTGCGTGTCTATCTGCGTGACTACGGCTTCGCGGCGCCTCGGAAGATGCTGTCCATGACCGTCGCCCCGGTCTGGATCACCGGACGGATCTGCTTCCGATACACCGCCTCGGTCACTGCCGTACCGGAATGCCCGACGAGCCGGGAGATCTCTTCGAGCGGCACACCCTTGTCCGACAACAGTGACACGAAGCTGTGCCGCAGCTCGCGCGGGGTCCACTCCCTCGCGTCGATCCCATCGGCCCCATCGATCGCCTGTCGGAAGGCCCGCCGGACGTTGGTTGAGTCGAGCTCTGTCCCGACAGCGGACGAGAAGACAAGCCCCTTCTCCGTCCACTGATCACCGGCGGCGAGCCGGTCCCAGCCCTGATCTTCGAAGTGCTTCCAGAGCGCACCCACACACCGGGCGGGCAGGGCGATCGTCCGACGCGACTTCTTGGTCTTGGTGTCCCCCGTAGCCCGAACCGACCTCCACACCGCGATGTGCGGCGGAACGGGCGGGGCCGCATTCGGGTCCCCCTTCAGGAAGACGTGATCCCAGGTGAGCGCACGCAGCTCCTCGGTACGCGCCCCGGTAAGAAGGGCGAGCACGATGTACGCGTGAGCCGAAGTGCCCTCGGCAGCCCGGAGCACGGCTTCGGCCTGGACTAGCGTCAGCGCCTTGGACGGCCGGCCGGACTGCCCGCTCGGGATGGAGCAGAGTTCCACGATGTTGCGCTTCACCTTGTCCCTGACCATGGCGCGCTTGACGGCTCGGTTCAGGCACGAGTGCACGGCCTGAAGCGTGCGCGTGCTCAGCGTCTTCGCCTTGGAAGCGAGCCATCGGTCCACGTCTTCACCGCTCAGCTCACGCAGCTTGCGGGCGCCAAGCGCCGGGATCACATGATTCCGGCAAAGGGACGTACAGGTGTCCACGGTTCCTTGATCCCGGCCAGCGAGCCCGTACAGAAGCCAGTCGTTCACGGCGTCCGCCACGGTGTAGTTCGTCGGCGCGATGGCGAGACCGTCTTCGTGATCCCGCAGCACCTCCTTGAGCTTGGTCTTCGCCTCGGTCTTGGTCCGGCCGCTGCCGCGCTTCACGATGCGCTTGCCGCTCGGGTCGAAGCCGAGGCTCACGCTGGCGATCCAGCGCTGACGCTTCTCGTCCCAGTGAAGGCCGCCGTCCCCGCGGCTTCTTCGCTTGGTCATGACCTAGCCGCCGCTTCGCCCTCCAGGAGGGCCACGTAGTCGGCGATCGCGGAGGCAGGGACCAGCCGCGTACGCCCTTCCTTGACCGTCCGAAGGCGGCCCGTGCGCATCAAGTCGTAGATGACGGTTCGGCTGATCCCGAGCACGCGCGTGGCCTCAGAGACGCGGTACAAAGCGGGCACAAGGTCCGCTCCGCGGAAGGTCATCGTGGTCATTGCTCTCCCTCGGAGTCGTCGTTCAGGTCTGCGAGCGCTTCGCGGGCGGTCTGACGGTTGAGCTGGATGTCTCGAGCGATGGTGGCGGCGAGGACGGATTCGCCGGGGGTGTGTCCGTGGCCGGCGTACTGCCAGGAGGCGAGGACGAGCACGGTGTCCGGCTCGGCGTCATCGAGGCCGCGGGCTTCGCGTTCTTGGGCGGCGCGGTAGTCGGCGCGTGTCTGGCGGAGGGCGCTGAGGGTGGTGGAGTACTGGCGGGACTTGGTGGAGAAGTGGCTGCGGAAGCCGAGCATGTGGGCCCAGGCGGCGAGGCGGCGGTCCGGGTAGAGCGGGTCGAGGTCGAGGCAGGCCCCGATCAGGCGGGCGGTGTGGTCGGGGACGTCGAGGAGGACGAGGGCTTCGCGGTTGCCGATCCGGTGGTCGAGGGTGCCGGTGTTCTCTGCGGCTTTGGTCGCGTACTTGGCGACGTATGAGGCGACGGCCTGTTCGGTGATGTCGGAGCCGTCTCCGAAGGCCTTGATGGGCCGTACGTCGATCTGGGTGCCCCAGCGGAAGGTACGAGCAGCCTGGTCGGCGGTGGCCGGGACCGATACCGAGGTGTACGTGTGGGCCACCGCCGCCCGGATCGAGCGATCAAGGAGTTCCGTGCTGGCCCAGTAGGGCGGCGGGCTGGACGGACCGGCAGGCCCGTCGATGCGGATGACGGCGTGGAAGTGGATGGCGCCGCGCTTCTGGAACTCGGCGACCTTGCCGTAGGAGATTCGGGCTTCCTCTTTCAGCTCCCGTTGGGTCAGTCCGGCGCACGCGGCGATCTCACGGCGCAGGCGGGTCGTGAAGCGCTGCCAGAGCTGTCCGGCCATGTTGTTGAAGAGGACGGCGCCCGCATAGTCGTACGTGGCCGGGTCGAGGGCGGTACCGAGTTCGGCGGCGTCCTCCTGGTGGTGCTTGCCACAGCGGCAGGGACGGCCGGCGGGGCGGTTGTGGACCGGGCCGAAGGAGGGTGCGGTGAGAGTGGCGAAGACGCGGGGGTGTTCGCGGACGGTGGCGGGGATGTCGCGGCGATCGTCTCCGGCGAGTCCGGCCCGGATCAGGTGGTAGGTGTCGCCCGCGTAGGTCCAGGCGCAGGAGGGGCAGCGGGAGGCCCGCCGGTTGCCGCAGGCGATCCGGAGCCGTCCGCCGGGCTCGGTTTCGGTGGAGTAGCGGTGCAGAGTCTGGCCGGAGGTCTTGTCCTTGGAAAGGGTCCAGCCAGTGACGTGGATCGGGTCGGAGCAGCCGCCGGTGCGGCGAACCTGCTCGTGCCAGCGCTGGTAATCAGGGGCCGAGGCCACCCGCAGCATGTCGCCGAGGGTGGCCGGGTCCTGGAGCAGGTTGGTCACGCGATCAGCGCCCCGCGACGACGGCGGTGCGGCGAGCCGTGGTGCCGGTGCCGGCGCAGGCGGGGCAGTGCGCGGTGATCGTACGGAGGTGACCGGCGCGGTCGCGGCCGCCGAGGGTGACGGCGACAGAGGCGTGGCCGTCGCAGTTGGGGCAGACCTGGCCCGGGGTGTGGTGGTGCTGGTTCATGATGGTGCTTCCTTCCGGATCAGTTGGTTCGGGCAGGAGCACGGCGCCGGGACGGCGGAGACTTGGCGGTTTCAGGGCCGTCCCGGGGCCGGTCAGCGGTGGTTCTGGTTGAGCAGGGAACGCAAGACCACGGCGCAGACGGCGACCGAGACGCCGGTGATGGCGACGGCGAGGAGCATGGAGACCAGGACGGCGCCGACGACGAGGACGAGTCCGGCGCCACCGGCGACGACGGCGACGAGGCCGGTCGGGGTGAGGCGGACGGCGGGCATCTGGACGCGGGGCTCAGCGGGGGCCGGGGCGTGGTCGCAGCCGCAGGCCGGGGCGCTACCGCTGTGGGGTTCGAGAGCGGCGGTCGGCTGGTCGAGGGGGATGACGAGGCCGGTCGGGAGCGGGTTGACCGGGATCTTGGGGCGGATCATCAGCGGTTCTCCTTTCTCGGTTGTGTTACTTGGTGATGGCGGTGTCGATGACCGGGGCGAGGAGGCTGTCCGCGAGGAGGTAGCCGCCGAGGAGGATCACGGCGACGAGCCACCAGGGCGGGCGGATGAGCTTGATGCCGAGGGCGCCGACGACGATCAGTGCGAGCCAGAGCGGGACGTCCATGACGGTGGCCTTCCGAGGTCAGTTGACGCGGCAGCGGTGGGAGCGGGCGGCGAGCTGTGCGGCGGTGCTGGTCGTGTAGTTGGTGACGGACCAGCCGCAGCCGTCGGTGGTGCAGACGGCGGCGCGCTTGGTGCGTCCGTGGCGGTCGCGGTAGGTGCCGATCTGGACGGGGCCGATCTGCATGAGCGAGTGGAAGCGGTCCGGGGCGGGCATACGGGTTCTCCGTTCAGGCGAGTTGGGCGGTGATGGCGGCGGCCATGGCGGCCGGGACGCCGAGGCGGGCACGCAAGGTGTCCGCATCGAGCGGGGTGCCGGTGCGGGCCAGGTGATCGGCGGCGAGCTTCCGGGCGTGCTCGACCAGCGGAGCCGGAACGGGCACCGGCTCAGGCGAGGGCGCAGGGAGGGCCGGGACAGGTTCCGGCTCGGCGACCGGCTCGGGTTCTGTGTCGCGTTCGATGACCGTGGGGGCGGTCTCTTCCACAGGCGCGGGATCGAGGACCGGGCCGGGGTCAGGGGCCGGGGCGGGGTGGACGAGGAGGGTTCCGCCGAGGAAGGCGAGGGCGGGCCAGCCAGCCACGAGGATCCGCAGCCAGTTTGGGACGTTGGCCAGGTCGAGGAGCCCTGCGGTGGCGACGTTCGCCCCGAGGGAGGCGGCGAGCGCCACCGTGAACCAGAGCCAGGCTGAGCGGACCGGGTCCCCGGCATCGCGGAGGAGCCGGAGGCGGCGCCAGGCGGCGACGAGGAGCAGGTCCACGCTGACCGGGTAGGCCCAGGCCTTCCAGCCATCCTGTCCGGAGGCTTCGGCGAGGTCGTGGAGGTGGGCGAAGGACAGGGCCCCGGCGATCACGGCCTGTACGAGGACTGCGTCCGGGCGGGCCTTCGGGAGCATCGGGGTTCCTCCTTCCTTGAGGTTGGAGCCAGGGCCAGGCGGGGGATTTCAGCCGCCCAGCCCCGGCGGATCAGGGGGTCGGGGCTTCGCCGGTGCCGAAGCAGGCCAGGCACAGGGCGGCCTGACGGTCGGCGGTCTCGCGGATCTTGCGGCTGCCGACCCGGACGGTCTCGGCGGTCTCGCCCTTGCCGTCGCAGTCGGCGCACTTCTTCGCGGCGGGCTTGCGGGCGGTGGTCTTCCTCGCGGTGGCCATGAGGATCACTCCTGCTTTCTGGCATGGGAGGGGTAGGGACCTGGCGTGATGCGGTCACGCCGACCGATGGAGCAGGGTGGAGGTTCAGACGCTCGCGGCGGTGGGCTTTGACACGACATTGCCGGTCAGAGCGGGGGCCGGGAGTGCCGGCCGGAAGGGCACGAGTTCGCCGATGTCCGGGGTGCGGTGCGCGTTCGCGTTGCACACGTTGACGGCCTGGCGGAGCGTGGTGTGCGGGGTCCGGATACGGACCCAGCCGCCGGAGGAGTCGCCGACCACGGCGGTGCCGGGACGGTCGGTGGGGATCTGGACGGTGGCGAGGACGGCGTCCGGGGAGATGTCTCCGAAGGCCATATTGGCCGAGGTCTCGTCGTTGACCCGGTGCGCGGTGCGGCCGGTGAGCTGGGCACGGAGCATCGTGATGCCCTTGCCGAGTTCGGAGCCGAAGCGCTGGCCGCAGATTTCCAGGTAGATCCCGGCGGCGCGGCCGAGCTGGGCGAGCCGCACGAGGTCGGTGATGATCTGGTCCCGGCGCTTCTCCTCGTCCTTGGTGACGTACAGGGCCAGCTCTGCGACCTCGTCCACGACGAGCACGACCGGGACGGGGCGCAGGTGCTTGGGCAGGTCCCAGATGTTCGCGGTGATCTCAGCGTCGGGGATGTCGGCGCTGATCCGCTGCTCGCGCCGGATGATGTCGTAGACGCGGGCCATGTAGCGGACGAGCGCGGCGAGCAGGTCGGCGGCGGTGTCGGGGTTGTCGGCAAGCGCAGTGAACCGGCGGGCCAGCGGCGCGAGTTCCACGCCGTTCTTGCAGTCGATCCCGGCAAGAGCGACGTGCTCTGTGGCCAGGCCCGCGACGAGGTTGCGGAGGTAGACGGACTTCCCGGACTGTGTGGCTCCCACGTTCAGGGCGTGCGGCACCTGGAGGTAGTCCCGGCGGAACACCTCACCGTCCTCCCGCAGCGCGACCGGGATACTCAGCGGGTCGTGGTCGCCGCGGGCGGGCATCTGCACGCGCTTGAGGACGTCGTAGCCGGTCATCCGCAGCTCGATCACCGAGGACTTGATCTCTCGGGTGGTGACGTTGTGCAGGGCGAAGGAGTGGCGCAGGCGGTCAGTGGCGGCGGCGATGTCGTACGCGTCCTGACCGGGCCGGAGCCTGAGCCGCAGGACCAGGCCCGTACGGGTCGGCCGGATCCGCAGGATCCGAGGTGCCCGGGATTCGGGGACCGGGCGATCCGACCAGCGGGCCAGGGCCAGGCGCCACCGGGCCGGGGGGACGGTGAGCCCGCAGGCCTCCATCACCGACCGGTAGCGGACCAGAACCCGCAGAGCGGCGAAGGTGACCCCGAAGGTCAGCCAGTACCAGGCCGGACGCCGCCACCGGAGCAGGAGCGCGACGGCGGCGACCAGCAGCAGCGTGACAGTTAACCAGGTCACGCTCAGGCCGCCTTCGGCTTCGGCGCGTCCACGACCAGCGAGGTGACCGCGACGGCCCGGAAGCTGATCCCGTGGCGCTTCTGGCCGTTGAACTCGTTCTCCCACGGCCGGGCCACCAGACCGGTCAGCCCTACGGGGGTGCCCATGACCAGGTCACCCGTGATGCCAGGGGCCGGGACGGTGATCGAGAGGACTTCGGCCTCGCCGTTCGCGGCAAAGAGCACGTCCACGGTCATCATCTGGGCGCCGGTGTCGGGGTCGGTGGCGATCTCACCGGTACGGCGGTCCTTGATCTTCACAGCCGGGGGCTGAGCCACCATCACCATGGCAGCGGAAGTGTCGACGGGAATCTGACGCATTGATGCGCTCCTTGACTCGACCAACTTGGCACACTTAGTGGGCCAACCTGACTTGAGGATGCACTTGAAGCACCTAGTACGTCAAGTGCTTGAATCTCGACTCCTGCCGAGGCGGTGTGGTGCACTTGGTGTGACAACCATGGAGAGGGGCTATGACGGAGTTCACCGGGCGTGCGAGGTACTTGGAGATCGCTGACGACTTCAAGCGGCGAATCCGAGACGGGCGGCTGGCCCCAGGCGTAAAACTCCCGTCCGAGGCTGAGCTGATGGCTGGTCACGGCGTCTCGCGCACCGTTGCCCGTCAGGCGATCTCTCGTCTCCGGGAAGACGGCTATGTGATCTCGCACCAGGGCAAGGGCAGTTTCGCGACCCTCCCTGGTGAAGACCGCCCGGTCAAGCACAGCCCGGAGTTCGAGCAGATCACCGAGTACCTGGCGGAGATGCGCAAGGACATGCATCGGCTCGCCGAGCGCATGGACCAGGTTGAGGCTCTGGTGCGGAAGCAGTCGCAAGCAGAGTGACCATCGCGTCGGCACGGCGTGCCAGTGCCGCAACTTCCTCGCCAAGCACCTTGACCTCACTAATCAGTTCCAGGACCTCAGCCGCGGTCAGCGCCACCCGCCCCGCCCCCTTGTTGCACGTTCGATCCGACAGTCGTTCGAGCTGTCTGCAACGCTAGGAGCTGATCGCAGCACCACCCCGGAAAATCTCTCCGGGGTCAAGCTGAGAGACGGGGGGACGCTCTTCTCATGCGAGGAATGACGACGAACCTGACGATCGGCGAGCGCGTTGCGTGGTACCGCCGGCGGCGTGGCCTCTCCCAAGAAGTCCTGGCGGGACTCGTGGGCCGAACGGTCGACTGGCTGAGCAAAGCCGAGAACAACCGGCTGGAGCTCGACAGGCTTTCGGTCATCAAGTCATTGGCCGATGCGTTGGACGTGACACTCGGCGATCTGCTTGCCGAACCGGCGCTGATGGACTGGACGGCCGACAGCGGCACGCGCACGGTTCCGGCCCTTCGGTCGGCACTCATGAACTATCGGCAGCTCACTCCGCTTCTGGGGGTCACCACCGAGGGCGAGGCGACGCCGCTGGACGAGCTGAGCCGCAACGTCGCCGAGGTCTGGGACGCCTACCAGAACTCCCACTACGGCTTTGCGACGCGCCGCCTCCCGCTCCTACTCGCCGATGCCCTCATCACTTCCCAGACCTGTGATGGTGCAGAACGAGAACGGGCGCATGAGCTGACTGCCATGACGTACCAAGGCGCTGCCATGGTGCTCACCAAACTCGGCGAAACCGACCTCGCCTGGATCGCAGCCGATCGAGGACTCGCCGCAGCCCAGCAGTCCGGAAACTCTGTGGTGACGGGCTCCCTGCTCCGCTCCGTGGTGCACTGCCTGCTGTCCAACGGCCGTTTCGATGCAGCCGTACAACTCGTAGGCGACGCTTCCGAACACCTGCGTCCCGAGCTCGAAGACGCTGGCCCCGAATTCCTCTCGATCTACGGCACGCTCTACCTCGCAGGCTCGATGGCCGCCGCCCGCGCGGACGATCGCGCCACGACACGCGACTTCCTTGCCGAGGCGGACCGGGCGGCTCAGCGACTCGGCCACGATGCCAATCACGTCTGGACTGCCTTCGGCCCCACCAACGTCGCTATCCACCGCGTAGCCACGGCGGCTGAGCTGGGCGACATGCAGGTCGCAGTGGACCTTGGGCCTCGCATCGACACCAGCGCCCTGCCGACCGAACGCCGCACACGCCACAATCTCGAAATCGCGCGGGCGCTCAGCGCGCACAATCGCCAGGACGACGCCCTCACCAAGGTCCTCGAAGCCGAGGCCTGGGCGCCGGAGCAGGTACGGAGTCACTACCTCGCGCGAGAACTCGTCCTCTCCTGGGTTCGCAACCACCGAGGGCGCCCGAGCCGAACGCTGGCCGATCTCGCCCACCGGCTCCATGTGATCTGACGTAGGTAGGCTCACCTGCATGGCAGCGAACGAGCATGAAGCGAAGATGGCGCACCCGCGGATGGCAGCGGGTGCGCTCTTCTTTGACGCCTCCGGCCGCATCCTCATGGTGGAACCGATCTACAAGAACTACTGGGATGTCCCCGGCGGATATGTAGAGACCGGGGAGTCGCCGCTCAGCGCTGCCAGGCGCGAGGTCGAGGAGGAGTTGGGCATCGCCCCGTCGCTGGGACGGCTGCTGGTCGTGGACTGGGCCCCGAGTGCCGGCGAAGGCGACAAGGTTCTCTACCTCTTCGATGGCGGACAGCTCAGCCCCGAGATTCTGGCGAAGATCGAGTTGCAGGCCGACGAGCTGAAGAGCTACGCGTTTGTCGAGCCAGGCGAGATCAGCGAGCGAACCATCCCGCGGCTTGCCCGCCGGATCCTCGCAGCTGCCAAGGCACGACAGGAGGGCACCCAGATCTACCTGGAGCACGGGCAGCAGCCACAGGAGAGCGCGGCCTGACGCGGAGCGTTCAGGAGCGCAGCCAGGCACGGACCCAGCAAGAGCGCCTTGCGGTAAGAGTTTCCCTACTTCATCAAGGGCGCTTCCGCCGCCCAAGGCGGCGTCGCGCGCCCGTCGCCCCGGGCCTGCGCTCCTGTCTGCGCCCCGCTCCAGCCCGGACCGCCGACCGCGCGCCAACGTGGCTAAGGGCTTGATGGGGATGGACCCGGCCTGATCGGTCGGCTACCGGCCAAGACTGGTGCCTCCGGCGGGGGCGCTCTGACTCCGGGATGGCGGGGGCGCCGCTCACGAGTGCCGGCCGAAGGGGGCTGAGGCGGGGGAACTCCCATCCCGTCTGCCATCGACCCAGGACAAGCCGAGCAGCCACGGCACCGGGCGTCCAGGTCGTACGTCCAGTTGGGCGCTCCACCTGGACGCCCGGCACCGCGGCCGCTCCACATACGTGTGGGTCGACGGCAGACGGGATGGGAGTTGGGGCGAGTGGTGGGCTGGGAAGCGTGTACGACTGGCTGCCGATGGAAAAGACAGCGTGCACGCTAGGCAGTCCTAGGGTTCGGAATTCTCCAGGAGAAACATACTCATCCCACCGTCGATCAACGTGCGTCGACGAGCACGCTGTGCCGACGTGAGCAACCAGGTGCTAGTGCCGCACCAGGCAACGTTCGCCTCGGCCTCGCCGGTGGGGCGGGACGCGTAGTCTCGCGGGATGCACTCTCATCTGCGCTTTGAGAACC